>CAZJBN010000085.1:0-20417 GCA_964543955.1 uncultured Bifidobacteriaceae bacterium
GGTCCGGGCGGCAGGGCAGGGGCAACCCTGAAAGGTTGAAATGGGCAACCCTAAAGGGTTGCCCCTACACAGATGGCCGACGGTACACTGTATGGCCGACGGTACACTGTAGAGGCAACCCTTTAGGGTTGCCTGACCCCAACAGGGTCGCCCGAACCTTCCCATGTCCTGGCTGACCGAGCTCATGCAGCGTCCCCCCATCACCTGGTGGGACCTTCTCGACATCGCGATCGTGTCGATCGTGGTATACGAGCTGCTCAAGCTCATCCGCGGAACACGTGGCGTCCAGCTGGCGATCGGGACCGCCGTCATCGCCGGGCTCTTCTACCTGTCGCTGGGGCTGCAGCTCGAGACGCTCAACTGGCTGATCCGGAACTTCGTCGGGTACGCGGTCTTCGCCGTCATCGTGCTGCTGCAGGCCGACATCCGACGGGCGCTCGTCCACCTCGGGCAGGCACCGCTCTTCCGGCGCTTCAACCGCTCCGACGCAGACGATGACACGATCGAGGAGCTCGTCGTGGCGGCCAGCACGCTCGCGGCGAAGCGGACCGGCGCGATCATCGTCATCGAGCAGGGTATCGGCCTCAGGAACTTCATCGAGGGCGGCATTCCGCTCGACGCACGACTGACCTACGATCTGCTCGTCAGCATCTTCCAGCCGACGTCGCCGCTGCACGACGGCGCGGTCATCGTCCAGGGCGATCGCGTGGCCGCTGCCGCGTGCTTCCTTCCGCTCTCCGTCAATCCGAGGCTTGGCCGTGAGCTCGGCTCGCGCCACCGCGCGGCACTTGGCGTGACCGAGGAGAACGATTCGGTGGCCATTGTCGTGTCCGAGGAGAGCGGCATCGTCTCGCTCATCAAGGACGGCTCCATGGAGCGCGGGCTGGATGCCGACGCGCTGCGGGCGCGGCTGTCGACGCTCGTCGTGCGCGGCCGCACGGCGGGCGGCGGACACCCGCCGCGGTACTCTTTCGTCTGATGCCTGGCTTCCCGTTCCGCAACCTCGGGCTCAAGCTGCTGTCGGTCTGCATTGCCAGCCTGTTGTGGCTGGCTGTCGCGGGCGAGCGCACGGTGGAACGTGTCGTGCGCGTGCCGGTGGAGTTCCAGAACGTGCCGGCGGACCTGGAGATCGTCGGCAACCCGCCGGACATGGTGGACGTCCGGGTTCGAGGCGGGTCTGGTACGCTCAACCGGATCGGAGCGGGCGCGCTGTCCATGGTGCTCGACCTCGTGGCGGCCCGGAGCGGGCGCCGCCTGTATCACCTGACGCCCGGGCAGGTGAACGCGCCGTACGGGATCGAAGTGGTTCAGGTTTCGCCTTCCACGGTGACGATTGAGTTCGAGATCTCGGGCGTCCGCGTGGTGCGCGTCCAGCCGGAGATCGACGGGACGCCGGCGGAAGGTTTCGAGGTGGTGAGCGTGGAATCGGTGCCGGCGACCGTCGAGGTTGCCGGGCCCGAGAGCGCGCTCCTCGCGTTGGGTGAAGCCATTACCGAGCCGGTGTCGGTTGCAGGCCAGTCGCGTACGGTTCGCGAGATTGTCACCGTGGGGGTGGCGGATTCGTCGATTCGGGTGCGCGCGCCGCAGACGGCGACCGTGACGGTCACGATTGCTCCGGTGAAGCCATGACGTTGTTCGGAACCGATGGAATTCGTGGACAGGCAGGGACGTTCCCGCTCGATGCGACAACGGTGACGCGCGTGGGGGCTGCGCTCGTCCGTGCTGGTGACGTCACGGGCCGGCCGATGCGCGTGCTCGTCGGGCGCGACACGCGCGAGTCCGGCGAGGGCATGGAACGCGGCCTTGCGGCGGGCGTCCTCCACGCCGGCGGCACCATTGTCAGCGGAGGCGTGCTGCCGACGCCCGCGATTGCGTATCTGACCCGCTCGGACGACTTCGACGCCGGAATCGTGATCTCGGCTTCGCACAATCCGTTCGAGGACAACGGCATCAAGGTATTCGGCCCGACGGGCGAGAAGATTCCCGCCGCCTACGAACAGGCGATCGAAGCCCTGGTCGCCGACACCACGTGGCAGGTCGAGGCTGCGGCGTCTCAGGCGCTGGCCGTGGCCCCCGATCTCGCGGCGCACTACGTGGACCATCTCCGGCAGATCCTCGACAGCGCGGGGCCGCTCGCCGGCGCGCGCATCGTTCTGGACTGCGCAAACGGCGCGACCTGCGCCGTGGCGCCGCCGCTCTTTGCCGCGCTCGGCTTCGACGTCGATGCGATGGCCGTCACGCCGGATGGACGGAACATCAACCTGAACTGCGGGTCGACCCATCTCGGCGGCATCCGGCAGCGTGTTCGCGACACCGGGGCCCGTCTCGGCATCGCGTTCGACGGCGACGGGGATCGAGCGCTCCTCATCGACGGGCGCGGCGAGGTCGTCGACGGCGATGCGATTCTGCTGATTGCGGCCGAGCATCTGCGGCGGCAGGGACGGCTCGAGGGGAGTGGTGTCGTGGCGACGGTGATGAGCAACATCGGGCTCGAGATCGCGCTCCGCGAGCGGGGCATCGAGCTCGTCCGGTGCCCTGTCGGCGACAAGTACGTCATGGAGGAGATGCAGCGCCGTGACCTCTCGCTCGGCGGAGAACAGTCGGGCCACGTCATCTTCGCCGATCACCTGATGACGGGCGACGGCATCGGCACGGCGCTTCAGGTGCTGCGGATCATGGCCGAGACAGGCCGCGAACTCGCGGACCTGGCCTCGTCGCTCGTCGCCTATCCTCAGGTGCTGGTCAACGTGAGGGTCCGGCAGCGTGCCGACTACATGGCCGTCGAGCCCATTGCCGAGGCCGTGCGCCGGGTGGAGTCGTCGCTCGACGGGCATGGCCGTCTGCTGATCCGCTATTCGGGGACCGAGCCGCTGCTCAGGATCATGATCGAAGGCAGGCGGGACGAGGAGATCAAGGCGTGGGCCGAGGAGATTGCCACGGCCGTCCGCACTCACCTCGCGTGACGCCATGGCCAGGCTCTCCGTCAACGTGAACAAGGTCGCCACGCTCCGCAACTCGCGGGGCGGCCGCCTGCCCTCGGTCCTCGACGCCGTGCGGACGTGCGTCGACGCCGGGGCGCCGGGCATCACCGTTCACCCGCGCGCCGACGAACGTCACATCACGCGCCGTGACGTGCTCGACATCGCCGACGAGCTGGCACCGCTCGAAGGCCGCGTGGAGCTCAACATCGAGGGCGACCCCCGCCCCGACCTGGTCGAGCTCGTCATGAAGGTCCGTCCGGACCAGTGCACGCTCGTGCCGGTCGTGCCCGGCGAGATCACGAGCCAGGCCGGCTGGCCGGCATCGACGCCACGCGAGATGCTCGAGGGTGTGATCGCCCGGATGAGTGCCGCGGGGATTCGCGTCAGCGTGTTCGTCGATCCTGAACCCGAACCCATCCTGTGGGCGCGGGGCCTGGGCGCCGACCGTGTCGAGCTCTACACCGAGCCCTTCGCACGCGCCTGCGAGCGGGGTCCGCAGGCCGCGGCCAGGTCCTTCGCGATCTACGTCGAGGCCGCGCGCGTCGCCTACGACGCCGGGCTCGGGGTCAATGCCGGGCACGATCTCGATCTCGACAACCTCGCGCTGTTCCGGACGCTGCCGCATCTCGACGAGGTCTCGATCGGTCACGCGCTCATGAGTCACGCGCTCTTCGTGGGCCTGCGCCGCTCGGTGCAGGACTACCTGGCGGCCGTGGCGGGAAGCACACTCTGATCCCGCGCCTTCGGCCTTCATCCGTGCAGGGGTTTGCCGTCGCGACCGTGCTGCTGTGCGCAATCGGCGCGGTCGAGGCGGCGGGCCGGCAAGTCTCTTTCGTGTCGCTGGACGGCGTCCCGTTGACGGCGCAGATCTACGACGCGCCTGCGCGTCCCGCACCCGGGGTCGTGCTCGTGCACATGCGTGCCCGGTCGCGGATGGACTGGGACGCGACCGCCACGCTCTTGCAGTCGTTCGGCGTGACCGCGCTGGCCGTGGACTTGCGCGGCCACGGGGGTTCGGGCGGGGCAGCCGACCTGGACGCGATGGTCGACGACGTGCGCGCGGCCGTGCAGTTCCTCTCGTCCAGGCCCGACGTCAGGCCGGATGCGATTGCCGTGGCTGGCGCCTCGCTCGGCGCGAACCTCGCGCTCCTGGCCGCGGCCGGCCAGCCGACGATTCGCGCGGCGGCCGCCGTCTCGCCAAGCCTCGACTACCGCGGCGTGCGTGTCGGCGCCGAGGTGATGCGGCGAATCGGCGAGCGTCCGGTCCTGTTCGTGGCCAGTACCGAAGACGCGTTTGCGCTGCGGACCATTCAGGACCTCGTGTCGGGATCACCCGCTCGCGAGCAGCGCCTCAGTCCCGTGGCCGGCCATGGGTCCGTGCTCCTCGCGGCGGATCCGGACCTGGCGCGCGCGCTGGTGGACTGGCTCTGCCAGAGGTTGTTATCCTGAAGGGTGGCAATGCGCGCTGACGCGATCGTTCTCGGAATTGCCGGAATCCTCTTCGGCGTCATCATCGGCTGGATCCTCGGCAGCCAGCAGGCGAGCGGACCGGCCGTCAGGCCGGTGGCTGCTGCGCCTGCGTCGCAGGCACAGGCGCAGGCGTCCGCGCAGGGCAGCCAGGCCGTGCCCCTCGATTCGGAGAGGGTGCGCGCGCTCGAGGCCGTGGCCCGGCAGAACCCGTCCGATGCGCAGCCGCGCGTGCAGCTCGGCAACATGTACTTCGACGCCGAGCAGTATCCGCAAGCCATCTCGTGGTACGAGCAGGCGGTCGAGCTCGATCCGAAGGACGCCAACGTGTCGACCGATCTCGGCGTGGCGTACTACTACACGAACCAGCCGGATCGCGCGATTTCACAGTTCGAGCACTCGCTCGCCATCGACGGACGGCACACGAAGACGCTGCTCAACATGGGCATCGTTCGGGCCTTCGGCAAGCAGGATCTGCAGGGCGCGGCCGACGCGTGGGCTCAGGTCGTCGCCATCGCGCCCGACAGCCCCGAAGGGCAGGCCGCGAAGAAGGGCCTCGACGGCATCCAGAGCGCGCACCCGGGGACAGGCACCGGGGGGAAGTAAGCCGTGCTTCTCCGCACGCTACTCGTCTTCCTGTTCTTCGCCTTCCTGGCGCGGGCCGTCTGGCGCCTGCTCTCGGGCGTGATGGGCGGAGTGTCAGGTCCCGCCTCCCCGCGACCCCATCGTCCCGCATCGCCGCCTGCCGTCAAGATGTCCCCATGTCCGGTGTGCGGCACGTACGTGGTGCCCGGCAAGGCCATCACCGGTGTGTTCAGGGGGCAGACGGTGCACTTCTGCTCCGACAAGTGCCGGACGGCGTACGCCGCATAGGTGTCCCCATGCGCACCGAGGACCAGATCCGGGGCGACATCGTCGAGTGCGGACGCCGCCTCTGGGAGCGCGGCTACGTGGCGTCGAACGACGGCAACATCAGCGTCCGGCTCGATGAGTCCCGGCTGATGACCACGCCCAGGAACGTGTCGAAAGGGTTCATGTTCCCGGACATGATGTGCATCACCGATCTCGACGGCCGGAAGCTCTCGGGCGAGCGGGACCCCTCGTCCGAGTTGAAGATGCACCTCGAGGTGTACCGCAACCGCCCGGATGTCCGCGCGGTCGTGCACGCCCATCCGCCGACGGCCACGGGGTTTGCCGTGGCCGGCATCCCGCTCGATCGCGCCGTCCTGGCCGAGGTCATCACGACCCTCGGATCCGTTCCGATTGCCGAGTACGCCACGCCATCGACCGAGGAGCTCCCCGCGGCCGTGCGGAAGTACATCAAGGCACACGACGGACTGCTCCTGGCCAATCACGGCGCCCTTGCCGTGGCGGGAGACGTCTACGCCGCGTACTACCGGATGGAGACCATCGAGCACTTCGCGACCATCAGCCTCGTCGCGCGCACGCTCGGGCGGGAGAACCTGTTGTCGCGCGGCGAAGTCGATCGGCTTCAGGGACTGCGCGGAATGTACGGCATTGCGTCACCTGCGCCCATCTGCACCGACGACGCGTCGCCGCCAGCGGCAGGAGGACAGCTCGACTGCCAGGTCGTGCAGGCACCCGATGGCTCGGGCGCGCGGCTGGTGCCCGATGTGCCGGGCCTGGCAGGCACGAGCTCCGGCACGGATGGGGAGATTCGGCTAACATACCGGGAACTCACCGCCCTGATCGAGGATGCGGTGAAGGCTCTGGGCAGAGCCTGATTCGGAGGCAGCTACATGGGTGAAGCACTCGGCATGGTCGAAACCAAGGGGCTCGTCGCGATGATTGAAGCGGCGGATGCCATGGTCAAGGCCGCCAAGGTGTCGCTGGTCGGCTGGGAGAAGATCGGCGCCGGCTATGTCACCGCGATCGTTCGCGGGGACGTGGCCGCAGTCAAGGCCGCCACCGACGCCGGCGCTGCCGCCGCGCGCCGCGTGGGCGAGCTCGTCTCGGTGCACGTCATTCCGCGTCCGCACGCCAACCTCGAAGACGTCCTGCCGATCGGCAAGGCCAACGCGAAGGGCTAGTGTCCTGCCGGCCGCGGGCTCACGCCCCGGCCTGCCGGATCGGACGTCATGCTTCTCGCGCGAATCGTCGGCACGGTCGTCGCCACGCGGAAGGATCCGCGGCTCGTGAGCCACAAGCTGCTGCTCGCGCGGCCCGTGGATCCCAGGGGTACGATCGAGGGCAACTACCTGGTCGCCGTGGACACCGTGGACGCGGGTGTCGGCGAGACCGTGCTGGTCGTCTCGGGAAGCTCCGCGCGGATGGCCGCCGGCATGAAGGATTGCCCGGTGGACGCCGCCGTCGTCGGCATCATCGACCACGTGGACCTCCCGGAATTGCGGAAACGCTGAACCCATGCAGCTCGCCCGCGTCATCGGTACCGTCGTCGCCACCCCGAAGGACCCGCGCTTCGAAGGCACGCGGCTCATGCTCGTCCAGCTCCTGACTGCCGACGGCGAACACTCGGGACGCCCGCTCGTCGCCGTGGACTCGGTTGGCGCAGGCGTCGGCGAGCATGTGTTCGTCGTGCGCGGCAAGGAAGCCAGCTTCCCATTCCATCCCGTCGAAGTGCCGGCCGATGCCGGCATTGTCGGAATCGTCGATCACTGGACGACGGCCACGCACCGTTTCGACGGGGGAGAGGGATGATCCTCGGACGAGTCGTGGGCCAGGTCGTCTCGAGCGTCAAGCGTCCGCAGTTCGAGGGCGCGAAGCTCCTGCTCGTGCAGCCGGAGCAGCCGGACGGGAAGGCCACCGGCAACACGCTCCTCGCCATCGACTCGGTGGGCGCAGGCGTGAGCGAGCGGGTGATCGTGGTCCTGGAGGGACGTGCGGCCGGAGAGGCGCTTGGCAGGAGGGGCTCGCCCGTCGACGCCGCGATCGTGGGGATCGTGGACGAAGTGACTGAAGAGGGGGACGGGCAACCCTGAAGGGTTGCCCCCACACATCGCACGGTGAAGGCCCACAAAGTAACCCTGTGGAGGCAACCCTTCAGGGTTGCCTGAAGCACATGACCGACGACGAGATCCGGCAACTGGTTCGAAGCGCCATCGCGAAGCACCTCGGCGCCCACACGCCGGCGGTCTCGTCGCCTGTGCCGCCCTTGCCGGAATCGCTCCGCGCCGGCCAGCCCGCTGGTGTCTCCGCAAGCTTCTACCGCTACCCGCTTCCACGCGCGGCCGACGACGTGATGTGCCTCATCGAGCCGGCCGTGAAGTGCAATCACTGTGGGTACTGCGAGTGCCATGGACACTGAATAGGCTCTAGGCTTTAGCCTCTAGGCTCTAGCCCGAAGCCCGAAGCCCGAAGCCCGACGCCTCCCTTGAAGAAGCCATCCATTCTCATCACCCGCAGGCTCCCGTCCTCTGTCCTCTCCCGTCTCGACGCCGAGTGCGCGGTAGATCTGTGGGAATCGCGCGAGGCCATTCCACGCGACGAGCTGCTGCGCCGCGCTTCCGGCAAGCGGGCCATTGTGTCCCTGTTGACCGATACGATCGACCAGGCCGTGCTCGACGCGGCGGGTCCCTTGCTGGCGATCGTCGCCAACGTCGCCGTGGGCTACAACAACATCGACGTTGCCGCCTGCCGCGCACGAAACATTGTCGCCACCAATACGCCGGACGTGCTGACCAACGCGTGCGCGGACTTCACATGGGCGCTCATCCTTGCCGTGACGCGCCGCCTTGGAGAGGGCGAGCGTGTCGTGAGGGCCGGGCGGTGGAGCGGCTGGGGCCTCGACTACATGCTCGGGACGGAGCTTCGCGGCAAGCAGCTGGGCATTGTGGGCATGGGCCGCATCGGGCGGGCGGTGGCCGCAAAGGCGGCGGCGTTCGGCATGACCGTGGCCGCGCTCGCGCGGGCCTCGGGCTCGTTCGATGACACGCAGGCGATGCCGCTCGATCGGCTGCTGGCCACTTCCGACGTCGTGTCTCTGCACTGCCCGTTGACGCCGGAGACGACGCACCTCATCGACCAGAAAGCGTTGCTGAAGATGAAACGCACGGCGTATCTCATCAACACGTCGCGAGGGCCTGTCGTCGACGAAGCGGGGCTTGCATGGGCACTCGGCGAGCGCCGTATCGCCGGCGCCGCGCTCGACGTGTACGAGCGCGAGCCCGTCGTCCACCCCGATTTGCTGACGCTCGAGAACGTGCTGCTCATCCCGCACCTCGCGAGCGCGACAACCGAAACACGCACGGCGATGGCCGATCTTGCGGCCTCGAACGTGCTGCGGGTGCTTGCCGGCCAGGCGGCATTGACGCCGGTGTAGAGCGCGGTCGAAGTTCAAAGTTCAAATGCTCCGCCCCAAGCCGTCTGTCGTCGAACACGTGATGCGCACGCTTGCGCGCGCGATCGACGGCATGGAGCTGCCCGCGGTCGAGAAGATCTCCAAGAGCCAGGAGGAGGATCCCTTCAAGGTCCTGATCGGCACGCTCCTCTCCGCGCGCACGCAGGACCAGACGACGCTCGCCGCGTCGACGCGGCTCTTCCGACGGGCTCGCACGCCGCGGACGATGGCGAGGTTGACGGTGAAGGAAATCGAGACGCTGATCTATCCGGTCAGCTTCTATCGGAACAAGGCCAGGCACGTCAAAGAGACCGCGCACATCCTCGCGACCTGCTATCGTGGCCGCGTACCGGACACGCTCGAGGAGCTCATGACGCTGCCCGGCGTCGGGCGTAAGACGGCGACGCTCGTGATGACCGTCGCCTTCGACAGCCGGCAGCACATCTGCGTGGATACCCACGTGCACCGCATCTCGAACAGGATGGGCTGGGTTCGCACGAAGACGCCCGGGGAGACCGAACAGGCGTTGTACCGCAACACGGACCCGGCGTGGTGGCCGTACATCAACCTGTACCTGGTGACCTGGGGGCAGAACGTCTGCCGTCCGGTGTATCCTCGATGTGGTGCGTGTGCCATCGCCTCCACGTGTCCTCGTATCGACGTCGGCTCGAGGGTCGGCAGGTGACCATCGTGTGCCGGGCCTCGAACCGCCATTCCCTTCCATACGCCGAAACGCCATGACGAATCGCCTGTTCTCGGGACTCCTGCTCCTCGCCGTTGCCGCGGCCCTCTCGTCCGCACGGGTTGCCGGCGCTCAGTCGCCGCCGGCCGCCACGTCACCCGGCGCCGGGCCGGTGATTGTCGTCGAGACGGTGAAGGGCACCTTCGAGTTCGAGACGTATCCCAACGAGGCGCCGAAGACCGTCGCGCGGATCGTGGAGCTCGTCCAGAAGCGCTTCTACAACGGCCAGCGCGTGCACCGTGTCGAGAAGAACTTCGTCGTGCAGTTCGGCGACCCGATGACGCGGGACATGACGAAGGAGAGGGATTGGGGACGCATGGGCAGCGGGACGCCGGTGGGCGTGGCCGAGATCAGCAAGACGCGCACGCACGTGGCCGGCGCCGTGGCGATGGCGCACGCCGGCGATGCCAGCAAGGCCGACAGCCAGATGTACATCACGCTCAGCCCGCAGCCGAGCCTCAACGGCAAGTACACCGTCTTCGGCAAGGTCATCTCGGGCATGGACGTCGTCGGCAAGCTCGCCGTCACGGATCGCATCATCCGAATAACCGTGCGGGAGGCAACGTAGCGACCTTTCCTTCGAGCATCGGGTAGCGCGAGACGAGCTCACCGGGCATCGGCGCCGTGACGGGATCGTCGAGCAGGTGTCGGACCATCGTCGCGTCCGCGACCGCCTGCGCGGAGAAGTGGTTGTTCATGTAGAGGTACAGCTTCCGCACGACGGCCCGTGCGGCGCGCAATCGCTCGACGATCGGCGCCAGCTCGGCTTCCGAGTACAGGTAGTCGTAGCGGTCTTCGGCCTCCTCGTGCTCCCACCACTCCGCTCGGTTGCGTCCGTGCAGGCGGACGTACATGAGGCGCTCCACGTTGGGCTCGAACGACTGGCGGATGGACGAGGCGAACTTCGGCTCGTCGATCTGTACCCACGCGGCACCGTGTGCGCCGAGGAGCGACGCGACGGCTGACTCCGCATCGCTCCACGACTTGTGGCGGAGTTCGACCGCCAGCGCGTACTCGCGGAATGTCGCGAGGAGCCACTCGAGATAGGCACGGGACTCCCCGCTGTCGTGAAAGCTCGGCGGGAACTGCGCGAGCAGCGCGCCCATGCGCCCGGCGGCGGCCAGCGGCTCGATGCCGGCCTTGAAGTGGTCGACATCGGCCTGCGAGATCTCGCTCGCGTCAGGCGTCATGCCTGGGTGGGTGAACTTCTGGAAGAGCTTCACCGAGAACTCGAAGCCTGGCGGCGTCCGCCGGACCCATCCAAGGCTGACGCTCGCGCGCGGCTGGCCATAGAAGGTGCTGTTGATCTCGACCGTATTGAAGCGGCCGGCGTAGAAGCGGAGCTCGTCGAAGCCGCGCTCGCGGTCGGCGGGCAGCGGATAGAACACGCCGTCCCAGCTTCCATCGCCGCCCGGGTAGTGCCAGCCCGAGGTTCCGATGCGCAGTTCCATCGTCCTACAATAGTGAATTGCACCAGCGATGCTGACCGTCAACGAGATCTTCCATTCGATCCAGGGTGAGTCGACCTATGCCGGCGAGCCCTGCGTGTTCGTCCGCCTGACGGCGTGCGACCTCCGATGCCGGTGGTGCGACACGCCGTACGCGTTTCACGAGGGCCGCCGGATGTCGGTGGACGAGGTCGTGCAGGCGGTGGAGGCCTATGGCTGCCCGATGGTGGAGATCACCGGTGGCGAGCCGCTCCTTCAGGCGGACGCCGCGACCCTGATGGCGAGGCTTCTCGAGACCGGGCGGACCGTGCTCGTGGAGACCGGCGGCCACCGCAGCATTGCCGGCGTTCCGGAGGGTGTGATCCGGATCATGGACATCAAGTGTCCTGGTTCCGGAGAGGCCGCGAAGATGGACTGGTCGAACCTGGATCGGCTGACGCCGCGTGACCAGGTGAAGCTGGTCATCGCCGACCGGGCCGACTACGACTACGCGCGGGATCTCGTCGGGCGTGAGCGATTGGACGAGCGGTGCGGCGCCGTCCTCCTGTCGCCGGTGCATGGCGAGCTCGACCCGAAGCGGCTGGCGGAATGGGTGCTGGCGGATCGGCTCCCGGTTCGGGTCCAGTTGCAGGTCCACAAGTACATCTGGGATCCCGGGACACGCGGTGTCTGACGCGCTCGGTTGAGCGGTCGGCGACGCGGAAACCTCGTCAGTTGCGTACAATGTGCTGCGGATGTCCCGAGCTGTCGTCCTGCTGAGCGGTGGACTGGACTCGTACACGGCGGCGGCCGCGGCCCGTCGGGGCGGCGCGGACCTCCATGCGCTCACCTTTCGATACGGCCAGCGGCATGCAGTGGAGATCGAGGCTGCCGAGCGTGTCGCGGCGGCGCTCGGCGTCTCCCGGCACCTGATCCTGAACCTCGACCTGTCGGCCATTGGCGGATCAGCGCTCACCACAGCAGACACGCCGGTCCCGAAGGACGGCGGGGCGGCAGTCGGGATCCCGACGACGTATGTTCCCGCGCGGAACACGATCTTCCTGGCCGTGGCGCTGGGATGGGCCGAGGCGCTCGAGGCCTCGGAGATCGTGATCGGCGTGAATGCGGTCGACTACTCCGGCTACCCGGATTGCCGGCCCGCGTTCATTCGCGCGTTCGAGCAGCTGGCTCGCGTGGCGACACGAGCGGGCGTCGAGGGGCGCCCGATGACGATCCGCACGCCGCTCCTGCACCTGTCGAAGGCCGAGATCGTCCGCCTGGGCATCGAGCTCGGGCTCGACTACGGCCTGACGCGGAGCTGCTACGACCCCGGTCCCGGCGGCGAGGCGTGCGGACTGTGCGACAGCTGCCGCATCAGGGCCGCGGGATTTGCCGCGGCCGGGGCCGTCGACCCACTCGCGCCCGTCGCGGATCGGCGCTGACACGATGGCTCGGCCGCTTCGCCATCACATTGTCGGCTTCAGCATCATCATCAGCCTCGTCGTGATCGGGGCGATTCACTACGCGTCGCGCCTGACCTACCAGGAGGAGCTCAACCAGCTCCAGGCCGAGACGCGCGCGATGGCCGCTGTCTTCGTCGCCTACCTCGATCGACACCTGGAGGCGGTGGACGCGATCGCCCTCGCGGCGACACGTCATCCGGCCGTGCAGCGGCTGGACGCGCGCGAGGCGGTGGAGATGCTGGCGCCGCTCGTCGAACAGCCCGAAGTACCGCTCCTGCGCAACGCCCTGATTGCCGATCGCTCGGGACAGCTCATCGCGTGGGTCCATCCGCCGGATGCCGACGTCGAAGCCCACCTGCCGGAGGCCTGGCTGAAGGAGGCCGCGTCGGCGCCACGGCAACACGTCAGCCCGCTCCTTGGCGGAGCCGGTGCGCCGGCACATGCGGTGATCCTGACGTATCCGATCGAACGTGCCAGGACGGTCATCGGTGTGCTCGGCATGGCGATTCACCTCGAGGCCCTCGAGCAGGTCATCGCCAGCGTGCCGCTCCCACCACAGTCGGTCATCACCCTCACCGATCAGAGGAGCGTCGTCGTGGCCCGGAGTCTCGACGCCGCCCGCTACGTCGGCAGGCCGGTCGAAGCGAGCGAGGATCTGCAGCTCATCGACGAGGTGGAGGCCAACACCCTTCGTCTCGGGGTCGACGGCGTGGAGCGCGTCTACGGAAACCACGTCGTGAGCCGGGGACCCTGGCTCGCGAGCGTCGGTATCCCGACGCAAGTGGCGTCGACACGGTCGGCGCCCACCTATCGACGAAACTTCGCCATCGCGGTCGCGGCATCCTTCCTGATCCTCGGGCTCTCGCTGCTCTTCGCGAGACGAATCGTCGCCGCCACCGCCCACGTCAGTCGCGCGGCCGAGCGCGTCGCGCAGGGCGATCTCTCGCCCCTCGAGCCCACGCCGACGGGCCTCGTCGAGATGGATCAGCTGCAGCAGAGCCTGGCGAGCATGATCACCAAGCAGCGCGAGGCGCGCGAGGCGATTGCCGCCCAGGTCGAGGAGGAGCGCCGCATCCGCCAGGAGATGATCTCGCTGCAGCGTCAGCTGATTCGGCAGGAGCGGCTTGCCGCCATTGGCGTGCTCGTGTCCGGTGTGGCCCACGAGCTCAACAACCCGCTGCAGGCAATCCTCGGCTTTTCGGAGCTGCTGCAGATGCAGGAGAACCTGCCGGAGCAGGCTCGCGCGGATCTCTCGCTCATCCAGCGCGAGAGCGCACGCGCGAGCGCCATCATCCGCAACCTGTCGCGTTTCGGCCGCCAGACGACGGAACCCTCGCCGGTCCGGCTTGGCGACGTCGTGGCGTCCGTGCTCGAGCTTCGACAGCGCAAGCTCGAGGAACAGCAGGTCCGGCTCGAGGTCGAGGACCAATCCGAGGCCACCGTCCCGGCGGTCTTCACCGAGCTGCAGCAGGTCGTGCTGAACTTCGTCATCAACGCCGAGCAGGCCGTGCGCCACCTGGAGCCGGCGAGCCGGTCGGTCAAGATTCGCACGAGCGACGCGCGCAATTCCGTCCGCCTCGAAGTGGAGGACTACGGCAACGGCGTGCCCTCCGCCGACGAGGCCAAGCTGTTCCAGCCGTTCTTCACCACCAAGCCGGTCGGCGAAGGAACAGGGCTCGGCCTGTCGGTGAGCTACGGCATCATCACGTCACACGGCGGCGAAATCGGCTATCGGCGGTCGAGGAACGGCGGCGCCATCTTCTACTTCGAGCTGCCCACCGAAGAGAAGCACAAGTCCACCATCAGGATGCGAGGATCGCAGCTGGCCCGATGACCGAACGCCTCTACTACACCGACGCGTACCTCACTCGCTTCGACGCCACGGTGACATCCTGCGATGCGCGACCGGACGCGGGATTCGCCGTCGTGCTGGATCACACGGCCTTCTACCCCACGTCCGGCGGCCAGCCGTTCGACACCGGAACGCTCGACGGCGCCAGGGTGAGCGATGTCGTCGACGAGGCGGATGGGCGGATCGTCCACGTGACGGACCGCCCGCTCGAACCAGGCGCCCGCGTATCCGGCGTCGTCGACTGGCCGCGGCGCTTCGAGCACATGCAGCAGCATACGGGCCAGCACGTGCTCTCGGCGGCGTTCGACAGGCTCTTCGGTATTCGGACCGAGAGCTTTCACCTCGGCAGCGACGACTGCACGATCGATCTCGCCCGCGAGGTGACGCCTGCCGAAATCGCGGCGGCCGTGGACGAAGCCGACCGCGTCGTGTGGGAGGATCGGCCCGTGTCGGTCCGGTTCGTCGCCGCCGGCGAAGCCGCGGCGCTGCCGCTCCGCAAGGAGCCCGCGCGAAGCGGGCCGCTGCGCCTGATCGAGGTCGAGGACTTCGATCGCTCTGCGTGTGGAGGCACCCACGTCGCGCGCACGGGCGCGATTGGCATCGTGGTCTCGCACGCGTTCGAGAAGGTCCGCGGCGGATCGCGCGTGGCGTTTCTGTGCGGCGTTCGCGCGCGCCGGCGATTCGATGCGTGGCGCGACGCGCTGGCGGCCGCCCGCCGCCACCTGTCGGTGATGCCGCCCGAGCTTGCCGGGGCGATCGAGCGTCTCCAGGCGGAGGGCAAGGGCCTGCAGCGGAGGGCACGCGATCTTCAGGAGCGGCTGGCGCGCTTCGAGGCCGGGGCGCTCGTTGCCCGTGGCGAGCGAACGGGCAGCCGCGTGGTGGTCGTGGAGGCGCTGGACGGCTGGGACGCGGCAGGTCTGAGGGCCCTGGTCATGGCCGCCGCGGCGGAGCCGGGTGCCGCCGTCGCACTCTTCAGCACGAGCGCGCCCGCGTGTGTCGCGATCGGATGCCATCCCGATTCCGGCGTGGATGCCGGCGTCGCACTCCGGTCGCTCGTGGCCGCCTTTGGCGGCAAGGGCGGCGGCAGGCCGGATCTCGCGCAAGGCGGCGGCCTGCAGGGCTCGGCCGCCCACCTGGTGGCGGCGGCGGCCGGGCTCCTGTCGCGTTGACCCGCGGCCTTACCGCGGCGCCATCCTCAGCGCACCGTCCAGCCGGATCACCTCGCCGTTCAGCATCTCGTTCTCGATGATGTGACGTACGAGCGCGGCGTATTCGGCCGGGCGGCCCAGCCGCGACGGAAACGGCACCTGCTGCCCGAGCGAGGTGCGGGCCGCCTCGGGCAGCGCGGCGAGGAGCGGCGTGTCGAAGATCCCTGGTGCCACCGTGACGCAGCGGATGCCCGCCGATGCAAACTCCCGCGCCACCGGCAGCGTGAGTCCCACGATACCGCCCTTCGACGCGGCGTAGGCGGGCTGGCCGATCTGGCCGTCGTACGCGGCAATCGACGCCGTGTTGACGATGACGCCCCGTTCGCCCGACTCGAGCGGCGGGTTGCCGACCATGGCCGCCGCAGTCAGCCTGATGACGTTGAACGTGCCGACGAGGTTGATGCGAATCGTCTTCTCGAAGAGATCGAGGCTGTGCGGGCCGTTCCTGCCGAGCACCTTGGCCGCAGGCCCGATCCCTGCAGCGTTGACGACGCCGTGGAGGGTGCCAAACGCGGATACCGCCAGGTCGACGGCGGCCTTGACCTGGTCTTCGCTCGTGACATCCGCCTGCGCGAACCGGGCCTGTGCGCCAAGCGCCTGTTCTGCCGCCTTCCCCGTCTCCGCGTTGACGTCGAGCAGCACCGCGCGGCCGCCCGCCGCGAGGATGGTTTCCGCCGCTGCACGGCCGAGTCCGGACGCGCCGCCGGTGATGATGAATGCCTTGCCGGTGATGTTCATGGATGAAACCCTCAGAGTTCAAAGTTCAAAAGTTCAAAGTTCAAAGGTCCTGGCCATCGGAATCGCAGCGGCTTCGCGGCCGGGCGCACCCGACAGCACGTCGCAGACTTTGAACTTTGAACTCTTGAACTTCGAACTTGGAAGCATAACGTAGAATCAGAAGATCCATGGTTACCTACGGGAAGCACTACTACGGCGGCGCGTGGCAGTCGCCCGCATCCACGGACACGATGGACGTCGTGTCCTCCGCGACGGAAACCCCTTTCGCCCGTGTGCCTCGAGGTACCGCCGGGGATGTCGACCGTGCGGTCGCGGCGGCGCGCGCGGCTTTCGGTCCCTGGAGCGCCACGCCGGTCGAGGAGCGTGCCCAGTGGCTGGAACGGCTCCAAGCCGCGATGAAAGCGCGCGTCCCGCGGCTGGCCGAGGCCATCTCGCACGAGGTCGGCACCTCGCTCGGCTACAGCACGAAGGTGCAGGTCGAGTTCCCGATCATGATGATCGGAATGAACGCGAAGTTCGTCCGCGAGATGCGGTTCGAGGAGGAGCTGGGCAACTCGCTCGTCGTCAAGGAGCCGGTCGGTGTGGTCGGATGCGTGACGCCCTGGAACTATCCACTGCATCAGGTGGTCTGCAAGATTGCTCCCGCATTGGCCGCAGGGTGCACCGTGGTGCTCAAGCCGGCGGAGGTGGCCCCGGTGAGCGCCTTCATGCTGGCCGAGGCCGCGCACGAGATCGGCCTGCCGGCCGGTGTCTTCAACCTCGTCTCCGGCGCGGGCCGCGTGGTGGGCGAGGCCATCGTGTCCCACACGGACGTCGACATGGTCAGCTTCACCGGATCGCTGGCTGCCGGGCGCCGCATCGCCTCCGTCGCGGGCGACGGCATCAAGAAGGTCTGCCTGGAACTTGGCGGCAAGTCCGCGTTCGTCGTGCTCGACGATGCGCCGTTCGAAAAGGCTGTTCCCGCCGGCGTGAACAACTGCATGCAGAACTCCGGGCAGACCTGCTCGGCGTGGACCCGCATGCTGGTGCCTCGCACGCGCCACGACGAAGCGGTGGAACTCGCGAGGGCGCAGCTCGCGAAGCTCACTCTCGGAGACCCCTTCGACCAGAAGACGCGTCTTGGACCGCTCGCCTCGTCGGCGCAGCGAGACACCGTGCTGCGCTACATCCAGCAGGGCAAGGACGACGGCGCTACGCTCGTGGCCGGCGGCGGACGCCCGGCCGGCTTCGACAAGGGCTTTTACGTCGAGCCCACCATCTTCGCCAACGTGACGCCGGACATGGTCATCGCGCAGGAGGAGATCTTCGGGCCCGTCCTCGCCATCATGCCGTACGACACCGAGGCGGACGCCGTGCGCATCGCCAACGACTCCATCTACGGCTTGTCGGGCGGCGTGTGGGCCGGGAGCCGGGAGCGCGCGATGGCGGTGGCGCGTCAACTGCGGACCGGGCAGGTGGACATCAACGGCGGCCGTTTCAATCCGCTGGCGCCCTTTGGCGGCTACAAGAAGTCCGGCGTCGGACGCGAGATCGGCCCTCTGGCGCTCGAGGAGTTCTTCCAGCTCAAGGCCATTCAGCAGTAGCAGAAGACGGCTCGATCGCGCCCAGGGCGCAACCTCATGTCCATCCGACTCATTCCTGGTGTCGTCGCGGCGTTCGTGGTCATGGTGCTCGGCTTCTGGCTGGCCGACCAGATCGGTCGGGCCATCCTGGCCGCCCAGGGATTGACGGGGAGCAGCCCGGTCTCCGGCGTGCCGGTCGCGATCGTGCTCGGGCTGTTGCTCCGGAACGCGGTGCCCCTGCCGGCATCGCTCGTGCCAGGCCTGAAGTTCTCGACGACAGCGCTCCTTCGTCTGGGCATCGTGCTCGTGGGCATCAGGCTCAGTCTGTTCGACGTCCTCCGGCTCGGCCTGGCGGGACTGCCGGTGGTCCTTGCCGCGATTGCCACCGGCCTCGTCGTTGTCACGTGGCTCAACCGGAAGCTGGGTCTGCCGCCCAGGCTCGGCACGCTCGTCGCGGCCGGGACCAGCATCTGCGGTGTCACTGCCATCGTCTCCACGGCGCCGGCGATCGAGGCCGACGAACGCGAGGTCGCATATGCGGTCGCCAACGTCGTCGCCTTCGGCCTCTTCGGGATGCTCGTCTACCCCTACCTCGCGCACGCGCTCCTCGACCGCTCGGAGTCGATCGGGCTCTTCCTCGGCACTGCCATCCACGACACGTCGCAGGTGGTCGGCGCGGCGCTCACCTACAAGCAGATCTACGACGACGATGTCGTGCTGAGGGCGGCGACGGTCACCAAGCTGACGCGTAACATCTTCCTGGCGGTGGTGATTCCGCTGCTGACGTGGATGCACGTCCGTTCGACCGACGGGCACGCGGGTGCACGCCGGAGGATGAAGTGGACGCAGCTGGTGCCGGGCTTTGTCGTCGGCTTCCTGGCGATGGCGGTCGTGCGGTCGATCGGCGATGCAACGCTGACATCCGGCGGCGCCGCCTACGGTGCGTTCGACGCCGGCGCCTGGCACAGCCTGACGAACGCGGTGGGCGACTTCTGGGCGTCCCGCATCCTGCTGGGGACGGCCATGGCGGCGGTCGGTCTGAGCACGAGCTTTGCGGTGTTCAAGGGCGTCGGCCTGAAGCCGTTTGCCGTCGGCCTTGGCGGCGCGCTGGCCGTGGGCGTCGTCGGCCTCGTGATGGCGGTCCTGCTCGGCGGCTTCGTGACGCTGTGAGGAGAAAAGGGGTCAGGCGTCTTTTCTCCTCACCGCCCGCGTCGATGCGCCGCCAGCCTGACCAGCGCCTTGTCCATGACGGCCTCGATGTCCGCCGACGGCACGCGGTAGTTGTTGGCCATGAACGAGAACACGACCGGCTCGTCGTCGGCCGTCATCACGTAGCCGGACAGCGAGCGGATGTTGAACATCGAGCCGGTCTTGGCCCAGACGCGTCCCGCGGCGGGCGTGTCCTTCAGGCGATCTTCGAGCGAGCCGCTCGTCGCCGCGACGGGAAGCGCCGACGTGTAGCGATCCTTGAAGAGCGGATCGGACCACATCTTCGTCAGGAGCGTCGTCAGCGCCGCGGCACTCACCATGTCGTAGCGCGAGAGGCCCGAGCCGTCGAACGCGCCGTACTGTTCCGGTGCCACGCCGAGCCGTTGCAGCGACTCGCGCATCACGGTCAATCCGGCGGCCTCGCCGGCCGGCTTGCCGATGGGCGAGAGCGCCCAGAGCAGCGTCTCGGCATAGCCGTTCCGGCTCTCCCCGAGCAACGGGCCGACGATCTCCGAGAGCGGCGCGGACTGATCGGTGACCAGTGTCTCGGCCCCCGACACGTCCGGCTTCGATCGCAGGCTGTCGATGTCGACGGCATTCCCGGCGACGAAGATGCCCTTGCGCGCCAGCGCCTCGCGGAATGCGTTGACGAAGAGCTGTGTCGGATTCTCGACGGCCGCGTACAGGGTTCGAGGCGTCGCACCAACGGCCACCTGCCCGCGCACTGACAGCATGGTCCAGCCGGGAACCCGACTGAGCGACAGACGGCTTGCCTCGCCGGCCGCCACGGTCGTGACGTCGTGATCGACGAGCAGCCCGCTCCCCAGGGGCGCCGTGCTGATGATCGCGCGCGTGCCGGGCTCGAGGCCCGGTCCGACCGTGATCTCCACCTGGTTCTCGTGATACTGCAGGGCCCCGATCGGCGAGCCGTAGCCCGTCGCCAGGTCCTCCCACGACCACCCGGAGCCCCATCCCGGCTCCTCGAAGGCATCGTCGTCGCCAATGAGATGCCCGCTGACGATGCGCACGCCCCTGGCTGCGATCCGGCCTGCCCAGTCGTCGAGCGCGCTCCATCGCTCGGGATGGCGCGGGTTGATGGTCGGGTCGCCGCTCCCGACGACGATCAGGTCCCCGTCGAGCGTGCCGTCGGCGTCCACCTTTCCAGTCGCGAGGACGCGCGTCGTGAACCGGTAGTCCCAGCCCAGCGTCTCGGCGGCTGCGGCCGCCGTGAGCAGTTTCTGATTCGACGCGGGCACCATCATCCGCGACGGGTTGAGGGCGTACAGGATCTCGCCCGTCGCCAGCGACTGCACTTGCACGCCCCACGTCGCGTGTTCGTGCGCGGGATCCGTGAAGAGCGCCCGAAGCGTGTTGGGAAGCGACGCGGCGGACGTCGCCGCCGGTCCGGATGCGGGGGCGGTTCGGGCCGCGCATCCTGGCAGCGCGAGGA
>CAZJBN010000086.1:0-1160 GCA_964543955.1 uncultured Bifidobacteriaceae bacterium
GCGCGCGCGCACGCGGACACCTCCGCAAAGGTCTCCGCGATGACGAAGGGATCGAGGCCGAAGGCGTTCTTGTAGATGCGCCCGTCGGGCTGGGTGAGCGCCGAGGGCTTGCCGTCGGTGATCATCACGATCTGCCGCATGTCCTTGCGCTGCTTCTCGAGCAGGCGGCGGGCGAGGCGGAGGCCTTCGCGCGTGTTGGTGTAGTAGGGGCCGACGCGGACGCGGCCGAGCTCGCGGATGGGAATCTCCTCCGCGCTGTCGTGGAAGAGGACGGCCTGGAGGGTGTCGCCCGGATACTGCGTGCGAATGAGGTGCGCGAGGGCCATCGCGACGCGCTTGGCCGGCGTGAAGCGGTCCTCGCCGTAGAGAATCATGCTGTGGCTGCAGTCCAGCATGAGCACGGTCGCGCACGAGCTCTGATACTCGCCCTGGGCCACCATGAGGTCCTGGTAGTCGATGTCGATCCCGAAAGGGGAACGGGCGTCTTCTCCGGTTCCGCCCGCCGCCGATATCGAGGCCCGTCCCCGCTTCACGGCATTCAGGATCGTCTCGGTCGCGTCCAGATTGAGCGTATCGCCGAACTCGTAGGGCTTGGGCGCGCCGCTCGTCTCCACGCCCGTCGCCAGGTCCCGCGTGTCGTGCCGCCCGGCGCTGCTGTGGCCGGCCGACCCGAGCAGGTCGCGGAGCGCCTTGAATCCGAGGAAGTCCAGCGCCTTGTCGGTCACCTCGAACTGGACCTCGCCCGGATCGCCCTCGTCCGGCCCGCCGCCCGGCCGGGCCCGCCGTTGCCGCTCGGCCTCGAGGCTTGGCGCCGGGGTGATGTAGCCGGACTCCTGCATCCGCTCGATGATCTGCTGAATCAGGTCCTCGAGCTGCTGGCGAATCTCGTCCTCACTGCCCTCGGCCTCATCGCCGAAGAGCTTCTCCACGACGTCCGGCGGCAGCACGCCGCCGCTGAAGAGCGCCTCGAGGATGGCGTCGTGCAGGGCCTGCATCGTGCGGTCCATGCCGCCCGACGGGTCCCAGGGGCTGTCGAACCCGCTCGAGAGCAGCAGGTCGCTCAGCCTGGACATGAGCTCGTCCATGTCGAGGTCGTCGAGCGGGTTGGGGACGTACTTGGAGTACTTGAATTTCATGCGTCAGGCTCTAGGCTCTGGGCT
>CAZJBN010000086.1:1260-20282 GCA_964543955.1 uncultured Bifidobacteriaceae bacterium
TGGGCTTTGGGCTTCAGGAGTCTAGAGCCTGAAGCCTAGAGCCTGAAGCCCTTAGTTGTAGTACCGTTTCTTCTTCCTCGCCGGCTCTCCAGGCACATCGTCATCGTCTGGCGTCAGCACAGGCGCGCGCCGCTCGGCGGCCTGCGGCCGGCGTGGGGGCTCGGCGGCGTGGAACCCGCGGCCCTCGGTCCGGCTGATCTTCTTCTGCGAGTACAGGCCTTCGAGCACGAAGTCGACGGCTGAGGCCAGGACCGGGGGCGCCGCGTCGGGAGCAACGCCCGCACGGCCGGCCATGTCGAGCAGGCCCTGCACCTGCCCGGCGGCGCGGACGAGATCCGCCGCCGACTCGAGGTCGTCCAGGTCGAGCGAGCCGCCGAGGTCGAACCAGTCCACGATCTGCCGCATGTCCGCGTCGGGGAAGTGTCCGTCGAAGACCCTGGAGACCGCGCCGCGAACGAGCTCGCGTCCAATCTGATCGGCGCCCTTCAGCTCCCCTTCGTACTCCAGCTCCAGCTTGCCCGTCACCGAAGGAATGGCGGCATAGAGATCGGTGATGCGCGGGACGGCGACCGGCTCTGCGGCGGCGAGCGCGCGGCGTTCGGCGTTGGAGACCACGCTCTCGAGCATGCTGATCGGGAGCCGCTGGCTGACGCCCGACCGCTTGTCGACGCGGCGATCCTGGCGCGCCTCGAAGGCCACTTCCTCGACCGCCTCGCGGATGAATGCCGGAATCTCGACGCCGGTGCCGCGGTCGGTCCACGCTTCCTGTGCGGTGACGGCCATGGCGTCCGCGCGGCTGTCCAGGTAGTGCGTGCGGATCTCGGCGCCGATCCGGTCCTTGAGCGGCGTGATGATCTTGCCGCGCGCCGTGTAGTCCTCCGGGTTGGCGGAGAAGACGACCATGATGTCGAGCGGCAGGCGGATGGGAAAGCCCTTGATCTGGACGTCGCCCTCCTGCAGCACGTTGAAGAGGCCGACCTGAATCTTGCCGGCCAGGTCGGGCAGTTCGTTGATGGCGAAGATGCCGCGGTTGGCGCGCGGCATGAGGCCGAAGTGCATGGCCAGCTCGCTGCCGAGCTGCAGGCCGCCCTTGGCGGCCCTGATCGGATCGATGTCGCCGATCATGTCCGCAATGGTGACGTCGGGCGTGGCCAGCTTCTCGATGTAGCGCGACTCGCGAGGAAGCCACTGCACGGGAAGCGCATCGCCCTCGTCCGCCACCCGCGCGCGGCCGTACGCGGAGAGGGGCGCCATCGGGTCGTCGTTGATCTCGCTGCCGGGGATGATCGGCAGCCACTCGTCGAGCAGCGTCGTGAGCGCACGGAGGATCCGCGTCTTGGCCTGTCCGCGGAGCCCGAGCAGGATGAAGTGATGACGCGCGAGGACGGCGTTGGCCAGCTGCGGGACGACAGTCTCGTCGTACCCGATGATGCCGGGAAAGAGTGTCTCCTTGCGGCTGAGGCGATCGACGAGGTTCTCACGCACCTCGTCCCTGACCGAACGGCGGCGAACCTCGCCACGTCGAACGGCATCCTTGAGCGCGGCGAGGGTGTTGATGCGAGGCGGGACGGGCATGTGACTATTATGATGCCGTGCGCCCCCTGAATGGATCCATCCCGGCGGTCTTCCGCGCGGACCGTCCGCTCGTCTTCGCGCACCGGGGCGGTGCGAAGCTCGCCCCCGAGAACACGATCGTCGCGTTCGACGGCGGCCTGGCCCTCGGTGCGGACGGGCTGGAACTGGACGTGCACCTGTCGCGCGATAGCGTCCCCGTGGTCATCCATGACAGCACGCTCGACCGGACCACGGACCACCGTGGCCCCGTGAAGTCGCTGAGCGCCGACGAGCTTGCGAGCGTGGATGCCGGACACGGCTTCGACAGGGACGGCAGCCATCCGTTCCGCGGGCAGGGACACGGCGTGCCCACCCTGGCCGCGGTGCTTGCCAGGTACAACGGCGCCCGGATCGTGATCGAGATCAAGGACCCTTCGCCCGAGGCCGGGCGGGCCGTGGCCAGGCTGGTCCGCCACTTCGACGCGGCGTCGCGTATCTGCGTCGGCTCGTTTCACCCGTCCGCCATCGACGCCGTGCGCGCGGCGGCGCCCGAGATCCCGACCAGCGCCTCGCTTCCCGAAGCACGGTGGACGCTCCACCGCTCATGGGTGGTGTGGCCGTTTCGCGGCGTGCGCCCTTACACGGCATTCCAGGTGCCAGAGACGACGGGCCGGCTGCGCGTCGTGTCGCCCCGCTTCGTGCGGCAGGTCCACCGCGAGGGGCAGGTGGTCCAGGTCTGGGTGGTGGATGCGCCCGACACCGCACGGCGGCTGCTCGACTGGGGCGTCGATGGCCTCATCACCGATCGCCCGGACCTCATCGTGCCGGCGCGCGACGCGTGGTCGGAGGAGAAACGATAGAATTGGACGGGGACCGTGAAGGGTCGCCGCTACACTGCCTCCGATGAGTCCGCCGACACTGAACGACATCTACGCGGCGCGAGGGCGCGTCTCGACGCACGTGCCGGAATCCGCGTTGGCACGGCATCCGCTGCTCGAACGTGATCTCGGGCTCGATATCCACGTCAAGCACGAGAACCACAACCCGACGGGCGCCTTCAAGGTCCGCGGCGGCATCAACCTCGTGTCCTCGCTCCCGCCCGACGTGCGCGCGCGCGGTCTCGTCACGGCCAGTACCGGCAATCACGGGCAGTCCATTGCACTCGCGGCACGCCTGAACGGCACGGCGTGCACCGTGTTCGTTCCCGTCGGCAACAACCCCGAGAAGAACGCGGCCATGCGCGCGTTCGGCGCGACGGTGGACGAAGGCGGCCGGGATTTCGACGAGGCGCGGGAGCGGTGTGAGGCGCGCGCGGCGGAGACCGGCGCGCGCTACGTGCACTCGGCCAACGAGCCGATGCTCATCGCCGGGGTGGGAACCTACGCGCTGGAGATCTTCGAGCGGCTCTCCGACGTGGACGTGATCCTCGTGCCGATCGGCGGCGGCAGCGGAGCGTGCGGCCTCATCACCGTCAGAAACGCCGTCGGCTCCAGGGCGCGCATCATCGGCGTCGGCGCGGTCAACGCCGATGCCGTGGCCCGATCGTGGCGCGGCCCGACACGCGTCGTGGGCGAGTCGGCCGACACCATCGCGGAGGGTCTGGCCACGCGTGTCACCTTCGATCTCACGTTCGGTCTCCTCCAGCAGTATCTGGACGACTTCGTGCTGCTGACGGAAGACGAGCTCGCCGAGGGCGTGCGCATGGCGCTCCGGGCCACGCACAATCTGGCCGAGGCGGCCGGCGCCGCGTCGCTTGCGGCGGCGGCGAAGATGCGCGACGCGCTCCGGGGACAGCGCATCGTCTGCATCATGTCCGGCGCGAACCTCGATCACGCGAAGCTGAAGATGATCCTGGGCTCATGACCCGACGCTGGACCCGGCGCGCCGTCCTCGCCGCCCTGATGTGCACGGGCCTTCCGGGCCCCGCGGCCATCGAAGGCCGTCAGGCCGGGCGCGTCGTGGCCGTCGCGGACGTCCACGGCTCCATGGAGTCGCTCGCCGCCATCCTCCGCCGGGCACAGCTGACCGACGAGTCGGGCCGCTGGACCGGAGGCCGCGCCACGTTCGTTCAGACGGGCGATGTGACCGATCGCGGAGCCGACGTCCGCCGCGTACTGGACTTCCTCATGTCGCTCGAGGGACAGGCGCGCAAGGCCGGCGGCCGGGTCGTACCGCTCCTCGGCAACCACGAGGTCATGAACCTGCTAGGTGATACGCGCGACGTGGGCACGGAGGCCTACCAGGCGTTCGCAGACGGCGAGTCCGAGGCGCGCCGCGAGCGCGCCTACGAGGCCTACCAGACGCTGGCGGCGTCGCTGGCGGCGTCCGGCGCGGACGTGCCGCCCGTCTACACCCAGCCGCGCGACGAGTGGATGGCGGCGCGCCCGCCCGGATGGCTGGAGTATCGCGACGCGTTCGGCCCGAAGGGCGTCTACGGGGCGTGGCTCAGGCGCAAGCCCATCTTCGCGAAAGTGTCGGGGACGCTCTTCATGCACGCCGGCCCCGACCCGTCCGTGATGCCGTCCATCCGTGTCGAGGACGCGGACCGCCAGGTGCGGGACGAGATTCAACGCTTCGATCGATTCCGCGATCGGCTCGTGTCGGCGAAGCTGGCCCTGCCGTTCTTCTCCATGGACGAAGTCATCCAGGCGGCAGCCGGGCAGATCCAGGCGGCCAACGCGGTGGCTGACGCGGCCAGGGCCGAGACACGCAAGCCGGACTTCTCGGGGTTCGACATTGCCCTGCTCCGCGAAGCCACCGAGATCATGGAGATTGCCGACTGGGCCTCGATTGCTCCTGGAGGACCGCTCTGGTACCGCGGCTATGCCGCCGCACCGGACGAAGCGCTCGACGCCGTCCTCGGGCCGTTCTTCGAGCGCAATGGCATCACGCGCATTGCCGTGGGCCACACGCCGCAGCGCGACGGCCGCATCAAGGCCAGGTTGGGTGGCCGCATCCTCCTCTTCGACACCGGCATGCTGACCGAGGTGTACCACGGACGTCCGTCGGCACTCGATCTCACGCCCGGACGGGCGACGGCGCTCTACGTCGACTCCGAGCAGCCCCTGCCGACGCCGGTTGAGCGATGACAGGAGCCTGACGGAGGTCCAACCCCCTCAGTTCATTTCGGTTGGGTCTCCATCAGCTTGCTGATCCACAGGAAACGGGCACAGAATGGCTGGCGTCCGAGCCGATGGATCCTCGACGCAACGTGAATGAGGGGCTGAGAACGGAGGGTTGACGATGGTCCCCGCCATCCGGTCGTCCCGGTTCGTTGTTTCGCGGCGTCCCTTCCCGATCCTGTGCGCAGGCTGGCTCCTGTCCGCCGGCCTTCAGGCGCAGGCGCCGCTACCCCCAGCGGCACCCGTCGCGCTCGTCACAGACGCCGAGCGCGAAGCGTTCCTCGCCCGCGCACGTGTCGTCGGGACGCGCGGCGTCAACAAGGGCGTGACGAGCACCATCCGCGCCACGCTCTCCGACGGCGTGACGACCCACGACGCGAGCATCCAGACCATCGACGAGTACCGCACCGTGTACCAGACGCCGCGCGGCACGGAGATGAATTTCCGGGACAGCTGGCGCTTCAATGTCGCGGCCTATCGCGTGGATCGGCTTCTGGATCTGCGCATGATCCCCGTTGCCGTCGAGCGGCGGCACGCCGGCAAGACCGGTTCCTTCACGTGGTGGGTCGACGACGTGCTCATGGACGAGCACGAACGGTACCGGAAGAAGCTCGCGGCACCGGACAGCACCGACTGGAACGAGCAGATGTCCATCGCCAGGCTGTTCGATCAGCTCATCGCCAACGTGGATCGCAACCTGGGCAACCTGCTGATCGATCGTGCCTGGCGCATCTGGCTCATCGACCACTCGCGATCGTTCAGGCTCGCGCCCACGCTTCGCTCACCGAAGAACCTCTCGAGGGTCGACCGGTCGCTGCTCCAGCGCCTCCGCACGCTGGACCGGGCGTCGGTCGCGACGGCCGTCGGCGATTACCTGACGGGCAGTGAGATCGACGCCCTCCTCGAGCGCCGGGACCTCATCGTGGCCCACTTCGACCGGCTGGGCGCCGCGGGAGTCTTCGAACGCACGCGGCGCTGCTGCTGACGGAGTTCAACGTTCAGAGTTAACGTTCAGAGTTCAAGGTTCGTGACCAGCGGCTCGAAACGCCCAGGCGTTCGGGCGTTTCAGAGATGGCTTCACGAGCTTTTGAACTTTGAACTCTTGAACTTTGAACCTTCAACCAATCCTTCGCCTGAACACTTCGTCGTACATTGCCGGCGTCACCTTGCCCGTGTTGGTGTTCTGACGGGACGGATGGAAACAGCCGATCAAGGTGCCCGGCGAACGCAAGGTGCCCGAAGTGCCCAAGGTGCCCGAAGTGCGAGGGTGTCCGGGGTGCTCGAGTGCACGGGTGCTCGGGTGCCCAGGGTGCTCGAGTGCACGGGTGCTCAGGTGCTCGGGGGCGCGGGTGCCGCGGGCGTGTTGCCAGTCGAAGCCGATGCGGTGGCCGTGGCCGAATGCCGGTCTCGGCCGTTGTCGGGCGCCGTGGCGTCCGAGCAGCTGCAGCCAGGCGTCCCAGGCAATCTTGCCGAGTGCGACGACGACCTCCAGGCGCGGCAGCGCCCGGATCTCCTCCTCCACATATCCCAGGCACGTCGCAATCTCTTCGGGCGTGGGCTTGTTGTCGGGTGGCGCGCAGCGCACGGTCGCCGCAATGTACACGTCGCGAAGCACCAGGCCATCGTCCGGGCTCGTCGATGTCGGGATGTTTGCGAATCCGGCACGGTGGAGCGCGGCCATCAGGAAGTCGCCCGACCCTCCGGTGCCATCGCCAGTGAAGACGCGGCCCGTGCGGTTGCCACCGTGCGCGGCAGGCGCCAGGCCGAGGACGAGCACGCGCGCCCGCGGATCGCCGAAGCCCGGGACGGGCCGGCCCCAGTACACCTGATCGCGGTACGCGGCCCGCTTCACCCGCGCGACCTCGCGGCAGTAGGACCTGAGCCGCGGGCATTTCTCGCAGGTGACGATGCGGTCGGTGATCGCACGGAGTGCGGCGGACGGCGTGGCGCGCGCGGCGGATTGTCGTGTCATGTGTCTGTCGTACAACAGGTTACAGCTGCCGTCGAGCCGGCGCTCCTTCCATTTGCCGTGGGCGGCAACTACAATGGAAGGGTTGTCCAGAGACGCTGAGAAAGGTCATACACGGCCATGAGAAATACGGCTCCAACTGATGCCGCGCAGCTCGAAGAGCTCGAAACGCGCGAGTGGCTCGAATCGCTCGATGATGTCCTCAGGCACGGTGGGTCGGCCCGCGTGGGCCGCCTGCTCCGGGACCTCGGCATCCACGCCCAGCAGTCGGGCGTCAAGCTTCCGTTCACCGCCAATACCCCGTACATCAATACCATCCACGCCAGCGAAGAGGTGCCGTATCCGGGCAGCCGCGAGATCGAGCGGCGGATCAAGAGCCTCGTCCGCTGGAACGCCATGGCCATGGTCGTTCGCGCCAACCGGCTCGAGGACGGGATCGGCGGCCACATCTCGACCTTCGCCTCGTCGGCCACGCTGTACGAAGTGGGCTTCAATCACTTCTTCCGCGGGCGCGACAACGGCAACGAGGGCGACATCGTCTACTTCCAGGGCCATGGATCGCCGGGCATCTATGCGCGCGCGTTTCTCGAAGGGCGGATCAGCCTGGAGCAGCTCGAGAACTTCCGGCGCGAGCTCAAGCCCGGGGGCGGCCTGTCGTCGTATCCGCATCCATGGCTGATGCCGGACTTCTGGGAGTTCCCGACGGTGTCGATGGGGCTCGGCCCCATCATGGCCATCTACCAGGCGCGCTTCAACCGCTACCTGGAAGATCGCGGCCTCAAGCCGGAGAGCGATTCCAGGGTGTGGGCGTTCCTCGGCGACGGTGAGACCGACGAGCCCGAATCGCTGGGCGCCATCACGCTGGCGTCGCGCGAGAAGCTCGACAACCTGATCTTCGTGATCAACTGCAACCTGCAGCGGCTCGACGGACCGGTGCGCGGCAACGGCCAGATCATCCAGGAGCTCGAGGCCATCTTCCGAGGGGCCGGCTGGAACGTCATCAAGGTCCTGTGGGGCAACGAGTGGGACGCGCTCCTCGAAAAGGACACCGACGGCCTGCTCGTCAAGCGCATGGGCGAGGTCGTGGACGGCGAGTACCAGAAGTACGCCGTCGAGTCCGGCGCCTACGTCCGCCAGCAGTTCTGGGGCGCCGATCCCCGGCTGCTCGAGATGGTCAAGCACCTCTCCGACGAGCAGCTCAAGAAGCTGACGCTCGGCGGGCACGACCCGGGCAAGGTGTACAACGCCTTCAAGCGCGCCGCCGAGACGAAGGGCGCGCCGACGGTCATCCTCGCCCGCACCATCAAGGGCTACGGCGTCGGCGAGTCCGGCGAAGGCAAGAACATCACCCACCAGCAGAAGAAGCTCAACGACGACGAGGTCAAGGCGTTCCGTACTCGCTTTGGCATTCCGATTTCGGACGACGAAGTGGCGCAGGCGCCGTTCTACCGTCCGGCCGAGAACTCCGCCGAAATGCGCTATATGCTCGAGCGCCGGCAGGCCCTGCACGGACCCGTGCCGAAGCGGGAGGACCGCTCGGCGCCGCTTCGCCTCGAGTTCGGCGACACCTTCGAGGAGTTCCACAAGGGCACCGAGAGCCGCAAGGCGTCCACGACGATGGTGTTCGTGCGGATGCTGTCGAAGCTCCTGCGCGACGAGCACATCGGCAGGCAGATCGTGCCGATCGTACCCGACGAAGCCCGCACCTTTGGCATGGAAGCGCTGTTCCGGCAGGTGGGCATCTATGCGCACGCCGGCCAGCTGTACGAGCCGGTCGATCGCGACACGCTGCTCTACTACAAGGAAGCTCAGGACGGGCAGATCCTGGAGGAGGGCATCAACGAGGCCGGCTCCATGTCCTCGTTCATCGCCGCCGGAACGGCCTATGCCACGCACGGCATCAATGCCATTCCGTTCTTCATCTTCTATTCGATGTTCGGCTTCCAGCGCATTGGCGATCTCATCTGGGCCGGCGCCGACATGCGGATGAAGGGATTCGTCGTCGGGGGCACCTCCGGCCGCACCACGCTCAACGGCGAGGGACTGCAGCACGAGGATGGCCAGAGCCACGTGCTGGCGATGCCGGTGCCCAACTGCCAGGCCTACGATCCGGGGTTTGCGTACGAGCTCGCCGTCATCATCGAGGACGGCATCAGGCGGATGTACGTCGACCGCGAGAGCATCTTCTACTACCTGACGGTGATGAACGAGCAGTACGAGCATCCGGCCATGCCGGACGGCTCGAGGGACGGCATCCTGAAGGGCATGTATGTCTGCCGGCCGACGGGCAAGCCCAAGGCCAAGCTGCGCGCGCAGCTCTTCGGCAGCGGGACCATCCTGACCGAGGTGCTCGCGGCGCAGCAGATTCTCGAGGAGCAGTACAACGTCGGCGCCGACGTGTGGAGCGTCACGAGCTACCTCAACCTCTATCGCGACGGCCACGCGGCCGAGCGGTGGAACCGGCTGCACCCCGGCGACAAGCCGAAGGTGCCGTATGTGGCGCAGGTGACGAAGAACGCGCCCGGCGTCTTCGTCGCGGCCAGCGACTATCTCAAGGTGCTGCCGGACAGCATCGATCAGTGGCTGCCGAAGAAGCTCCATGCGCTCGGCACCGACGGCTTCGGCCGGAGCGACACGCGCGCGGCACTCAGGAACTTCTTCGAAGTCGACGCCCGCTTCATCGTCTTGTCGACGCTGCACGCGCTCATGCTCGAGAAGCAGATCGAGCCGGCGGTGGTCGCCAAGGCGATTACAGACATGGGTATCGACACGGAGAAGCCGAACCCGGCGGTCAGTTGACGGAAAGCGTACGGTTCAAGTTCAAAGTTCAAGAGTTCAAAGTTCAAGGCTCGTGACGCGCCTTTCGCGAAACGCACGAACGCTTCGGGCGTTCCCGCCCTGGTGCCACGAACCTTGAACTGTGAACTTTGAACTCTCGAACCTTGAACTCTCGAGGTGTTCCTTTGGCGGAATTCGTTCTTCCCAATCTCGGTGATGGCGTCGCGCAGGGCGATGTCCTGAAGGTGCTGGTCAAGCCGGGCGACACGATCAAGCTGGATCAGCCGGTGCTCGAGCTCGAGACCGACAAGGCCACCGTCGAAGTGCCATCGGACGTGGTGGGCATCGTCAAGGAAGTGCGGGTCAAGGCCGGCGACAAGGTCAAGCCCGGCCAGCACGTCCTGATCGTGGATGCCGGCGTGGCCGGCGCGCCGCCCGAGCCGCATGTCGAGGAGAAGCCCGCGCCGCCGGCGCAGGCATCACCATCGGCCGGCGCTCCTGCGGCCGCCGCCGCGACCGCACCGGCCCCTGCAGCCGACGAAGCGGAAGCCGCCGGCCCACCGGCCGCTGAGCGGCCAAGGGCGCCGGTGTTCAGCATCGCGTCGGCACGTCAGCCGGCTCAGGCCTCTGCGCCGTCGGCGGCCACGACCTCGGCACCCGCGGCGCCATCCGTGCGCAGGCTCGCGCGGGAAATTGGCGTGGACGTGTCACAGGTGGCCGGTACCGGCCCGGGCGGACGCATCACGCAGGACGATGTGAAGGAGTTCGCCAAGCGCGTGATGGTGAGCTTCGGCAGCGCCGGGCAGGCGGCGGCCGCGAGCGGCGCAGGCGTGGCCCTGCAGGCGCGTCCACTGCCCGACTTCACCAAGTACGGCGAGGTCGAGCGGAAGGCAATGTCCGGCGTCCGCCGTAAGACCTCCGAGCACCTGAGCGCGGCCTGGAACACCATCCCGCACGTCACACAGTTCGACAAGGCGGATATCACGCTGCTCGAACAGGCGCGGAAGAAATACCGCAGCGAAGCGGAGAAGGCGGGCGGCAACCTCACGGTCACCGCGATCGCCACGAAGATCGTCGCGGCAGCGCTCAAGGCCTTCCCGCAGTTCAACGCCTCGGTCGACGCCGCGGGGGAGGCGATCGTCTACAAGAAGTACATCAACGTCGGTATCGCGGTCGACACCGAGTTCGGACTGCTCGTGCCGGTCATCCGCGACGCGGACCGGAAGAACCTCATCGAACTGTCGGTCGAGATTCACCAGCAGGCCGAGAAGGCGAAGGCACGCAAGCTGAGCATCGAAGAGATGTCCGGCGGGTCGATGTCGATCACCAATCTCGGCGGCATCGGCGGGACGGCGTTCACGCCGATCGTCAACTGGCCCGAGGTCGCCATTCTCGGCATCTCGCGCGGCGCGTTCGAGCCGGTCTGGAACGGAAGCGAGTTCGAGCCGCGGCAGATGCTGCCGCTGTCGCTCAGCTACGACCACCGGCTGATTGACGGGGCGGATGCCATCCGGTTCCTGCGCTGGGTCGCCGAAGCACTCGAGCAGCCGTTTGCACTCGCGCTCAGAGGCTAGAAGATGCGGTCAGGCTCGAGGCTTCAGGCTTCAGGCTTCAGGCTTCAGGAGCCCAGCACCGGAAGCCCAGAGCCTGAAGCCCAAAGCCTGAAGCCCAAGCCCAAAGCCACATGACCTCATCAGATTCGAAATCTCGCGTCACAGTCGTCGGCGCCGGCCCGGGCGGTTACGCCGCGGCGTTCTATGCGGCCGACCTCGGCATGGACGTCACGCTCATCGCCGAGGAGAAGAACCCTGGCGGCGTCTGCCTCTACCGAGGCTGCATTCCATCGAAGGCGCTGCTGCACGTCGCCAAGGTGATGGACGAGGCGCGCCACGCTTCGGAGTGGGGCGTCACCTTCGGCGAGCCGGCCGTGGACATCGACAAGCTCCGCGCCTACAAGGACCGCGTCGTCGAGAAGCTGACGAGCGGGACGGGGCAGGTCGCGAAGCTGCGCAAGGTGAACTACGTCCAGGGACGCGCAGCCATCGTGGATCCGAAGACCGTGCGCGTGCAGAAGACGGGCGGCGACGAGGAAACGGTCGAGGCCGACGCCATCATCCTGGCCACGGGTTCCCTGCCGACGCGCATCCCGTCGCTGTCGCTCGACTCACCCCGCGTGCTCGATTCGACCGGCGCGCTCGATCTCCCGGGCATCCCGAAGACGATGCTCGTCATCGGCGGGGGGTACATCGGGCTGGAGCTGGGATCCGTGTACGCGACGCTTGGAACGAAGGTGTCGGTCGTCGAGATGACGCCGGGCCTGCTGCCCGGCGCGGATCGGGACCTCGTCAGGATTCTGAGCCAGCGCGCCGAGAAACTGTTCGAGAGGATCTATCTCTCGACGAAGGTCACGTCGATGAAGGCGGTCGGCAGCGACGGCGTGAACGTGACCTTCGAGGGTGAGGGCGCGCCCTCGGATGCCACGTTCGACTACGTGCTCGTCGCCATCGGCCGGCGGCCGAACGCGAGGGTGGACGGGCTCGACACGACCAAGGTCGTCGTCAACGAGAAAGGGTTCATCGAGACCGACGGGCAGCGGCGCACGGCGGAGCCCACGATTTTCGCCATCGGCGATGTGGCGGGCGAGCCGATGCTGGCGCACAAGGCCTCGCACGAGGCGCGGGTGGCGGTGGACGCGATTGCCGGCCACAAGGCCGTGTTCGAGCCGGCGGCCATTCCCGCCGTGGTCTTCACCGATCCCGAGATTGCCTGGGCGGGCCTGACCGAAGCCGATGCCGAGAGGCAGGGGCTGAAGGTGGAGGTCGCGCGCTTCCCGTGGGGTGCATCCGGACGCGCCATCGCCATCGATCGCGTGGACGGCATGACGAAGCTCCTCATCGATCCCGCCACCGAGCGCGTCCTCGGCGTCGGCATTGTCGGGTCCGGCGCGGGGGAGCTCATCGCAGAGGGCGTGCTCGCAATCGAGATGGGCGCGACGGCGTCCGACATCAAGCTGACGATTCACCCACACCCGACGCTCACGGAGACGGTGATGGAAGCCGCCGAGCAGTTCTTCGGCCAGGCCACGCATGTGTACAAGCCGAAGAGGAAGTGAAGATCGCGAATCTGGCGATCTTCACCTCCAGAGATCTGGAGATCTGGCGATCTCATGATTCATCTCTTGATCTGACGATCTGGGACCTCGCTCGACATGCGTGCGACTCTGTAGGGCGGCACTTCAGTGCCGCCTGAAGTCCAATGGCCTATTCGGTGATCTGGAGCAAGTCAGCGGGCACTTTGGATCGCGGCAGGCCTGTCGCCGCGAGAACCATGATTGGGGTCCAGACTGCCACGATGTGTGCCCAGACAGGCCACTGGGCACCAGCGGCAGCCAGATAGACGACATCAATCAGCAGCAAGGCCGCCGCCCAGGACGCACACGCCGCGATAACGCCTGTCGGCTTCGACCAGCGGCGGCACCGCCAGCCATACCACGCGAGGACTCCAGGCAGGAGCAGCAGCGCCGTCCGTGCGTGTCGTTCCACGCGGACAGCAGCAGGATCGATGGCGTGGCGTTGCGCGGCATCTCTTCCGAACAGCTCGCTGATCGACAGTTCGCGTGTACCTCGGGTGGGCTCTGCCATGCCCATCGCGTGATTCGTCTCGATTCGAAAGCGCTGGTTGGCTGGCGGGATCAGCCATTGGCTGGCCACGGCAACCCCAATGGTTGCCAGAAGCGTGAGCTGGAGTAACGCGACTCATGCTGGCTGCGGATGCGGTGCCCGCAATCGCTGAGCAACAGGAACCAGGAGCAGGATCGCGGCAAGCACCGCTAACGACGGCAGGAGCCAGACCATTGATCGCATTGGAATGCTCAGCGGAATTCCAGCGGCCAGCGAGGCAGCGGCTACGACCACCAGCTGGGCAACCACGCCGATCTCGAGGAGCCACCAGCACAACAGGGCACCGTTTTCCACTTGGACGCCACGCGTCGGTCCGAGCAGCAGGCGGGGTACGCACCGCACGACCGTGGACGCGAGAGCCAGCCATCCTCTGACGTCGGCGTACAGACGGGGGACGTTCTCGCAGCACGGCGCCGCTCGTGCTCCCAGTCGGCCACCAGCGGCTCGACGGCCTCAACCGTGCGCTCGTCGAACCAGTCGCGCGCGAGTTCGAGCCGGCGTCGGCGCGTACCGCGACGTCTCATGTGGCCTCCTGTGGGCGGGCTGAGGCGGCAAACGCCTGTTCGGCAGCCCGCCACGCGGCGAGGATGTTCAGGGCGTGGCCCGTCGGCCGATAGAGCCGGCGGGAAGTCCGATGGCGCCATCCGGCAGGGCCTCCTGGCGGGACTCGAGGTAGCCCTTCTCCTGCATGCGGCCGAGCGTGACGTAGACGGTACCGCGTTTGAGCGCCCCGTCCGAGCGCTCGGGCGTCCGATGGCGGAGATCGTGCGCGACGCGGTCCGCGCCTGGGTCACGCGCCAGCCGCGCCAGGCGCCGCCGGGAGCGGGCGAGTTCGCCAGCGGACTGGAGGACACCGCCGAGCGCGCGGACGATGGGCTCCGTGGGTGGATCGCGACCACTGATCGCAGGCACTTCGAGCCGCTGGCGGCGCTCATGAAGTTCGAGCTCGTGCCGTAGCGAAGCCGAGCGTCCCTCGCGCGAAAGCGCGGGTCCCGCCCCGAATGTCGCGAGCGGACCCACCGCCGAAGGCGGTCCTCCCCGCGCGAAGCGCGGGTCCTCCCTCGAACGTCGTGAGAGGTCCTACCGCCGAAGGCGGTCCTCCCCGCGCGAAGCGCGGGCCCTGTCTGCCGCGTCCGCCTGTTCGTGGGCGTGGTAAGAACTTCTGACGAGCGGGCCGGCCTCCACGTGGACGAACCCGAGGCCCAGGCCGATGCGCCTGAGCTCGGCGAATTCGTCCGGGTGGTAGTAGCGCGTCATCACGGCGTGGTCGGGTGAGGGCCGGAGGTACTGGCCGATCGTGAGGATCGAAACGCCAGCCGCACGCAGGTCCTTGAACACCTGCACGAGTTCGTCCTTCTCCTCGCCGAGGCCGACCATCAGGCCGGTCTTCGTGGGGATGTTGGGCGCGTAGGTGCGCGCGCGGTCCAGCAGTTCGAGGGTGCGCGTGTACTTTCCGCCGGAGCGGGCCATGCGGTACAGGCGCGGGACCGTTTCCGTGTTGTGGTTGAGCACGTCGGGCCGTGCGTCGAGGACGGTCTCGAGCGGCGCGCGCTCGCCCTTGAAATCAGGGATGAGGACCTCGACCCGCGTGTCCGGCATTCTCGCCTTGATCTCGCGAATGGTCGCGGCGAACATCCCGGCGCCGCCGTCCGGCAGGTCGTCGCGATCCACGGAGGTGACGACGGCGTAGGTCAGGCCCATCTTCTGGACGGCCTCGGCCACGCGATGCGGTTCCTGGATGTCGAGCGCCTCGGGTCTGCCGTGCGCGACCGCGCAGTACGCGCACGCGCGCGTGCAGATGTCGCCCAGGATCATGAACGTCGCCGTGCCGTGATGCCAGCACTCGCCGATGTTGGGGCAGTGCGCATCCTCGCAGACCGTGTTGAGCTTCAGCTCGCGCATGATGCCGCGCAGGCGGAGGTAGTTCTCCGACCCGGGCGCACGGACCTTCAGCCATTCAGGCTTGGGCTCGCGCGGGCGGATGAACTGCAAGGGGGCTTCGAGCATTCACCCACAGTCTATCGTGACTGGCGAATCTGATGATCTGGAGATGTGGAGATCTGGAGATCTGGCGATGTGGCGATCTGGAGATCTGGAGATCGAGAGAACTGCGCTCCTGAGGGGCGATTGGCGATGGAGACTTTGCGATCTCGGAGATGCGCCATGCGGCTTTTCGGCCCAATCCTGGAAGGCACGGTGCGTGCACCTTGGTCGGCATGGACCGCCGAGACCTCGAGGCCCGCACCGCCGCATTCGCGAGGGCAGCGTTTGACCTGTCGAATCTGGTGCGGCCGATGCCAGGCGGCCGCGGGCCTGCAGATCAGTTACTGGACTGCGCCACGTCGGTCGGGGCAAACTACCGGGCATCGGGCCGTGCCCGGTCACCCGATGAGTTCATCGCCAAACTGGGCATCGTGAACGAGGAAGCCGACGAAGCCGTGTACTGGCTGGAGCTCATCCGCGACGTTCGTCTCGCGGGCGGCGACAGGCTGGACGGCCTGCTCGCAGAGGCGAGGGAACTTCGCGCCATCTCTTCGAGTGCATGTCGGACGGCACGACGAAACCGGCGGAACCGGAAGAAACGCTAGATCACTACCTCACCACATCACAAGATCACCACATGCAAAGACTCTCCATCACATGGCTCGGCCACTCGGCATTTCGTCTCAGGACTCCCGGCGGGCTCGAACTACTGTTCGACCCCTGGTACACGGGCAACCCATCGTTTCCCGAAGCCGCTCGCCCGAAGAAGGCCGACCTCATCCTCCTCTCGCACGGTCACAGCGACCACATCACCGATGCGGCCGCCATGGCGAAATCCACGGGTGCGACCGTGGTGGGGATCTTCGAGGTCGTGACGTGGCTCGGCACGAAGGGCGTGCAGGCCGTGGAGCCCATGAACAAAGGCGGGACGATCACGGTCAAGGGCCTCCGCATCACCATGACGAACGCCTCGCACAGCAGCAGCTTCGACGACAACGGCACGGTCGTCTATCTGGGCGAGCCGGCGGGCTTCGTCGTGAAGCTGGAGAACGGTCAGACGATCTACTTTGCCGGCGACACGTGCCTCTTCGGCGACATGAAGATCATCGGTGAGATCTACGAGCCCGACATCGCCTTCCTGCCGATCGGCGACCGCTTCACGATGGGACCGGATACGGCCGCGATCGCGGCCAGGTGGCTTGGTGCGAAACAAGTGGTGCCGATGCACTGGGGCACGTTCCCGCTGCTCACCGGAACGCCGGATCAGCTGAAGGAGCACCTCACTGGGACCGGGATTGAGGTGCTGGAGTTGAAGCCGGGAGAGACGGCGGACTAGATGAACCTGCATCTGTCGGTCTGGTGACGTGGTGATCTGGAGGTCAACCCGTCGATCTCCAGATCTCCAGATCTCCAGATCTCCAGATCTCGAGATGCAGTCTTCACCCAACCCCCAGCTGCCCGACCAGGTAGTCCGCAAAGGCATCGCCGATCTGCTGGGAGGTCATCGGGCCGGCCGGGTCGTACCACTTGCTGATCCAGTTCACCGCACCCATGATGGCGAACTCGATCATCTTGGGGTCGCCGGGAGCGAAGACGCCGGTGTCCATGCCCTCCTGAATGATCGCGCGCAGGCCGCGATCGAACTGGTCGCGCTTCGCAATGACCTTGTCGAGCAGCGGAGACGACAGGGCTTCGGGGTCGAGCGTCAGCGCCGTGCCCTGCAGTTCGTCGAGGATCAGGTGCACGAAGGCCAGGATGAGCTTTCGCAGCTTGTGGTCCGGCGGCGTGTTCTCGGCCTGCACCTCGCTCATCAACTGCAGCAGGATGTCGAGCGAGTACTCGTGGCAGGCGTAGAGAATGTCTTCCTTGTTGCGGAAGTAGTAGTAGAGGTTGCCCTTCGTCATCGCCAGCGCCGAGGCGATTTCGTCCACGCTCGCGCCGTGATAGCCGCGGCGCCGGAATGCCGCTGCCGCACTCTTCAGGATGTCGACGCGCCTGTCAGTCGCTGTTCCCACGCCCAATCGTCCCCCCGCCCACGCGTTGACTGCTGAACGAACCGTGGGAGAGAGTAACACAGGTTTGAACGAGTGTTTAAACATGTGTTACTCTCCGGCGGTGGAGACTTCTGCACCGGCTCAGCCGCTGACCTTCGAAACCTCTCCGGATCAGTACCGCCACTGGAAGCTCACCGTCGAGGGTCCCGTGGCCACGCTGGCGATGGACGTGAGGGAAGACGCCGGTCTCCGGCCGAACGACTACAAGCTGAAGCTGAACTCCTACGACCTCGGCGTGGACATCGAGCTCGCCGATGCGCTGCAGCGCATCCGCTTCGAGCACCCCGAAGTCCACGCGGTGATTCTGAGCAGCCTCAAGCCGCGGATCTTCTGTGCGGGGGCCAACATCTTCATGCTCGGCACCTCCAGCCACGCCTTCAAGGTGAACTTCTGCAAGTTCACCAACGAGACGCGCAACGGCATGGAGGACATGAGTGCCCACAGCGGCGTCAAGTTCCTCGCCGCCCTGAACGGCATCTGCGCGGGCGGCGGCTACGAGCTGGCGCTGGCCTGCGACGAGATCTACCTCGTGGACGACGGCAGTGCGGCCGTGTCGCTGCCGGAGACGCCGCTGCTCGGTGTGCTGCCGGGAACGGGCGGACTCACGCGCGTGGTGGACAAGCGCAAGGTGCGCCGCGACGTGGCCGACCACTTCAGCACGCTGGCCGAGGGCGTCCGCGGCAAGCGGGCCGTGGACTGGCGTTTCGTGGATGCCGTGCCGCCGACGAGCCAGTTCAAGGAGGCGGTCGCGAACCGGGCTCAGGAGCTGGCGGGGATGTCGGATCGGCCAGCCAGCGGGCCCGGCATCACGCTTGGCCCGCTCAACCCGTCAATCGACGGGGACACGATCCGCTACACGTACGTTACGGGCGTCATCGACCGCGCAAAGCGGACGTGCGAATTGACGGTGGCGGCGCCTGGGGCAGGCAACCCTGAAGGGTTGCCTCCACAAGCGGAAGGGGCTGAAGGGCGGCCGCCAGAGTTCAAAGTTCACAGTTCAACGTTCAAAATCGAAATTCCGACCACACCCGAAGAGTATCTTGCGGCCGGCGACCAGTCGTGGGCGCTCCGCGCCTTCCGCGAGCTGGACGATGCCATCCTGCGGCTGCGGCTCAACGAGCCCGAGATCGGCACGGTCATCCTGCGCACCACCGGCGATCCTGCCGCGGTGCTGGCGGTGGACGGCTCGCTCGAGGCCAACAAGGCCCACTGGCTCGTGCGCGAGATCATCGGCCACATCCGCCGCACGTTGAAGCGCGTGGACCTGACGTCGCGCAGCTTCTTCGCGCTCATCGAGCCGGGGAACGCCTTTGCCGGGACGCTCTTCGAGCTGGCGCTGGCCGCCGACCGCGCCTACATGATCGATCACGCCGACGAGGAGAACACCATCCAGCTCTCCGCCATGAACGGCGGCCGCTACCCGATGAGCAACGGCCTGTCGCGGCTCGAGACCCGGTTTCTCGGCGAGCCGGAATCGGTCGGCAGGGCGCTCGCCCACGAGGGGCCGTTCACGCCGCAGGAGGCGCTGGCCGCCGGTCTCGTGCTGGACGCGCCCGATGACATCGACTGGGACGACGAGGTGCGGATGGCCATCGAGGCGCGGACCGCGTTCTCGCCCGACGCGCTGACCGGCATGGAAGCCAACCTCCGGTTTGCCGGCCCCGAGACGATGGAGACGAAGATCTTCGGCCGGCTGACGGCGTGGCAGAACTGGATCTTCCAGCGGCCGAACGCCGTTGGGGAACGCGGCGCCCTGATGACCTACGGACGGGAAGGGCGGCCGTCGTTCGATTGGAAGAGAACGTAAACAAGGTGCCCGGGTGCCCGGGTGCCCGAGTGCCCGAGTGCCCGGGTGCCCGGGTGCCCGAGTGCCCGAGTGCCC
>CAZJBN010000087.1:0-19718 GCA_964543955.1 uncultured Bifidobacteriaceae bacterium
GTCCGAGTGGTTGAAGGAGCACGCTTGGAAAGCGTGTGTAGGGGAAACTCTACCGTGGGTTCGAATCCCACTCTCTCCGCCAGCTTTCGCCAACGCTCGCTGCGCGAGCGGCTACGGCTGGCAGGCCGCGTCAGGCGAGCTCGTGCGAAGGCTGTCCGCCGTAGCGCGCAGCGCGCAGGCGGACGTTCATCAGCTGCAAAAATCGTCCTTGACGACCATGCGCCTTCGCCCGCCTGCGTCGGTGTGCGAGCTTCGGCTCGTTAAGCCAGCGTGCGAGCCTCATCGACACGCGAAGGATGTCCACCGTAGCTCCGCAGGAGCGTAGGCGGACTCCCACCGGCCAGTCATGACCCTTTGTGACTATAATTGGTCATGAGCAACGTCCGGATTGCCGATCTCAAGGCGCGCCTCAGCGAACATCTCCGATCGGTGCGAGACGGCGGGACCCTGACCGTGCTCGACCGGGATACGCCCGTGGCGCGAATCGTTCCAATCGCCGCGCCGTCTCTCGAAGTGCGCAAGGCGAAACGGCCGCTGCGCGACCTGAAGCTCCCGCCCAGGCTCGCGAAACGGACCGACAGTGTTGCGCTTCTGCTTGACGACCGGCGGCGCCGGTGATCGCGTACATCGATACGTCGGTGCTCTTGCGCATCGTCCTGCGTGAACCCGGCGGCATCGACGACCTGCGGACGTTTGACGCACTCGTCTCGAGCGAGCTCATCGCCGTCGAGAGCGCACGGACGATCGATCGGCTCCGACATCAAGGCGCGCTGACAATGGAGGAGGCCGCCGAGCGGATCGGTGCAATCAACGAATGGCTCGAGGCAGTCGACCTGGTACTGCTGCGGCCGCCAGTGCTGAGCCGTGCCAGCGAACCGATGCCCATGCCCATCGGCAGTCTGGACGCCATCCACCTGGCGACCGCGTTGATCTGGCGGGACCGCCTCGGACCGTTGCCGCTGATGATGACGCACGACGCCGCCCTTGGTGCCGCGGCGCGCGCCTTCGGCTTCGACGTCCGCGGCACCTGAGCCGAGCGCCAGCTTCGATGTTCAGCCCGAGCGGTCGCTCCAGTTGCGGAAGCCGTCCCGACCGTCGCTCACGCTTGCCAGCGTTCGCGTGAGCTTCCGCATCGCCAGGGTTGCGGCGGACCCGCCATGGCTTCAGCGACGGCGGGGCGGTTGGCAAGCCTTGCGAAATGGACCCACAAGTCGCGGAGTCGCTGGACGTTCAGGCTGGCTGGCTTGACCGTGCTGGCGCCCGCTCTCGCCCGCGCCTCACCGCCGCGCCAATACCGCGTCGGCCTCGACGTCGAACCCCGCGAAGCTCGACTGCGTCAGCGTGCGGACCGGGAAGGGCTCCGACACGTACTCGCGGTAGAACGCGTCGAACGCCTGCGCATCCGCCGGGTCGCGCAGATACACACCGACACGCACCGCATCCCTGAGCGACGGCCCCGCCGCGTTGGCCGTGGCTTCGAGATTGAGCGCCAGGCGGGCCTGCACCGCGAACGGCTTGTCGCCGTGGCGGACGTTGTCGCGGTCGCGCGGTGTCTGGCCGGCCAGAAACACCAGGCCGCCGGCTTCCATGGCCACGCTGTACGCGCCGGCCGGCGGCGGCGTCTCGTCACTGGCGAAGGGCGTGCGAGTCATGCCGTCCTGTAGCGCGCAACCATCTGCGCAATGCGCTCGACGGCCGCGACGGCCGCCTCCCGGTTCTGCGAGAAGTTGAGGCGGATGCTGTCGGTCGCATCGGGACTGAACTCCGTCCCGAGAGTGCCGGAGGCGGGCAGGAGCGATCTTGGCTGGCGAGGCGGAGCACACGGACATGCTTGCGGAGTGTGACGCGCGCCTCGAGGAGCGCCTCGCTTAGAGAAGTTGACTGAATCAAGATATCCACATATATTGAAGTGCGACATCTGGAGCGGCGGCCGATCCACTCGGCCGCCCGGCAACCCGGGAGGGACATCCCAAAGGTGCCTTCTCACCGGCCCGCACGCGCGGCACCGGGGAGAGATGTGGCGACGGGCCTCACAGGCCGTCGCAACCGCAAGTGTCCCGCGCGTCGATCGGTCGATACTGGCGCCGCGCAACCAGGTGTCTTGTCCGCTGGCCTGGCCAGCAAGGAGAAGACACGAATGGCTTATCAACGGTGTCCCTGTAATGGTCAGAATCCAACGTGCCACCGCTGCGGTGGCACCGGTGGCGTCGCGCGCGAACTGCGCGCGAACGCCGGCCTCGCCCTGGCGGCCATGCCGTCCACGGGCCCGGCGCCCGCCAGGCGCTCGGGAGGAGCGGAGGCTCGGGCGCGCGCACGTGCCTGCGCGCTCGACCGCTACCTGGCGAGCTGGGATGAGACCGGCACCGAGCCGCGGCACTGATGCAGGGCACCGTGGACAAGAACTCACGACTGCTTCTGCATCCCATCTGGGATCACCAGTGTTGCGGCGAGCGCCGTTGGGATGCGGCGCGGCTCTGCGATCGTTGCGGCGCACCGGGGACAACGAACTGGTTCAGGATCTCGATGCAGGAGGCGATGGAGCTGCAGCACGCCGGCTGCGCCGGCTGGTATGGGCCGCTCAGCATGCCGTGGAAGGCTCGACCGGTCGGGCGCCGAGTGCAGCCCACGTCGGCGCTCCCGGCCTCCGGGAACGAGGCCGCTGTCGGCGAGGACAAGGAGTGTCGCACCGACGGGAACGTGGCGCTCCCTTGCTCCGCTCTCGAGCGTGAACGGCTTGGCTTCTGCCTGGTGGGCGCCCTCGTCTTCATCGTCACGGTGATTTGTGTCGAGGTTGGGGGCACAGGACCTGGTCCGGCTGACATCGAGAAAGGCGTGCGCATCGCTTCGCGGCTTGACGAAGGGCAGGACATGAGCGACCCGATACCAACCAATCTGTGGACGGCTTACCGACGGACGGCGTTCTGCGCGTCCGTGGATGGAATCGCGATCCGCATATGCCCCGATGCGACGCACCCGTCACTGGATGACGCGCTTCACACCCGCAGGGTCACCACGTGGGCGTACATCACGGCATGGAACCCAGGCTCTCGACAGTTGTCGCGCCAGGAGAACGATGCACGACACCAGCAGTTGAAGAATGACGTAGCCGCGCTCGGGTTCGAAGTATTCGAGGGAGAGGGCTTCCCAATGAACATCGCATGGCCGCCCGAGCGGAGCCTGCTGGTGTTTGGAATCTCCATGCAGGAGGCCATCGCGATTGGGCGCCGTTACGGACAGCACGCGATTGTCTTTGGGGAGGCGGGCCGCAAAGCCGAGCTCCTGGGATGCTAACTCACACCCAGTGAGCGACGAGGTCGGAAGAACTGGACCGCACCGGCACACGCTCTCGCCCGCCCCTCACCGCCGCGCCAATACCGCGTCGACCTCGATGTCGAACCCCACGAAGCTCGACTGCGTCAGCGTGCGGACCGGGAAGGGCTCCGACACATACTCGCGGTAGATCGCGTCGAACTCCTTCGCGTCAGCCGGGTCGCGCAGATACACCCCGACACGCACCGCATCCCTGAGCGACAGCCCCGCCGCGTTGGCCGCGGCTTCGAGATTGTCGAGCGCCATGCGGGCCTGCACCGCGAACGGCTTGTCGCCGTGCCGGACATTGTCGCGGTCGCGCGGCGTCTGGCCGGCGAGAAACACCAGGCCACCGGCTTCCATGGCCACGCTGTACGCGCCGGCCGGCGGCGGCGTCTTGTCACTGGCGAAGGGCGTGCGCGTCATGCCGTCCTGTAGCGCGCGACCATCTGCGCTATGCGCTCGACGGCCGCGACGGCCGCCTCCCGGTTCTGCGAAAAGTTGAGGCGGATGCTGTCGGTCGCATCGGGACTGAACTCCGTGCCGGGCGTGACCGTCGCCGCAGCCTGCATCCGCAGCGCCCGCACGAACGCATGGAGCGGCAGCGAGAGCGTCGGCAGTCGCGGGAAGAGATAGCTGCCCGCCTCGGGCGTCCGCAGCGCAAGCCCCGGCACGCTCCCGAAGATCCTGACCAGGTCGTCGCGAATGGCCTGGTGCTGCGCCACCCGCGCGGACAGCCAGCCGGCAGGCTCCTCGAACCACCCCCGCAGCACGGCCTGCGAGTAGCCGGGCGCACGCAGGGAGACGATGGCCTGCAGCTTCTCCATGCGGTCGATGAGGTGCGCGGCGCCAAACGCGACGCCAAGCCGGTAACCGCTGAGCGATTCGGTCTTGGACGGCCCCATGATCGTCAGGATCCGATCGGGGTCCACCGCCGCCGCACCGAGGTGCGTGTAGGTCTGCCCCGCGTACAGCAGACGCGAATACAGCTCGTCGACGATGACGGTCACGCCGTGCCTGTTCGCCAGTTCCGCGATGCGCGCGATCTCGCCGGGCGAGTAGACGACACCAACCGGGTTGTTCGGGTTCGAAAAGAGAAACGTCCGGACACCCGACTCGAAGGCCTCTCCGAGCTGATCCAGATCGAGACCCGCGCGATCGGTGTAACCGAGATAGTCGAGCCACACGGGCACGACCTCGGCGCCGAGGAACTCGACGAGCTTGCGGTTCGCGAAGTAATCCGGACGGACGATCGCCACGCGGTCGCCGGCGGAGACCGTCGCGCCGACGGCCAGAAACAATGCGCCCTGCGAGCCCGGCGTGATGATCAGCTCGCGTTCGGATGAGACCGGACGCCCGGTGAACGCCGCCAGCTTCCCGGCCAGGCAATCGCGCAGCTCCGCTCCACCCCGATACTCGGTGTATGCCTGCGCCCCTCCGCGACCGACGCCTTCGACAAACGCCTCGAGTGCGCCCGGTGTCGGGCCGAACGCTGTCTCGTCGACATCTCCGTGCGAGAAGTCGACCGGGACGCCCGGGAGAGGGTCGCCGTTCAGCGGCCTGTCCGGCGCGTCATCACCTTGCCGCACTTCCTGGCCCGGCGCGTGATCGGTACCGAGCTTCGCAAACCGCTGCTCAATCGAAGACATTCGACTCAGGATCATAACCGAGCGTCCGCGGGACACGGCGGACGACCCGTGTGGCCCGGAACGGTCAGTGGACGGTGTCAGTCTCTTCGGCCGTGTTCGGCGGCTCGATGGCCGCGGCGGATTCCTTTTCTTCCTTCTCCCAACGCCGCCGGATCTCGGCCCTTCGCCGGCGCCGACCCCGGACGGCAAGCGCGGCGACGCCCATCACCACGAGCCACAGCGCCGTCGACGATGTCACGAGGGGCACCCACAGCGTCCAGGTGCGCTGGCGCCAGAACAGGTCCTCGACGTCGCGAATCGTTCCCCCGGTCGCGCGAACGACGGCGTCGTCGAACGGCAGACCGGCAGCGACGCCTCTGAGGATGGCAGCGGGCACGGCCGCGCCATACCCGCTCATCAGGTCCCGCACGTGAGCCGATGCCAGCGCGTAGGCGCGCTCCTGTGAGCCCTGGTCTGCGACGAAGAGCCTGTCGACCGTGTCCAGATCCAGGCGCGGTCCAAGGAGGACGCTCGACAAGACCCGAGTCCGGTCCCTCAGACCCCAGGCACGTTCCGCCGCCACCGCCAGACCCTCGTGGAACCAGCGCGGGACGGGACGGTGGGCGGCCGCGCGGTCGATGAGCACATGCGCAACCTCGTGCCGCAGTACGTCCTCGAGGCTGTCGTGCGGATACACCGACGACCGCGACGGAAACAGCACGATGAGACTGTCCTTCCCCACGGCATAGCCGGCCGTCCAGGGCGTGACCTTACGCGCCCACGGGCTGTCGTCCTCCGCCAGCACCACCCGCATCGGCGGCCCCGGCGCCTCGAGGCCCACCAGCCTGACAATGTCGACGAGCGCGCCGGTGTCGATCCCGGCCAGCCGGGCCTCCGCCGCCGCCAGCGACGGCGGTGCCTCGACAACGAGCACCGGTGGCGTCTGGGCAGCAGCCAGCCGCGCAACCAGGACGACCGCAAGCACAAGCGCCTGACGCACACCTCATTCTGTCGCCACGCGCCGAAAGGGCGAAGGAGGGTCGCGGCCCCGTCCTTCGCATCTCATTCGAATCTCAAGCCGCGCTCACGATACGGTGAAGACTTCGCGGCCTGCTTTCGGTCACTGTGGTGGACATGTCCGCGCACACGAAATCGACCGTGACGAACAACGTCAGGGCCGCTGTCCTCGTCGCCCTTGGCCTGGCCACAGCCGCGATGGGCCTCTACTTCGCCAGTGCAGACGATGCGCCCGGGGCGGCCGTCATCGGATTCCTGCTGATGCTGGCCGCTGTCGTGCTGGCAGTGAGGGCCACGCGGAACCGGCTGCCGCTGCGGACCCGGCGCACCGCGCTGGCAGCCGGCGTTCTCGTTGCCGCATTCGCGGCATTTCTCACGCATACGATGACCGTGGCAGCGCCGCTCTTCGCACAGCCGCCCGACGTGCCGTCGGTCAGCGGGCCGGCGCGGCCACCACAATGGGCGGCAGCGGTCGATCGCGCGAGGCCGATGGTGCGCGCGGCCATCGTGGCCGAGAACCTGCCGGGAGTCTCCATCGCGGTCGGCATGGACGGGGACATCGTCTGGGCCGAAGGGTTCGGATGGAGGGACGTCATGACCGAGACGCCCGTCACACCTGAGACTCGATTCAACATCGGCACCGCGGCGTCCGCAATCACCGCCGCCGCCGCTGCATCGCTCTGGATGACCAGCACCGGCGCCGATTCGGCGGCGGAGTGGAGTCCGGAGCAGATCGGCGAGCCGGGCGAGGACTTCCCGCTCTTCACTTTGATCCGCCATCTCATCCTCCAGCCGATCGGCCTGGCCCCCGCCGAATATCCGTTGCCGGGCGATCGCGCAACGTTTTACGTCCCGAGCTCCGACGACCACGATCCCCGTCGCGGACGACGACTGATGTACATGCGCGACCTGGCGTGCTGCGCGGACGGGATGGCGTTCTCTTCCACGCCGTCCGATCTCGTCCGCTTCGCCCTGGCGACGAACGCGGGCAGTGTCAACGGCGATCTCGCGGGCGGACGCGTGATGTCGCTGCTGGCGCGTCACGAGGACGGGATCGTCGTTGCCGTGGCGGCGAATGTCGCCTACGCCGACACGGCCGGCCTCGCGCAGAAAGTGGCTGACGTGTTCGCGGAACGGAGATAGACGACCGCGCCCCTGCGCCTTCAAGCCGCCGCGTCCCACCACGCCAGCACGCGCGTGCCGGCGCAGGTGAGCCACTTCGACGGCTCGCCCGGCGGGACGTCGATCTCGAACCAGGTGCGCCCAGGGTGGCGATGCTCCTGGAGCCAGGTTCCATCCGGCCGGCGGGCGCCGCGAATCACGTCGATTGCATCGGCCAGCCGGGGATCGGGCCTGGTGCCATCGTGAAGGGACGCAGACCGGAAGTACTCGACGGCGTTGATCGCGCTGAACTGCCAGCGGTACGGGTAGGCAAAGCGCATCACCCATGGAGCGACGATCTCGCCGGTCGACGCGCGGCGCATCAGGCGGCGTTCGAGCAGATACTCCTCGCCGGCCCGGCGTGCGGCACGAAGCGCGTCGCTGCCCCCCGTCGCCGCCTCGTAGGCCAGCAGGCCCTTCAGCGTGTTCAACGTGGAGTGGAACGACGACCGTGTCGAGCCGTTCACCCATTCGCAGTTCCAGCCGCCGTCCGCAAGGCGGTGCTCGAGGAACCACTGCGCAATCCCCGACACGTCGGCACCAAGCCAGGCGCCGTTGGCGAGCGTCCACGCGTTGATGCAGCAGTCGACTTCTCCGCCCCAGTACGGCAGGTTGTCGTAGTCCCAGCGGCAGTTCGCCGCAAGGCGCTCGACAGTATCGCCGAGCGCTCCTGCAGAAAGACCCCATTCACGAAGGTCGTTCAGCGTCCAGGTGGTCGCCGTCCAGGGCTGCCCGGCGCCTTCTGCGGCTTCGGGCCCGTGGAAGTCGAAGCCTGCCGGGAAGAACGCGCCGCCCGCCCACTGCCCGTCGGGATCCTGCAGCGCCAGGAGCTTCGCGCCATATCCTTCGGTGGCGACACGGGCCCTGGTCGGCTCCCACACCTGGCGAGGCGCAGCCGCAATGTCACGCTCGACCTGCCAGCGCAGGGCCGGATCCGAATCGAGGAGCCAGTCGAGGAGAGATCGGTCGATGGACGTATCGGCGTCGGTCACGGGATGACGAGCGGCACTTCGTTGGACGCCATGCCGCGACCAAACGTGTTCTCGCCGCGCAAGCGCAGGTAGTAGGTGCCGGGTGGTACCTGGGCAAAGCCGGCGTGCGAATCCGGCCCAAGGGGAATCCGCAGATCCGTACGGCCAGGGCCGAAGCCGACTTCGAGCAGGAACCGGGATGCGCCGCCCACGTTCTCCCATCTGAGTGACACGTCGCGCCCCGCCGCCTGCGCAACGAGCCGGCGCGGAGCGCCGGGCGCCGAGGCGACGCGCATACTCGTGCAGTTCACCTTGATCTCGTCAGCGACACGGTCGGTTTCGTCCACGGTGCCGCGGCTCAGGGTCAGGGCCGCAAGCCGTGACGGAAAGGGAACGCTGTAGTAGTTCCCGTCTCCAGTAAACGTGTAGATGCGCCCGCTCACCGCGCTGATCGCCAGCTTTGCCGGCCCGCACTTGCCCCAGGTCGCCACGCCCAGCGAGCCCGCGGTTGCCAGATCGCGGGTCAACAAGGTGAACACGGTCTGAGCCCCGGGCAGCGTCTCCACGATGAGGCCGTCCAGGACGTCATTCCAGCGCAAGGCAGGGCTGAACCCCGGCTGAGGGACCAGCACACGCCCGGTCTCGGCACCGGTCTCGGGATCGTAGGCGGCAATGGATGCATTCGGCCCCGCGCCCTCGACGCGATACAGGCGCGTGCCGTCCGGCGTCACGGCCCAGGAGGCGCCGTAGTACGGCGCGACGGGCGGCAGCGGCAACACTCGAAGGCTGGACGCGCCCACATCCGGGTCGACCGCGACGAACTCGGAAACGGCAGCATCGGCGCCCGGACGCGATACGAAGAGCCGGTTCGCGTCGACGGCGAAGTGCGCCGTGGTCGGCGCCTGTGTCCCCGGAGGTGACGTCACGGGCACGAGTGTCGTGATCACCCCGGACGTCAGGTCCGCCGCAACAATGCTGTCGACCTCGCCAAGCGTCAGTGGGCGAGCCCGTGCAAAGAAGCCTCGCGGACGTGCCGGATCGGCAGCCACGAGGAACGAGATCGAGGGAAAGGGATAGTTGACGCGCCGGCCGGTCGACCGGTCGATCAAGTGGTCGTACAGAAGCCCGAAGCGCCCTCCTCCGGCAAGCTCTCCACCGAGGCCGCCAGCCGGGCCAACCGTCGTGCCAAAGCCCGCGCCGGATGCGGCCACTTCGTGCGTGCCGAGGATCAGGCGGTCCTGAGCCTGAACCGGGGCCTGCAGCAGGCAGAGTGACGCGATGACCCAGACAGACCGCCTGACAACGGGTCCTGCAGCCACCATGTTCTCCTCCTCTTCCGGCATTCTAGCGTCAGCTGACCCAGGTCGGGACACGCCTCACTACAACCTGGCGCGAACCCACCTTGCGCAGATAATGGTCCCCGCAATGACCCGATTCTTCACGTCGATCCTCCTCGGTCTCGTCGCGGTGGCGCTTGCGACGGTCAATCCAGCGGAGGCACAGGTGCCGGGTCAGCCAGCGGCCCCCGCACCCACGGCCCCCGTGAATCCCGCTCCAGCACCGAGCGTCGCCCCGGATTCGCCGCAGGCGTCGCTTCGCACCTTCCTCGAGGCGGCCAGCGACGGACGCTGGGACGAGGCCGCGGGCTTTCTCTCGCTGACACCGGCGCAGCAGAGCCGAGGCGCGCAGCTGGCGCGGCGCCTGAAGGGCGTGATCGACAGCACACGGTGGGTCGACGTCGAGTCCCTCTCGCCTGAGCCCGGCGGACGCCGCGACGATGGCCTGCCGCCGGAGTTCGAGAACGTTTCCGTGACGCTGCGGGGAACCGAAGCGACCGATGCGATCCGTCTCGTACGGTTGACCGTCAATGGAGAACAGCGCTGGGTCATCGCTCCAGTCACCGTCGCAAACATCGACGCGTGGTACGAAGCCTTGCCCGACCGGTGGATTCGCGACATCCTCGTCGACCTGGGCGCCGAGGCCCTGCTGCGGCCAGGCCCGTTCGACCTGCTCTGGTGGCAGTGGATCACCCTGCCCATCCTCGCGCTCATCGCGTGGGCGGCCGGCCGCGGGCTGCGCGGATTGACCCGGATCGTCGTCAGCCGCGTCGGGTCACGGTCGCGAACGCCGAACATCTGGCACCATCGGGTCCTGGCCGGCATCGGCCCGCCCCTCACGCTGGCGTGGGCGATCCTGGTGTTCGCCCTTGGCTGCCTCGCCCTCCAGCTGACGCAGCGCGCCCACGGCGTGATCGACGGTGTCGTGACCTCCGGATTGCTGATCGCTCTGTTCTGGGCGCTCTGGCGGACGGTCGACGTGCTCTCCGATTGGGTCCTGTCGCTTCCGGATCCTTCGGCCCGAAGCCTGTTCTCCGTGGGCGCCAACCTTGCCAGAGGGGTCGTCTTCATCGCCGGTGTGCTGGCCGTGATCGCGGCGCTCGGCTATCCGGTGGGCACGGTCCTCGCGGGGCTCGGTATCGGCGGCATCGCGATCGCGTTCGGCGCCCAGAAGACCATCGAGAACATCTTCGGTTCGATCTCGCTCGCCGTCGATCAGCCGTTCAGGGTCGGCGAGTTCGTGAAGGTCGAGGACTTCGTCGGCACCGTCGAGGAGATCGGCCTGCGTTCCACGCGATTTCGCACGCTCGACCGCACGCTCGTCAGCATTCCCAACGGCAAGCTGGCCGACCAGCGCCTGGAGTCGTTCGAGGCCCGCGACCGGATGCGGCTGGCCACGACCGTGGGCCTCTCCTATGGCACGACGCGCGAGCAGATGCAGCAGGTGTTGCAGGGCATGGACCGCGTGCTGCGGCAGCATCCCCAGGTCTGGCCGGACGCCGTCGTCGTCAAGTTCAAGGAGTTCGGGGCCAGCTCGCTCAACATCGAGATCACGGCGTGGTTTCAGGTGCCCACATCCGACGATTTTCAACGTTGTCGGGAAGAGGTGCTTCTCGACTTCATGCTGGTGGTCGAACAGGCCGGCACCAGCTTCTCGACGCCAACGCAGACCATCCAGGTGATCAACGAACTCCACGCGAAAGGGCCGCGTGACGCCGACTGAGCCACGCCACGCCGACGACGCGTCCGTTAAACTGAGACATTCATGAACCGCACCATTGAGACCGGCGCCCTGTCTCCCAACCCTTCGACGCCCGCTTCTGTCTCCCGGCGTCATGTTCTTGCGGCCACCATCGGCCTCATCGCGGTACCCGCGTTCGCCTACGCACGCCGCCTCGATGCCGCCGACGATTTGAAGGCGCTCGAATCCCGCGCCGGTGGACGCCTCGGCGTCTGCCTCCTGGACTGCGCTACCGGACGCCACACCGGCAACCGCATGGACGAGCGCTTCGCCATGTGCTCGACGTTCAAACTGGCGCTCGCCGCCGTCGTGCTCCGTGAGGCGGACGGAGGGCGGCTTCGCCTGTCCGACACCATTGCCTTTTCCGAGAAGGACCTCGTGCCGCACGCCCCCGTCACGAGCAAACACCTCTCCAAGGGCGTGATGGAGATTGGCGCGCTGGCCGAAGCCGCGCAGACGACGAGCGACAACGTCGCGGCAAACCTCCTGCTGACGAAGCTCGGCGGGCCGGCAGGCTTCACGCGCCTGCTGCGGGATGCCGGCGATCAGGTCACACGCCTCGACCGCATGGAACCGGCGCTGAACCTCGTGCTAGTTGGCGAGGTGCACGACACGACGACGCCGCGAGCCATGTCCGAGACCGTCGCACGGTTTCTCACCGGCGACCTGCTGTCGCCAACCTCTCGCGAGAGGCTGATCTCGTGGATGGTCGCGACCGAGACCGGGAGCAGGCGCATTCGAGCCGGTCTTCCGGCCGGATGGCGCTCCGGCGACAAGACCGGGACCGCCATGGCCGACACCATGACCGACAAGATCAACGACATCGCCATCGCGTGGCCGGCTGGCATGACGCCGATTGTCGTGACGGCCTACTTCGATGCCGCGACCCGCTCGGAGACGATCAGCAAGGAGCAGGAGGCCGTGCTGGCCGAAGTCGGCCGCATTGCGGCCCGGTGGGCAGCCGGCTGAGACACAGGCGACAGCGGGTCTCCGCTGGCGGGTGTGAAGACCCGCCCTACGACCTGCGACCCGTCACACGGTCGTGATCGTCCCATCGTCCGCAATCCTCGCGAGCGGCCGCCGCGGGTTGCGGATCCGGCGTCCGCCCGCGTCGACCTCCACGAGCTCGACGCTCGCGTGCAGCAGGTCGGCATCGTCTATCCGGCGCTCGATCTCGAGGTCGAGCTTGTGCCTGCTGACCCGTCGTGGCACGTCCCGATGGGCCAGGTTGGCCGCTACGGCCTCCTGACGGATGGGCAGCCCGTGGCGCCTCGCGCTCTCGTACATCCAGTGGAGCGCGATCCAGTTGAGCCCGCGGTTGCCGTTGCCGCCGCCCACATCGGAGTGCGCGCCGCGGAACCAGGCTTCGACGAGGCGCGCGTCGCGGGCGGCTTTGGCTCGCGCAAGGCGCGTCAGCGGGAAGAACGCCCGTGTCTCGTCGAGCGCCATCGCGTGATAACAGTGCGTGCAGTGGCCGGGCATCCGCAAATCGTGTCCGGCGTTGAGGTGCTCGCCCGGTGCCCCGAACTGCCCGACGATGTCCCACACCCCGATGAACCGGATCGAGACCGGCTCGGGCAGATCGCAGGCGACGCGGTTGGCGAACGACACGGCAATCGCGGCGCCGCGGCTGAAGCCGACAACGTCGACGTCGGTGTCGCCGGCCGCCAGGTTGTTCCGCAGCCGCCGGATCGCCTGCTTGACGCGATCGTGCCCGCCAATACCGAACGCCTCGGCAACGCCCTCTCCGACCAACGTATTGGCAAGGGTCCCGATGCCCTTGAGGTAGAGGCTGCCATGCTCGAGACCGGAGTCGTCGTTCTTGAGCGGGTCGTCGTACGCGCGGAAGAACTCCAGCACGTTGGTGTCGTTGTCCTCGTCCTCGTTCCCGGTGCCGTCGAATGCGTAGAGTGCCATCGATGAGGTCCTCCGGGGCTCGCGTTCAGCAGACTGCTGACGAGCCGACAATCGGTTAGACGGCTACGAGCGTCCGGTGTGCCGGCCAGTCGGCGGGGCTGACCGCCGCCCTACAATCCTCCGCTCTACGACCCTCCGCTGCTCGGCGGAGCTAAAGCTCCGCCCTACGGGTCGCGAGCGAATCGAGCTCGTCCCACCGCGCGTACGCCTGCTCCAGCTCCGTGCCGATCGCCTCCAGCCGCGCCAGCGTGGAGGCAATCTCCGCGGCCGGGCGCCGATAGAAGTCGGAACCCGAGACGGCTCCGGTCAGGTCCTGTTGTTCCGCCTCGAGCGCCTCGATTCTCGCGGGCAGCGACTCGAGCTCGCGCTGCTCCTTATAGGAGGGCTTGCGCCGTCCCTCGGGTCCGGCGCCCACCGGCGCCGAAACAGACCGGGGCCCGCTCCTCGCAGGAGTCTGCGGGACGGGGACAGCCGCCGCCTTCTGCCGCCGCCAGTCCTCGTAGCCGCCGACGTATTCCACGACGCGCCCCTCCCCCTCGAACGCGATCGTGCTCGTGACCACGTTGTCCAGGAAGCGCCGGTCGTGGCTCACCAGGAGCAGGGTGCCCGGCCATTCGACCAGTAGTGCCTCGAGGAGCTCGAGCGTTTCGAGGTCCAGGTCGTTGGTCGGCTCGTCCAGGACGAGCACGTTGGCCGGCCGCGTGAAGAGCCGCGCGAGGAGCAGCCGGTTCCGCTCGCCGCCCGACAAGGCCTTGACGGGCGAGCGCGCGCGCTCGGGCGAGAAGAGGAAGTCTTCGAGGTAGCCATGGACGTGGCGTGGCTGTCCGTTGACGACAACGGTATCGTTGCCGTCGCCAATGGTGTCCACGACGGTGCGCTCGGGATCCAGCGTCTCGCGCTGCTGATCGTAGTAGGCGACCTGCAGGTTCGCGCCCTGCCGCACCTCTCCTGCGTCCGGCTTCAGCTCGCCGAGCAGCATCCTGAGGAGCGTCGTCTTGCCAGCGCCGTTGGGACCGATGAGACCGACACGATCGCCGCGCATGATCCGCGTGGAGAATCCGCCAACGACGACAGTCCCGCCAAAGGACTTGCGCAGCCCTTCGGCCTCGAAGACGACCTTGCCGGTCGGGTCGGCCTGTTCCACCTGCAGCCGCACGCTGCCCGGCTGATACCGGCGCGCGGCGCGCTCGACGCGCATGGCCATGAGTGCCTTGACGCGCCCTTCGTCGCGCGTCCGCCTCGCCTTGACGCCGCGGCGAAGCCACGTCTCCTCGGTCGCCAGCTTCTTGTCGAACTTCGCCTGCTGTGCCGCCTCGCTCGCCAGCCACTCGTCCTTGCGGGCGAGGAAGGTGGCGTAGCCGCCAGGCCACGAGGTCAGGCGTCCCCGGTCGATCTCGAGCATGCGCGTCGCCAGGCGCTCGAGAAACGCGCGATCGTGGGTGACGAAGACCACCGCGCCGGCGTACTCGGCGAGAAACGCCTCGAGCCACGTGATGGCATCGACATCCAGGTGATTGGTCGGCTCGTCGAGCAGCAACAGGTCGGGTTGGGCCACCAGCGCGCGGGCCAGAAGCACGCGCCGCTTCCACCCGCCCGACAACTCGTCGACGATCGCGTCCGCTGGCAGTCCGAGCCTGGAGAGTACGAGCTCCACGCGCTGCTCGAGCCGCCAGCCATCGCGCTCCTCGAGCTCGTGCTGCAGCGCGCCAAGCCGCTCGAGCGCAGCTGGTCCGGCGTCAGCGGCGACAGCGGTCGCCGCGTGATGGTACTCGCGAACGAGAGCTGACAGGTCGCCAAGCCCCTCGGCCACCACGTCGAACACAGGCGAATGTGCCGAGAGCGGCACATCCTGGACCAGCCGAGCGGCACGCGTGCCCGGCTGACGCCAGAGCACGCCGCGATCCGGAGGGATCTCGCCGCTCAGGATCTGGAGCAGCGTGGACTTGCCGGTTCCGTTCCGTCCGACGACCGCAATGCGCTCCCCCGCCTCCACCTGGACGGACACATCGTCGAGAAGCGGGAGATGGCCGTAGGCGTGGAAGATGCGGTCCAGCGTCACCAGGGGCACCTGGTGACGGTACTACATCGACCTCGGCTGCCCGGACCGCCGGAAGGCTACCTCGCCGGCCAGGCTTTGCGCCGCGCCTGATAGATGTCCTTTTTCTTCGGACTGCGGCCGGATGTCTCTGCAGTGCGGGTGCCGCTGTCGGCGGCCGGCGGGGACGTGCGCGCCGTGGCGGACTTCTTTGCGGACGCGGCCTTCCGCGCCTCGCCGGTCTTCGACGTTGCCCGCCGCTCGGGTGCGGCGGCTCCGGGCTTACCCTGGCGCCGCGTTCCTGTCGGGCCGTGGCCCGAGCCACGGCCCTGCCGCCCGAGAAACGAGGTCAAGGACCGCTGCATCTTGCGCAGCGCCTGGCCGATTGCCGCGTCGAGACGACTGGCAACCGCACTGGTCGTGATCGGCCGTGCGCCTGCAGGACGTGCTTCGACCAGGCAGCGCTTGTCGGGCGGGCCCGTCCTGCGACTGTTGATGTCGCTCAGGTGAACCTCGACACGGGTCACCCTGTCCTCGAACCGCGCCAGGATCCGGGCAACCTCGCCCCTCACGAAACGCTTGAGGCTCGCATCGACGGCAATGGTCTTGTCGCTGTTGACCTGAACAATCATGCTCGTTCTCTCCCGCGTCAGCGGCCCGGCAATCTCCGGGCCGCTGCGGATTCCGCAAATACGCCGATCCGCCCGTTGGCGAATCCGATACTGCTGGCGCAGACGATCTGCCGCCGGCATCCCAACCTACTACATCAGGAGCCAGACGATCGCCTCTCCGATTGCGCGCGCCAGGATGGCCACGGGAATACCGATCGCGAGAATCGCCGCCGGCAGCAGCATGGCCAGACCCACCGCACCGGCAAGCGACGCCAGGCCGCGCGCAGCACGGTGAATGGCAGCAGGCGGCGCGCGAACGACAGTGACCTCCCGGGTCATGCCGCCCTCGGAAGATCCTCTGTGTCCGCCACCAGGCGGCGCCGCAGGCTGCTCCGCCAGCCGAAGAAGGTGACGAGCGCCGCGGCCAGCAGTCCCGCGGGTACGACGAGCAGCGTGATTCCACTGACACTGTCGGAAAGCCACGCGGGCAGGACTCCGACCGCCAGCACCGAGTAGACGACGACGAGCACGACCGTGGCTATGGTTCCGTTCCTCATTGGTTTCTCCTCCTCCTCTTTCGCGTCAATCGACGCACAGAGCCCGCGCGCATTCGAACGGGCGTGTGGCAGGGCTCACGCCTGTGCAAAGTTCAAAGTTCAACAGTTCAAAGTTACGAAAGGCGGCCGCCGCGCGGTCACTTCCTGTAACGTTGAACCGCCAATCGACTGGAGCCCTGGGTTGACTTGTGGACGAATCCGCCGCCTGGACCAGACGGCGCCACTACTCGAATTGCAAGGTTCGTTCCGGGCACGATCGGCCGTAGATCCATCGGCGAGGCGTCCGCGAGGTTTCAGAATGAAACGGACGTTTCGATCGGCAATGCCGGCTGTCGATCAGCGCCGCTTCGCGGCCTGGCAGGTGCTCCTCCGGAGCGTGGATCGCACTTCGTTCGGTAGGCCTCGCGCCCCGCGCTCGGCAGGATCCTGCGGTGCCGAATGCCCCACCTGCCGCAGGCGCGCCCGCCGAGCGGCGAAGCCGCAAGGTCTACGGCCGCCCCATCACGGCATTGAAGACGATGCGGAATGTGCCGAACGGCTGGCCCCTCCACTGCGGGCGGAAGCCAATCAGGACGATGTGACCGTTGCCGTGCGGCACGTCGAGCGCGGCAGCCTTGCCGTGCAGGAAGCGTTCGCCAAGCAGATAGCCGGAGAGCAGCGGTGACCCGCTCGAGGGATAGCGCGCCAGCACCGTGCCGGCAAACCCTTCGCCCGTCTCGAATGCCGGGCTCGAGTCGACGAAGATCGCGGCGCGGTCCGGCATGCCGGCCATCACGGGATGGGCAGCGTCCACCTCGACGTCCATCACCGATCCACCAGTGAAGAACTCCTGCCGCTTCAGGCCGGCCACGGCGTTCTTGACCGGCAGGTCGAACTGTTCGATCGCAAAGGCGGTTCCGCGATTGAAGCAGACGAGCGTTCCGCCTGCACGCACGAAGCGATCGATGGCGCGCACACCGTCGGCGCCAATGCCGCCTTCGTACTCCGCGGGAACGATGCCGGTGCCGTACCCGTCCAGCAGGGCGCGGAACTCGTCCGCGATGACGAGCGCATCCACCCGATCCGCCAGCACCGGCTCACCGCGAAAGTCCTTTGGCGTGAGGCTGACCACGTCGTAGCCGTAGCGTTCGAGCACCCAGCGTGTCCATCCTTCGTCCATGCTCGCCATCCACGGCCGGTAGAGTCCAACGCGGGGGCGGCGAATCTCCCTCGCGCCCGCGCCGGGCGCCGCCTCGCGCGAGGCCTGCAGTGCGTAGGTCTTGACGAGGTCGTTCTGCTGCGCGTCGGTGAGACCGGTGACGATGTACCTCGTGATCGAAGGAACGCTGCCGCCGGGGCTGAAGCCCCGGCGCTCCGTACTCGCATCGCCCCGGCGCTCCGAAGGGCCCTGGCGTTCCGGCGAGCCAGGGCGCTCCGAAGGGCTCGGGCGCACGACCCGTCCCCCCATCGCCCACGCGCGATTGAGCGCGGCGAACGTGTTGTTCTGTGCGGGGTCGAGTGCGAGCGCGGGGCCGCGGCCGGCAATTGCGCCCGCGGGCGGGACGATCGCAGCGGCGGTGCTGTCGGTGTCGAAGCCGATTCCCGGCACGGAGTCGAACGGCGCCGCATCGCCAGTGCCCGATTCGTAGGGCGCGACCGGAGCCGACGACGACGCCGGAGTGCCAAGCGGCTTCATCGCGGCGCGTGCCTCGTCGGCAATCGGCTGGTCGATCGTGGCCACGACAAGACCCATCTGAAACGGCAACGTCCAACCGGCCGCGTCGTATGGCTGCTCGAGCGGACCATCAGGAGACTCCCTGAGGTCGGGATATCGCTGCACGTCGAACACCTGGCGCGCGACCTCCGCGAACTCCTGGTTCATGGGCACGACCCACGTGCCTGCCGGATAGGACACGCCGCCAAGCGTGGCGGCCGAGGCCAGCTGCGACACACGCACGCCCTGGAACGCCAGGCGGCGGAGCATCTCGACCGCCGCGACCGGGTCACGCTGCTGCTGCGGAATCACGTAGCCGTACGGCGGCGCAGCCGAGTACTTGTCGATCTGCCAGCGCCCGGAGCGATAGCGGTTGAGCAGAATGGACTCGCGGTACCGGGCGGCGTAGTCGAGCATCGACACCGAGGCCGTGTGCATGTAGTCGACGGCGTCTCGAAGGCGCCACCAGCCGCCGGGCCACGGGCTCGTGTAGAGTGCCTGCGGGCGGAGGTCGCGCATGCTGGCCGGAAAATCGTTGAGCGTGTAGAGCCGCGGCGTGGCGTACGAGTAGAGCGCCGTCTCGGTCCAGTAGGCGGCGATGTTCTGGAACACCGGCTTGTAGTCGATGTAGCCGGGATACCACGCGTCGAACCCGGTGCCCATGTGCGTGGCGCCGACCTGGCCGCGCTCCTCGAGGCCCTTCGCCATGGCCATGCCGATCATGTTGATCTCGCGCGAGATGAGGTACGGCGCACGGTTGGCAATGGGCTCGGCAAAGGGCGGCAGCCAGATGCGCGTCGGGAACGGCGACGACTGGTGATGCACGTGAACGATCTGCGGCTCCCAGGTCCGCCACGCGTGCTCCATGACGCGCGATTCGATCATGTTGAGCATGTAGCCGTCACGGTTGTTGTCGTGGCCGACGTACTCCTGGTAGAGCCGCGGCATCGGCGACACCTCGAAGGGCGTCCCGACGTTGCCGCGATACCACTCGGTAACCATCTGCTGGCCATCCGGGTTGATGGTCGGCCAGAGCAGGACGATGACCTCGTCGAGGATGTTTGCGAAGCGAGGCTCCCCACCCCGTGCCACGAGGTCGTATGCCAGCTGGATGGTGTGCTGCGGGCCGGCCACTTCGCTCGCGTGAAGGCCGCCGTCAAGGTGCACGATGGCCTTGCCCTCGCGCGCGAGCGCCGCCGCCTCGGCTTCGGACAACCCCTCGGGGCGCGCCAGGCGCCGCGCAATCTCGCGGTAGCGATCGAGCCCGGCCAGGTTGGCCGGCGACGAGATCGCCGCATACCAGAACGTGCGGCCCTGCGTCGAGGTCCCCGCCTCGAAGAGCCGCATGCGATCGCTCGCCGCAGCGAGCGTCTTGAAGTACGCGATGGTCTCGTCGTAGGTGGCCAGCTTGTAGTCGGCGCCGGGCTCGAAGCCAAGAACCGACTCCGGCGTGGGTACCGCGGCCGGCGCGGCCGCAGAGGCCGGCGCCTGAGCGGTCACCCCGACCGGAGCGATGGAGATGACGGCGGCGAACATCAGGGGTACAGAGAACCAGACGCGCATGATGAAGTGGTTATACATCAGGGCCCGGGGCGGTCACGAACGTGAGATAGGACACCTCGGTGTCTCGATGCCTCTGTGGTCCCGTTCGTGAGATTGGCGACCCGGTGTCTCTGTGCCTCTGTGGTCCCGTTCGTGCGATGGGCGGCCTCGGTGTCGCTGTGCCTCTGTGGTCCCGTTC
>CAZJBN010000088.1:0-19662 GCA_964543955.1 uncultured Bifidobacteriaceae bacterium
TCTCGTGCAGGTCGTGCATCACGGTGGGCTTCCACTCGTTCTGCACCTTGGTCACCGCACGCGTCAGCGCCAGGAACTGCCCCATGCCGTCACGGTTGTTGTCGTGCGCGACGTACTTGCCCCAGTACATCAGCGGCAGGCGCGATTCGCCCTGCGGGCGCTTCTTGTTGAAGTAGTACGTGTCCACCTGCTTCTCGCGGCCGTCCACTTCGATGACGGGCGTGATGAAGGTGATCACGTTGTTCCGGATCTGCTGGACGAAGGGCGTCTCCTGGACGATCAGGCGATAGGCCAGCTCCTGGAGCATCTCCGGGCCGCCGTTCTCCGGCGAGTGGATGCCGCTCGTCAGCCAGTAGATCGGCTTGGCGGTCTTCAACAGCGCCTGCGCCTCGGCCTCGGTGGTCTTCCGCGGGTCGGTGAGCCGCGTGAGCATGTCCTTGTACTTGTCGATCTGCTTGATCGTGGCCTCGTCCGCAATGGCCAGCAGGACGATGTCGCGGCCCTCTTCGGTCGTGCCGATGGTCCAGAGCTTCGCGCGGTCCGACGCCTGGTCGAGCGCCTCGTAGTAGCGGTGGATGTCCTTCGCGTAGGTCAGCTCGCCCGGTGTCCCGATAATCCGGCCGTGAAACTTCAGGGGCGTGGGGACCGTATTCGACGCGGGCAGGTGATCGACCAGCTCCGTCGTGATGCGCGGGTCCTGCAGGTACTCCTTGATCTTGGCGGTGTACTCGGCGTCGACGGGCTGCGCCGGCGCCTGGGCACCGGTCGAGACGGTCAGGCCCGCGGCCAGGGCCAGCGCCACCAGGCCCGCCGTGGCGGTGCGAAAGACGGACGTACTCATGGGATCTCCTCGGAAAGCTCGGGTCGAAACGGCACGAAGATCAGGGCAAAAGAGCGGGATGAAACGGCTACTTGTCAGTCTATACGGTTATCAGCCGGCCACCGTTGACCGCGAGGGTATACTTCGACCGGTCGCGTGGCCCGAGGCACCTGGGCCGACGCCTGCATGATCGATTCCCAGCTCGGATTGCTGCTCGCCGAGGCCGCGCTGATGGCAGGCCTCGTCCTCGCCCTGTTCCGGATCCGGAGCGTCCTGGGCCTGTCCCCGCTGTACATCGTGATGGGCGGCTTCCAGTACATGGAAGCCACGCTCACGGTCACCGTGCAGCTCTGGGGGATGACCATCTACCCGGGCTCGTCGGTCATGTTCACGGCCAACCTCTTCGCCGTGCTGCTGGTGTACCTCAAGGAGGATGCCCTCGAGGCGCGCAAGCTGGTCTACGGACTGGTGCTCGCCAATGCCGGGCTCATGCTCGTCTCGCTGCTCGTGAGCGTGAGCATCATGATGGAGGGCGGTCCGAGCGCACAGCTCGATGCCCAGGCCCTCCGCCACAGCGCCGGCGTCGCCATCGTCGGGGCGACGCTGATGTTGATCGACGTGCTGGGCATCATCCTCGTGTACGAATGGGTGAGCCGTCACACGCGCTTCGTGTTCCTCCGCATCCTGACGGCACTGCTCGTCATCGTCGCATTCGACAACGTCCTGTTCGTCAGCTACCTGGCCCGCGGACGGGACAACCTCGCGGAAGCCATGCTGACGGGCTTTGCCGCCAAGGCCGCTGCCGCGCTCTTCTATTCGACGGCGCTCTGGGCCTACCTGCGCTTCGTCGAGCCGCGCGACATCAAGGCCGGAGACGGCGACCTGGCCGATGTCTTCCAGATGCTCACCTACCGGCAGAAGTACGAACTCGCCCGGGACCGCATGATCCACGACGCGCTCACCGGGCTGTACAACCGGATGCACTTCGACGACGTCGCGCCGCAGATGCTGGCTCATGCACGCCGGTACGGCGAGCCGCTCAGCCTGCTCATCATCGACGGCGATCGCTTCAAGCAGATCAACGACCGCTTCAGCCACCTCGAAGGGGACCGCGTGCTCGCACTGATGGGCGAGACCGTCCGCTCGGAAGTGCGCGCGGCTGACATCGCCTGCCGCTACGGCGGGGACGAGTTCGTCATCGCGCTGCCCCGAACCGAGGCCGACGATGCCCGCGCGCTGGCCGAACGCTGTCAGGTGCGCCTGCGCGAGCGCTGCGCGTTTGCCTCACCCCCCTATCCGTGGGGAACACTGACCATCACGGTCGGCATTGCCTGCTACCCCGCCGACGGGGACTTCAAGACGATCCAGGAACTGGTCGCCGTCGCCGACATGCGGCTGTACGAGGGCAAGCGCGCCGGCGGCAACATCGTCGTCTGGGAGTCCGGACAGAGTCCGCCGTTCTCGCTGGCGCCGGGCCTCGGGACCGGAAGGCACAGCTTCGGGCACTGACACGAGCCGGCCGCTCCTGCGCGAGATCGGAGCACGAAGCGCACGACCCTTCCGCCCCCGGCCATCCGGATCCGGGGACATCCGTTGCCTGCAGGTGACAAACCGATCCGCTGTTCTGGCCGCAAACCACTGTAGAATGGGCCTTTCCTGCAAATCCCCCCGGCACGGGCCTTGCTCTCTGACGAGCGAAGGAGTTGTCGCGTCATGGGTATCAACAAGCTGGTCTTTGCGGCGCTGATCGTCGGATGCCTGGGGGCGGCCGGTCTCGGCGGCTACCTGGCCGTGCGGCAGAGCACGCCGGCAGCCGCGGCCGCCAGTCCCGCCGCCGTGTCCCCGACCGCTCCCGTGCCCACACCGGTCACCGAGTCGGAGGGGGTCATCACTCCGGCTCCTGCCGCGGCCCGACCGTCTCTGAGAGCGCCCAGGGCGGAGGCGGTCGCGCCGCGTGAGGCAGCGCCTGCACCACGGGCCGCGGCCCGACGAGAGACGCCTGCCCCGCCGCGGCCGGCCCCTGTCCGCGAGACCGCGTCGGTCGCGGTTCCCAGCCGCATCGAGGCCCCGGAACCGACCCCGCCCCCGACGGCGTCGAACACCGGTTCGATGTGGGAAACGCGAGCACCCGTTGAGCCCGAGATGCCGCCTCCGGTTCCGGAAGAACCGCCACCGCCCCCTGCGCCGGTATTCGTGGACTTGACCATACCCTCCGATGCCGTGCTCGGGCTGCAGATCGAGCGGACGGTGTCGAGCGAGCTCGCGCGTGTCGAAGACAAGGTGAGCGCGCGCGTCACGCGCGACGTGCGCGTCGGCAACCGCGTGGCCATCCCGGCCGGCTCGATCGTCGGCGGTTCGGTCACCGAAGTGGATCGCGGCGGCAAGATGAAGGGCAAGGCGCGTCTGGCCGTGCGCTTCCACACCATCACGCTGGCCGACGGCTCGCAGGTCGCCATCCGCACCGACGCGGTCGTCCGCGAGGGCGATTCGCCAGGCGGCGAGACGGCGGCAAAGGTTGGCGGCGCGGCAGTTGGCGGCGCCATCCTCGGAGCGATTCTCGGAGGCGGCAAGGGCGCCGCCATTGGCGCCGGCATTGGCGCGGGGGCGGGCACCGCGGCGGCCATGACCAACGACCGCGACCCGGCGACGCTGCCGGCGGGGACCAACGTCACCGTGCGCGTGCAGCAGCCGGTGACGGTGACCGTCGCCAAGGAGTAGCAGGAGAGGCGTCGCGTGAGCCCGTTGCACTACAATCCGTGACGGAGGCTCACATGCGCGTACTCACACTCGCCCTCGCCGTTGCCGCATCGGTGTCGATCCTGGCGCAGGAGAAACAGGCACGCGAGGGCATCACCAACTTCACGAAGGTCGATGCGGTCGTCGCCTGCGGCGGCGCGACGAGCACGGCGGCGCTCGCCGGACTGAAGAACGACGGGTTCAAGTCGATCATCAACCTGCGTCTCGCCAGCGAGAACGGCGCGAACATCGAGGAGAACACCGCGCAGGCCAGGCAGCTCGGCCTCCAGTACTTCCACCTGCCGATGTCGGGGAGCGCACCCGACCCGAAGGTCGTCGACGAGTTCCTGACCGTTGTCTCGAACACGGCCAACCAGCCGGTCTACATTCACTGCGGATCCGCGAATCGCGTCGGCGCCGTATGGCTGATCAAGCGCGTCCTCCAGGACGGCTGGCCGGTCGAGAAGGCGACGACCGAAGCGAAGGCCATCGGTCTCACGATGCCGGCGCTCGAGAAGTTCGCGCTCGACTACATCGCCTCCCACAAGTAGAGGCGACGCCCGAGCCGGCGGGACGAACATCGCGCACGCGGGCACCACTCCTGCTTCTCGGCGACTTCTCGTTCTGAGGGCGTCGACGGGCCTGTCGAGCGGGTTTTGGAAGGCAACCCTTCCGCCTTCGCGGGTTCTTCGGCGGACCGCTGTAGCCTCGAACCGTCTCCTGTAGAGGCAACCCGTCAGGGTTGCCTTGCCAATTGACACGGCACAGACGGCCGGGTGATACTGTCTAGTCGTTCGCGCGGCGATTTCGCTGACTTGATGGGCCGCGCTCGCCGGGGGAACCCGGCGATGATCTCTATCTAAGTCGCGCCCAAAAGCTCGCGACCGATGGTCAGCGGGCTTTTTTTGTGTGTGAAGACACGTCAAGGCTTCGCACGACCGAGAGGAATCCATGTCGCAGTTCACGTTCTCGTCCGAGTCGGTGTCCGAAGGCCATCCCGACAAGGTGTGTGATTACATTTCCGACTCCGTGCTCGATGCCTGCCTCACGGCCGACAAGGCGAGCCGCGTGGCGTGCGAGACGCTGGTCAAGAGCGACCACGTCGTCCTCGCCGGCGAGATCACGACCAATGCCGAGCTCGACTACGAGAAGATCGTGCGGCAGGCGGTGAAGGAAATCGGCTACTGCGACGAGAGCGAGCCGTTCTGCGATACGACGCTCAAGGTCAAGTCCCTGATCACCACCCAGTCGAACGAGATCAGCCAGGGCGTGACGGCCGCGACCAGCCAGAGCGGCGACCAGGGCGCCGGCGACCAGGGCATCATGTTCGGCTACGCGACGAGCGAGTCCGAGGAGATGATGCCGCTGCCCATTCTCCTCGCCCACAAGCTGACGTACGCGCTTGCGCAGGACCGCAAGTCCGGCAAGGTCGACTTCCTTCGCCCTGACAGCAAGTCGCAGGTGTCGGTCGTCTACGAGGACTACGAACCGAAGTTCGTGTCGGCGATTGTCGTGTCCACGCAGCACACGCCGGCAGCGGACCAGAAGCTCATTACCGAGTACGTTCGCGAAGACCTGGGCCCGCGTGCACTGGGCAAATGGTGGAGTGCCAGCGCGCCGCTCTTCGTGAACCCGACCGGCAGCTTCACGCACGGCGGGCCGTCTGCCGATGCCGGCGTCACGGGCCGCAAGATCATCGTGGACAGCTACGGCGGCTGGGGCCGTCATGGCGGCGGCGCCTTCAGCGGCAAGGACCCGTCCAAGGTGGACCGCAGCAGTGCCTACTTCTGCCGCTACGTCGCGAGGAACATCGTCTCGTCCGGCCTGGCCACGCGCGCGGAACTGCAGGTCGCCTACGCCATCGGCATGGCGCAGCCGGTGTCGATCAAGGTGGACACCTTCGGCACGGGCGACGAGAAGGCGGCCGAAGACTACGTCAAGACGACGTTCGACTTCCGCCCCCGCGCCATCATCGAGACGCTGGACATGCTGCGCCCGATTTATCGCACGACGACCAACTACGGCCACTTCGGCCGGCCGGGTCTGCCGTGGGAGAAGTCGGTAGCGGTCGCGGCAAGGTAGGACTGAGGTCCGGGGAGGTCCGGGGGGCTTGCGCGTCTGGCGGGACGCGTGAGTCCCTTTCTCGTGTACGGGTGTCTAAGTCTTCAACCACGCGTCATTCGGCCGAACGCGCGCGGCACTGCGCATGCCGGGAGTCGGTTCCGGCATTGGCTTCTGCGTAAGGAGTCTGCCCATGCCTCGCGATCTGTTCGGCGACGTCAGCGATCCGTCCGTGCGCGTCGCGACGCGCAGCCGCTACACGGTTCCGATTTCGTTTGTCGTGCACGCGGCCGCGGCCGCGGTGCTTGTCGCCATTCCCATCCTCGCGCCGGCCGTGCTGCCAGCGCTCCGCGGTGCGGACATCGTCTACGCCGAGATCGTCGTCCCGCCTGTGCCGCCGCCTCCACCGCCCCCGGCACCGCGAGTCATCGAGACTCGGCCGCCGGCCGTCAATCCGTCCGCCGCGCCCGTAACAGCACCTGACTCGATCGAGCCAGAGACCGATCTCATGCGTGACCTCGCGGTTCTCCACACTGCCGACGTCGGCATCGTTGGAGTGACCGGCGATCTCGAAACGGTCATCACCGCTCCTCCGGCACCGCCGCCTCCATCGTCCGGTCCGGTGCGTGTGGGCGGGAAGGTGCGACCGCCGTCGAAGATCCGCGACGCCGCGCCTGTCTATCCCGCTATCGCCCAGGCCGCGCGCGTCGAAGGCACGGTCATCATCGACGCGGTCATCGACGAACAGGGCCGCGTGCAGTCCGCGCGCGTGCTGCGGTCGATCCCGCTGCTCGACGAAGCGGCCCTGGCCGCCGTGCGGGAATGGGCGTACACACCGACACTGCTGAACGGCGTGCCTGTGCCGGTCGTGATGACGGTGACGGTGAGATTTGCTTTGAGATGAGGATGAGGTCCGGGGAGGTCGGACCTTACCGGACCTTACCGGACCTTACCGGACCTATTGACCATCGCGATCGTCTTGACGTTCAAGAGCTTCCTGCCGTCCTGCTCGGTCAGTTCGCCCGTCACCGTCACGGACTTGGCCACGAAGTCCAGCAGCTTGGCGTTGTTGTTCGCGGCGTAGTCGCCGGTGATCTCGTAGATCGCGTCGTTGGTCAGCACGCCGACGGGCATGCCCTTCTTCGCGCACGCCATCGCACAGGCGGCATGGGCGTCGCCCTTGCCGCCCTCGCCCTTCTTCGTGGCGCACGCGATGTCCACGACCTCGCCCTTGACCGTGATCTCGGATGCAAGAGCCGGAACTGCCATCGCGGCTACCAGCGCCAGACCCGCCGCACACGACATCAGCTTGTGCATATCAACGCTCCTTCCGAATCGAAATCAGGGGGAACGGTTCCCACTCTCCCCCGGCATGGACAGGGAGTCAAGCGATCCGCTGCGGTTGAGCCGGCCGATTCGTAGGCAACCCTAAAGGGTTGCCTCTACAAGAGGTGCGGCGGGCTCCACAAGTGGCTCGGCGCTTAGAACCCCTGTGCTTTGAACCCCTGTGCTTTGAACCCCCGTGCTTTGAACCCCCGTGCTTTGAACCTATGTAGAATCTCTCCATGAGACGCATAGCCCTCGCCATTGCCGCGCTCGGCCTCTCGTCGTCGCTTGCCGGAACGGCGGCCCAGGCGCCTGGTTCCCCGTCGATTGACGACCTGATCAGCCTCGAGCGGGTCGGGAGTCCCATGATCTCTCCTGACGGCCGGCAGGTCGCATTCACCATCCGCACGACCAACTGGGACGACAACGTTTACGAGACCGAGATCTGGCTGGCGGATGTCGCCTCCGGCGAGCCGCGGCAGATCACCAACGCGGCCAGGTCGAGCCAGCAGCCGCTCTGGTCGCCGGATGGCCGCACGCTGGCCTTCGTCTCGGACCGCGACGGCAAACGGCAGGTCTATCGCCTCTCGCTCGAGGGCGGCGAAGCGGAGCGGTTGACGGGCGGCACGGAGGATGTGAGCGCCTTCGCGTGGGCGCCCGATGGCCGGTCGATCGCCTTCACACGAATCGAGGCGGTCGGCGATCCGATGAAGGAACGCGAGAAGCGCTGGGGCGACGTACGGATCGAGGACGAAGACCGCCGATACACGCACCTTCACGTCCTCGATCTCGGGACGCGCGAGACGCGCGCGCTCACGTCGGGCCCACTCGTGGTTGGCGGCTTCGCATGGTCGCCGGAGTCGGCGCGGATTGCGTTCGATCATCGCGCCAGCAGCGATGCCGCCGACGGCGGCACGGCCGACATCTCCGTCGTGGACGTCTCGTCCGGCACCGTTCGGCCGCTCGTCTCGCAGGACGGCCCCGACGCGAACCCGCGCTGGTCGCCGGACGGCACACGCATCGCCTTCTCGTCGGCAATGGCCAAGCCGTTCTTCTACTTCCAGAACAGTGCGATCGCCGTGGTCCCTGCCGGCGGTGGGACGCCTGTCGGCCTGACCGATGCCTTCGACGAGAATCCCGGACTCATCGCCTGGACGCCGCGCGGCATCGTCTTCTCCGCGTCTCAGAAGACGGCAACGGCCCTCTTCCGGCTGGATCCCGACTCGCGTGCGATCACGAAGCACCAGCCGGACGACGACTGGATTGGCTCGCAGTTCTCGCTCTCGAAGGACGGCGAGACCGTGGCGTATGTCAACGCCGGGCCGGCGGAGTTCCCGGACGTCTTCGTCGGGCCGGTGTCGGCGCTGGGCACGGCGCGCAAGCTGAGCGACACCGGCGCCGCCACCGCGTCGTGGCCGAAGCACACGCGCGAGGTCGTTCGCTGGAAGAGCCAGGACGGTATCGAGATCGAAGGCGTGCTCCACAAGCCCGCGGACTTCGCGGCCGGGCGCCGCTATCCGTTGCTTGTCGTCATCCACGGCGGCCCGACCGGCATTTCGCGCCCGCAGCCGTACGCGAGCGCGACGGCGTATCCCCTCGACGCGTTCGTGTCGCGCGGGGCGCTCGTCCTCGAGCCGAACTATCGCGGCAGTGCCGGCTACGGCGAGAAGTTCCGCACGCTCAACGTGCGAAACCTCGGCATCGGCGACGCATGGGATGTGATCTCCGGCATCGATTACCTGGTCGAGCAGGGCCTGGTGGATCGGGACCGCGTCGGCAGCATGGGGTGGAGCCAGGGCGGGTACATCTCGGCGTTCCTCACGACGAAGCACGCCGATCGCTTCCGCGCGATCTCGGTCGGCGCGGGCATCTCGGACTGGATGACCTACTACGTCAACACGGACATCCACCCGTTCACGCGGCAGTATCTCAAGGCCACGCCGTGGGACGATCCGAAGATCTATGCCGACACGTCGCCGATGACCTATATCAAGCAGGCGAAGACGCCGACGCTCATCCAGCACGGCGACCAGGACGCGCGCGTCCCCATTCCCAACGCGTTCCAGCTCTATCAGGGCCTGCGGGACGTGAACGTGCCAGTGCGCCTGTCGGTGTTCAAGGGCTTCGGCCACGGCCTCAACAAGCCGAAGGCCAACCGCGCGGCCATGGAGCAGAACTGGGAGTGGTTCGGGAAATACATCTGGGTCGATGTGCCCGGAAGCCAGCGGTAGGAGACCACAGAGACTCAGAGCGGGAACCACAGAGACTCAGCGACACCGAGGTCTCGTTGCCGCTTCGTAACGTCCGGAGGTCGGGCCGCGAAGCGGCCCTGACGTGGACAAGGGATGGTCCGCAGACGAACGAGCCCGCTCTTGTCGCCTGATGGCTCGCTCGTCCGCGGGCCATCCCTTGTCCACGGCGCGGCTACGCCGCGCCCGCCGGACGTCGTTCCGGTGACGGCGTGATCCAATCCTGCGGAATCTGTGTAATCTGTGTGTTCTCGTCGTGGGTTCCTGAAGTGATGATGAGCAAGGTGCGACCATGAAGAAGACGCTGGCCCTGATTGCTCTGTGTCTCTGTGTCTCGGTGGCCCGTCCGTGGTCACAGGCGGCGCAGCCGGCCGCGGCTGTCGCGATTCGAGGCGGCACGGTCCTGACCGTCACCAAAGGCACCATCCCCAACGGCGTCGTGGTGCTGCGCGACGGCAAGATTGCGGCAGTCGGGGGCGCAGACACCGCCATTCCCTCCGGCGCCGAGACCGTCGACGCCACCGGACGCTTCGTGTCGCCCGGCATCATCGACGCGCACTCCCACATTGCCGCCGACTCCATCAACGAAGGCGGCACGACGGTCAGCTCCATGACGGGCATGCACGATGTCCTCGACCCGACCGACATCAACATCCACCGCGATCTCGCCGGCGGCCTGACGACGGCCAACATCCTGCACGGGTCGGCCAATCCGATCGGCGGCAAGAACCAGGTCATCAAGCTGCGATGGGGCAAGGACGCCAAAGGGCTCGAGTTCGAAGGCGCGATGCCCGGCATCAAGTTCGCCCTTGGCGAGAACCCCAAGGACATGCGGCAGTTCGGCCAGACCGGACCGCGTCGCTATCCCGTCACCCGTCCCGGCGTCGAACTGGTCATCCGCGACGCGTTCACGCGCGCAAAGACCTACCAGCGGGAGTGGCAGGAGTACGAGCGGCGGAGCAAGATCGGCGAGAAGGTCGTGGCGCCGCGCCGCGACCTGCAGCTCGAGCCGCTCGTCGAGATTCTCGAGGGTACACGCCTCGTGCACGCGCACAGCTACCGCGCGGACGAGATCCTGATGCTCATCCGCCTCGCCGACGAGATGGGCTTCAAGATCGCCACCTTCCAACACGTGCTCGAAGGCTACAAGGTCGCCGACGAGATTGCCGCGCACGGCGCCGGCGCATCGACCTTCTCGGACTGGTGGGCGTACAAGGTCGAAGCCGAGGATGCCATTCCCCACAATGCCGCGCTGATGATGCGCCGCGGGGTCCTCGTCTCGATCAATTCCGACAGCGCCGAGCACGCGCGCCGGCTCAACACCGAGGCCGCCAAGAGCATGCACTGGGGCGGTCTCACGGAGGACGAGGCATTCGCCCTCGTCACGATCAACCCGGCGAGACAGCTTCGTCTCGAGTCCAGGATCGGATCCCTCGAGCCGGGCAAGGACGCCGATGTCGTCATCTGGAACCGGCACCCGCTGTCGACCTACGCGATCGTGGACCGCGTCTACATCGACGGCCAGCGCTACTACGACCGTCTCGACGAGGAGCGGCGGCTGACCGACGCGCGGCAGCAGAAGACCCGCCTGGCCGCCGCCGAAGGGCGTAGCGGCACGACCGCGCCGCAGGCGAGCCCGCGGCCCGAGACGCCGAGGAGCCCCGGCAGTCCGATGCCCCGCGACGACGGCGGGCGGTCGAGCGTGGGTGGACCGTACAGCGGCGACGCCGACCCCGTGCCGGGTGCGGCGCCTGCCGCCGTCGCGCAGCCTGCCCCGCAGGCAGGTCCGGTCGTAGCCGTGACCAACGGCCGCTTCTTCCCCATCAGCGGCCCGGCCATCGAACGCGGGACGATGATCATCCGCGGCGGGCGCATCGAGGCCATTGGCGCCAACGTGGCCGTGCCCGGCGGCGCGCAGGTGGTCGACGCGATGGGCGGCGACATCTATCCCGGCTTCATCGACGCGCGCAGCAACATCGGCCTCAACGAGCCTGGTGCGCGCGGCTTCGAGGACGTGAACGAGATGCTCGACATCAACGCGGCCGTCAGGGCGCAGGTCGCCTACCAGGCGGACAGCGACGCCATTCCCGTCGCGCGCGTCAACGGCATCACATCGGTTGCCGTGCTCCCGACAGGCGGGCTCATCGGCGGCCAGGCTGCGGTGATGAACCTCGACGGCTGGACGTGGGAGGAAGCCACGCTCCAGCCCGTGGCCGGCGTCGCCTTCCAGTTCCCGCCGCTCGTACGCGGCGGTGGCTTCGGTAGTCCGAGCCCCGACGCCGGCCGGAAGTACGAGGACTTGAAGAAGGCGCGCGATGCGAGGGTGCAACTCGTCGCCGACGAGCTCGGCCGGGCGCGCGCGTATGCGAAGGTGCCGGCCGCATCCCGCCGCGTGGAGTGGAACCTCGAGGCCCTCGTGCCGATCGTCTCGCGGCAGGCGCCGCTGTTCGTCATCGCCAACACCGAGTCGGACATTCGCGAGGCCGTCGCGTTTGGCGATCGCGAGAACGTGCGCGTGGTGATCACCGGCGGGCTCGAATCGCCCCTTGCGGCCGACGTGCTCGCCGGGAAGAAGGTGCCCGTCATCCTGGGATCGGTGCTGACCACGCCACGCCGCGAGGATGCGCATCACGCCGCCACGTACCGCGCGGCCGGCGAGCTGGCCGCCGCAGGCGTCACCTTCGCGTTCGCGACCGGCAGCTACCAGAACGTCCGGCTGCTGCCCTACGAAGCCGCAATCTCCGTGGCCTGGGGCCTGGACCGCGACCGCGCCCTCCGGGCGCTCACGATCGATGCGGCCACCATCCTCGGCGTGTCGGACCGGGTCGGGTCGCTCGAACCCGGCAAGCTCGCCAATTTCTTCATCGCCAACGGAGACCCGATGGAGATGAAGACCCAGATCGCGCGCGTCTTCATCAACGGCCGGGACGTCGGACCGCGCAACAAGCACCTGGATCTGTACGAGCGGTTCAGCAGCAGGCCCACGGCAAAGAGGTAGAACCACGATGGTTCAAGGCATACGCGTTCACAGCACGAAGGTTCGACGCCTCGCGCTCCTCGTGTCCGTCGCGCTTGCCGCGACGACCATCGCGGCGCAGCAGCAGACCAGCCAGATCTACGCCATCACCGGCGCGCGGATCGTGCCGGTCTCGTCGGCGCCCATCGACAGCGGTACCGTCGTGTTCGTGGACGGCATCATCACCGCGGTCGGTTCGGGTGTGGCGGTACCCGACGGCGCGCGGGCGATCGACGGCAAGGGCCTCACGGTCTATCCGGGGCCGATTGATCTCGGGAGCGCGGCCGGGCTGGACATTCCTCCCGGGACTCGCGCCGACAACCCGCAGACAACCGAGGACGTGGAACGCGTCAAGCGCGACACGCTGCTTCGCCCGCACCTGAAGGCTGCCGACCACGTCAACCCGGCGGCCCCCGCGCTCGGCAGGGCCGCTTCCGCCGGCATCACGGCGATCCTCGCGACGCCGCCGGGCGACGGCCTGCGCGGCCAGAGCGCGCTCATCTACACAGCGCTGCCGCCGGATGTTCCGCAGATCGGCGCGCTCGCCGACGACCGCCGTGGCCCGCTCGTCGTGCGCACGCCGGTCGCCCTGCACGTCGGCGTGGCCAATCGTCCGGCAGGCGGCAATGCGTTCCCGAACTCGCTCATGGGCATCATCGCGTTCAACCGCCAGGCGTTCCTGGACGCACAGCACTATCAGGCGGCGGGCGGTCAGCCCTATTCGCCGGCGCTTGCGGGGATGGGGAGTGCGATCGCGCGGCAGCTTCCCGTGGCGTTTCGCGCGACGACCGATCGCGAGATCCGCCGCGCGCTGGACATGGCGGCCCAGTTCAAGCTGGATCCCATCGTGACCGGCGCGCGCGAAGTCGACGCCGTGGCGCCGGCCCTGAAGTCCGCGGGCGCGCGCGTCATTTACAGCCTGGACTTCCCGACTCGTCCCGTCTCGCTCGCGCCTGACGCGGACGAACCCCTGAGCGCGCTCGAGGCTCGCGCGAACGCCCCGAAAGGACCCCAGGCGCTCAGTGCGGCCGGCGTCACGTTCGGCTTCGAGTCGGGCGGGCTCGACGATCCGAAGGACTTCCTGAAGAACGCGGCCCGCGTGGTGGCCGCCGGCCTGCAGGCCGACACCGTGCTGAAGGCGCTCACGCTGGATGCCGCAGCCATTGCCGGCGCGTCGGACCGCCTCGGCTCGATCGACAAGGGCAGGATCGCCAACCTCGTCGTCACCGAGGGCGATCTCCTCGGCGAGAAGACGACGATCAAGCACGTCTTCGTCGGCGGCCGGCCGGTGACGATTCAGTAGTTCAAAGTTCTAAGTTCAAAGTTCAAAGAGTCTTGACCGTCAGGTGGCTGCGCCCGGCGGCCGGCCGCAGACCGGGTGGCCGTCAGGATTTTTGAACTTGAACTGTTGACGTTGAACTTGGCCTCTCACCTCTCACCCCCCAGCACAAAGGGCCTCTCGAGCCGGATGGGCAGCGCCATTCCCGGCGTCGTGATGATCGCGCGCGCGATGTAGCGGCCTGGCACGAGCGTCCCCACGGGCAGGACCGACCGCGCGATCGCCCACTCCTCGCCCTGCCGCACGATTTCCGCCTCGCCGCCAAGCGCTGTCGCCGCCGAGTCCTCGGCGGAGATCTCCATGCGAGCGGTCACCCCTTCCAGCCGTGATCCAGCCTCTGCGTAGAGCTCCACGTACACCGCCGCACGCGGGCCGTGCAGGCGTTCGACGATGGGCTCGAGCGGCTGCTCGGGGTCGGCCGAGGCGGGCGCGACGATGAGGTCGCTGATGCGGAAGGCGGGCGCGACGTGCACGGCCGCCGCAAACGGCCTGGCGAGGCTCCCTCGTCGTCCGAGCGCGTCGATGGCCGCCGCCCGCAGCGTGTAATACCCGGGCGGCACGACGGCGCTGAACGCGTGCCGTCCCGACGGCAGCCGGTGCGCGCCGCTCGACACGATGAGGCCCGCTCCGTCGACGAGAACATAGCCGATGACGAGGTCGCGGGCGCCGCCGGCGGGCTCGGCCTCCGTGCTGACGACCACGCGCAGGTTGGACGTCCCTGGTTCGGCATAGGTGTACGTGGCGACGCGCAGCGGCAGATCGCGCGCGGTCTCCGACGCACGGAGGAGCGCCACCACCTGCTCTTCGCGCGCGCGCGCCGACGCGGCGACGACCGGCAGCCTGAAGGAGGGACGTGCACGGACCTGTCCCCTCGCCGTGGCGAGCGCGACGCCAATCCGGTGATCGCGCCCGTCGCGATCCGAGGCCGTCGGCTCGAATCCGATCAGGTAGTACCCCGTGATCTCGCGGCGGATGCGATCGAACGGCGCCGGATCGCTGCCGACCAGCCGGAACATCGCTCCTCGCGCCGATCCGGCCAATCGGGCCAGGCCGTCCTCGCGGAGCTGCTGGTCGCGGATCCTCGTCGGCGACACGAAGCGGTCCACGGCTTCGAAGGTCGGCGTGTCCATGTGCAGGGCGTAGATGGACACGCGTGCCTGGTGGGCGGCGGTCGCGAGCGCGGAGAAGTCGACCTCCCGCGGCTCGGCGATGAGGCCTTCGGAGAGAAGGACGAGCGTCTTCGGCCCCTCGATGCGCGCCAGACCGGAGACGAGCGCTTCGAGCGCGCTCAGCGACAGGCGGGCCTGGGACCGGACGTACTGTGCGAAGGCCCGGGACTCCTGCTCCACCTGCTCCGGACACGCATCGCGGACGCCGGACACATCGTCGGCCGCACGGGCGGGGTTGAGGTACTCGGTGAGGGCACGCCCGCACTCGCGCAGGACCGCGTCGGCCAGGCGCGCCCGGCTGCCGTCCGCGATCTCCAGCGCTTCTGACGCTCCCAGGTTGAACTGCAGGAACACCGGGTCGCCCTGGCCGGTGAACGCGGCGAGGCGGCGTCGGGCGGCCGGGCGATCCGTGGTGAACTGCAGGACGTCGGCCCTGAGCAGGCTGGTGACGGCGACACGATCGCGCGCGTCGAGCGTGTCGATGAAGTCGCTCGCGGCGCCGAAGGCGACGCGCCCTTCGAGCCGCCGGATGTGGGCTTCGTCGACCGCCACGACAATGGTGCGCCGCGGGTCGGCCGACTCGTTGGTGGCGAAGTGCAGGGAAGGCAGCCGCTCCGGCTGCGCGCCGACGGCCACCTCCGACACGAACTGGGCCGACACGACCGGCCGGCGCTCGCCGTCGACGGTGAGGACGAAGTCCGCGGCGGTCAGCGTGGCCACGGGATGACCGTCGGAAGCGATGACGGCTGCGTCGACCGTCACCAGGTCGACGCCGGAGCGGAACACTGCGTCCTGGGCGCCAGCGTCGAGCAGGGCTGCCGCCACGATTGCCCCGATCGTGCCCCACCGAGTGCCCGGCTCGACCACGTGTCCGCCCCCGATCTCCCTTGACTTATACGCCTTCGGAGTCTATCTAAGCCATATCCTTGGTGCCAACTGCGTGCATCCAGGGACGACCGGCTCATGCGGCGTGCTGTCTTGCGATTCTGCAACTTGTCTTGGCGCTGTAGTTGGGCGTTAACAGGAGGTGGCATGTGACTTGGCTGACGCGGTTGGCACGAGCGGCGCTCGTCTTCTCGTGCGTGATAGGCGCAAGCATCCCGGGCTGGGCTCAGACGGGCACGGCCTCCCTCATCGGTGAAATCACCGACGACCAGAAAGCGTTCATTCCCGGCGTGAGCGTGACGCTCACCAACGCGGGGACCGGCATCGCCCAGACGACGGTGACCGACGAGCGCGGGGCGTACCGGTTCTTCGGCGTCGCGCCCGGCACGTATCGCCTGACGGTGGAGCTCTCGGGCTTCAAGACGACGACCGTCGAGGACATCGCGCTCCGCGTGGACAGCACCGCGCGCCAGGACGTCGTGCTCGCCGTCGGCGGCCTGACCGAGACGGTCAACGTCATGGCCGTGACCACGACGCTCAACACGACCGACGCGAGCACGGGCAACCAGCTCTCGCGCGAGCAGATTCGTGCGCTCCCGGTGGAGGCGCAGAACGTCATGCACCTGCTCAGCCTGCAGCCGGGCGCGGTCTTCATCCCGACCAACATCAACTCGGATCCGGAGGATGCGCGATACGGATCGGTGGCGGGCGCGCGGTCGGACCAGCAGAACGTGACGCTCGACGGCGTGGACGTGAACGATCCGCAGAACCAGACGGCCTACACCTCGGCGGTGCGCCTGACCCAGGAGGCCCTGCAGGAGTTCCGCGTGAGCACGTCCAGCTACAACGCGGACCAGGGCCGGTCGAGCGGACCGCAGGTGACGCTCGTCACGCGCAGCGGCACCAACCAGTTCGATGGGTCGGGGTACTGGATGTTCCGGCGGACGGCGACCTCGAGCAACGAGTACTTCCTCAAGCTGACGCAGCTTGGCCAGGGCCTCGAGAGCAAACCCCCGAAGCTGGACAAGGACATCTTCGGCGGCTCGCTCGGCGGTCCGATCATGCGGAACCGCATGTTCTTCTTCGCCAACTACGAGGGCATGCGCGAGAAGAGCGAAACCCCCGTGACGCGCGGCGTGCCGTCCGAGTCGCTTCGCGACGGCGTGCTCATCTACCAGTGCGCATCGGCCGGGGCGTGCCCGGGCGGCTCGGTGCAGGGCTTCACGGGCTCGCACTCGGTCGCACCCGGCTTCTACGGCATGACGCCGGCGCAGATTGCGGCCATCGATCCCCTCGGCATCGGGCCGAGCCAGGCCGCGATGCAGTACTTCCGTCAATACCCGTCGCCGAACGCGCCGGGCCTCGACGGCCGCAACATCATGGACTACACGTTCTCGGCGCCCATCGAGAACCGGTTCAACCCCTTCATCATGCGCGTGGACTACAACATGACGGAGTCGGGCAACCACAAGATCTTCGGGCGGTTCGGAAAGCAGAACGACACCATCAACAACCCGTCGCAGTTCCCCGGCCAGGATTCGCGGCTCCAGCGCCGCGTCACCAACTACGGGCTGGCCCTGGGGTACGACAGCGTGCTCTCGTCGAATCTGATGAACAGCTTCCGCTACGGATTGACACGGATCGACGAGGAGAGCCTCGGGCTGACGACCAACAACTACGTGGTCTTCCGCTTCATGTCGCCGTACGACGCCGCCGGTGACACGTTCACGAGCACGCGCGCGACACCGACGCAGAACTTCGTGAACGATCTCACCTATGTGAGCGGCCGGCACACGATCAAGGGAGGGACGAACCTCCGGTTCACCCGCGTGCCGAAGGACCGCTACCAGAGCGCGTTCCTGAGCGCGACGGTCAACCCGTCGTGGGTGGCCGGCGTCGGCCGCCGGAACATGCCGGGCAGCTCGTTCTGCACCGTGCCGGGCTGCGATCTGCCGGCCGTGGCCACGGCCGGCCAGGCCGGTTACGCGGATGCCTGGCTGAACATCCTGGGCGTGCTCTCGCAATCCACGCTCCGGGCCAACTACAACCCCGATGGATCGCTGCAACCAGTGGGCGCGCCGGTCTCGCGCGAGATTGCCAGCGACGAATACGAGTTCTACGTCCAGGACAGCTGGCAGCCCCGCTCCAACCTCACGCTGACGGCGGGCCTGCGCTACAGCCTCTACTCGCCGCCGTACGAGGTCAACGGCTTCCAGGTGCAGCCGACCATCAGCATGGGCGAGTGGTTCAACCAGCGCGTCGAGAACGCGAAGAACGGCATCCCCTCACACGCCAGCGAGATTGTGACCTTCGATCTGTCCGGACCGAAGAACAACCGCCCCGGCTTCTACGCCTGGGACAAGAACAACTTCGCGCCCCGCCTGGCCGTTGCCTGGAGCCCGACGGGCGCCGAGGGCAGTTTCTGGCGCTCGGTCACGGGCAACAACCAGATGGTCATCCGCGGCGGCTACACGAAGGTGTTCGACCGCGTGGGCGTGGGCCTCGCCACGAACTTCGACGAGGGCTTCGCGTTCGGGATGTCCACGAGCATCAGCAGCCCGTTCGGCGGCGCGTACGAGAGCGACCCCCGCGTGCGCTTCGTCGACAACACGACGATGCCGCCGACCGTGCCCGCGGCACCTCCGGGCGGCTTCCCGCAGACGCCGCCCATCCGCGCCGGCATCATCACGCAGAGCATCGATGACACGCTGGTGACGCCGTCGGCTCACATGGCCAGCTTCACCATCGGCCGGGACCTGGGCCAGAACTACGCCTTCGAGGTCGGCTACCTCGGACGGTTCGGCCGCGACCTGCTCATCCGCCGCGACCTGGCCATGCCCCTCAACCTCGTGGACACGCAGTCCGGCACGGACTACTTCTCGTCCATCCAGGCGCTCATCCGCGCGGCGCAGGCCGCCGGGCTGACGTCCAGCTCGCCGGCCGCTGCCTATCAGGCCCTCGCCAACATGCCCTACTGGCAGAACATGTTCCCGGACGCGGCTGGCGGCGGCCTGACGGCCACGCAGGCGATCGCCCGGACCTACATGCAGAACGGTCCCGACTGGATCACCGCGTTCTACGACCTGGACACGTCGTGCAGCCCCGCCTGCAGCAAGTTCGGGCCCTACTCGTACTTCGCGGAACAGTACGACTCGCTCGCGGGCATCAGCTCGATCGGCCGCTCCAACTACAACGCGATGCTGCTCACGCTCCGCCGGCGCTACTCCGGCGGGCTGCAGTACGACATCAACTACACGCTGTCGCAGTCCAAGGACCTCGGCTCCCAGGTGGAGCGCGGCAGCGCCTTCGGCAACTTCGCGAACGGCGGCTACTCGGGGTTCCTGATCAACTCGTTCGACCCCGACTCCAACTACGGCACCTCCGACTTCGACGTACGCCACCAGTTGAACGTCAACTGGCTTGCCGATCTGCCGTTCGGCCAGGGGAGGAAGTACGGCAGCGACGTCGGCAACGGCATGAACGCGCTCATCGGCGACTGGTCGGTTGCGGGACTGTGGCGATGGACGAGCGGCTTCCCGTTCAACGTCTACAACTGCCGCTCCTGCTGGACGACGAACTGGAACCTGCAGGGGAACGCCATGCTGGTGGATCCGAACAGGCTTCCGGAAACCAAGACCGTTCGTGATGCGGTGGACGGCCGGCCGAGTCCGTTTGCCGATGCGGAGGACGCGCTTTCCTACTTCCGCTCGGCGCTGCCCGGCGAGGTCGGATTCCGCAACCTGCTGCGCGGCGACGGGTACTTCGTCATCGATCTGAACGTGGCGAAGTCCTTCCAGCTCGGCATTGCCGACCATCGCGTGCGCTTCCTGTGGTCGATCTTCAACCTGACCAACACCGTCCGCTTCGACGTCGGGATGCTCAACAACTTCCCCGACCGCGCCGGCTTCGGCCGCTACGACGGATCGCTCGCCACGTGCGACGCCCAGGCGGGGCGCTGCATGCAGTTCGCGCTGAGGTATGAATTCTAGGTTTTAGGCTATAGGCTTTAGGCTCTGGGCCTTCTAAAGCCCAAAGCCTGAAGCCTAAAGCCTTTCTGTTCA
>CAZJBN010000089.1:0-19588 GCA_964543955.1 uncultured Bifidobacteriaceae bacterium
CGACGATGTTGAACATGTCGAGGTCGGCGTCGTGGAACGTGCTGCGAACGTCGATCTCCATTGTCACGGGCATGCCCCGGTCCACGAGGCGCACCAGCCGGTTGTAGTGCTCCGTCGCGACCGAGAGCTGCGTCGGCACGGGTGGGTCCTTGGGATTCCTCGAGCCCCCCGATCCGGTCAGGACGCTGCCGCTGTCGCCCCGTCCACTGCCTGGCTCGAGGACTGCGACGACACCTTCGGAGAGGAGGAACGCATTCCGCTTGGCGGCGAAGGCCTGCGCCTGTCGCGGATCGAAGTTGCCCTGTTGAGCGGGGCCGACCGGCTGCTCCTGCATCTTGTCGAGCTCGTCATCCGTGAAGCGCCGGGCCGGCGCGGTCCACAGGGGCTCGACCGTGCGGACAGGCTGGAGAAGGACAATCTTGCCCGCGAGCTTTCCGCGAAACTTGTCGAAGTCCGACTCGGCGGCCATGGGTGCGAGCGCGACCTCCGCCGTCACCGCTCCGTTGGTGCCCGGCGTCCAGGCGCGCGCGTAGGCGAGCACCGGCCACGGCGTGGGCTTGGTCACGAGGACGACCGTGCGTTCGTTGCTCCAGCCGCGGCCGAACTCCTGTCCCCAGGGTTCCTGGTTGACGTTGACCAGTCCCCATTCGTTGAGGCGCTTGACGGCCCAGTCGGCCGCGGCTCGCATCTGCGGCGAGTTGGTGAGACGCGGGCCGTGCACCTCGGTCAGCCACCACGCGGTGTCCATGACCTGCGAACGTTCGAACCCTTCCTCCTTGAGACGCTGGATCGACTCCAGGTCCACCGGCTCGGTCGACTGCGCGGTGGTGGCGGGAGCACCGGCCGTCAGCAGGAACGCACAAACGAATGGCAGGAGCAGCGCACGCTTGACCACGGGATGACCTCCAGACGATCGAGTGTACTGCAGGACTGTGCAGGAACGACAGGTTGTGGCGAGGGGCTCCTTGCCCGCGGGACACCTGCCGATAGAATGACCACGCCACCCTCGGCTGACGTTTTCTCATGACTGACGGATTCGGACGCCGTGTCGCGTCCACCGACGCCGCAAGCGGCGAACCGGTCGAGTGCCTGGAGCTCTCGCCTGGTCTGGCTGCGCACACCGGGTTTGCCACTGCCCTGACGGACCGGGTCGGCCGTCTGGCCGAGGTGCGGCACGCCAACTACGTGCGGGTACGCCGGCTGGATCGGCTGGGGCCCACCCAGCTGGTCGTCGTCTCGGACCAGACGCCTGGTCCGCGGCTGTCGGACCTCCTCGAGTACGCGCAGCGCACCAGCACCCGGCCGGACATCGAGGTGGTGGTCGCGCTCATGCGGCAGTTGCTGCCAGCGGTCGGGCTCTTCGCGCGCCACAACAAGTCGCAGGCGATTGGGGTCATTGCGCCCGAGCGGCTCTTCGTGCTGCCGGCGGGCCGCATGGTGGTTGCCGACATCATGCTCGGTTCGGCGCTCGACCAGCTGGCGCTCGAGCCGTCCGATGCGTGGCGCCGCTACGGCGTCGTGTCTCCGTCCAGGATCGGGCCCGTGACGTGCACGCCTCGCGGCGATGCGATGGCGCTCGGCATCGTCGCGCTGTCGATGCTCATCGGCCGCATGCTGGCCGATCCCGAGTTTCCGGGTGCGCTGCCCAGCCTGGTCGGCTCGGTGCGCGAACGTCATGGCGGGGACGATCGTCCGCTCTCACCGGCGTTTGCGAAGTGGCTGGTCCGCGCCCTGCAGATCGATGAACCGAACGCGTTCGACTCGCCGCATGCCGCGCAGATCGGTTTCGAGGCGGTGCTCGCGGAGGACCCGCGCTACGTCACGCGCGGCGATGCGCTCTCGGACTGGCTCGACGAGTACGAGCGGTGGACTGCGCAGAAGAAGCCCATGGCGTCGAAGGCGGGCGCGCGGCGCGCGGCGGCGAAGCGCGCGGATTCGACGCGCCAGGGGACGGTGCAGGAAGGCTTCAGGGTCGGCCCGGTTCAGGAGTCCGATCTGGTGGAGGAGGCCGAGGAGCAGCCCGCCGTTCCACCGCCAGCGTCCCCGTCGCGTCTTGCCGCGATGCTGCCGAGAGTGGCCGCGGCTCTCTTCGCCGTCGTGCTGGGCCAGGCGGCTGTCATCGCCTGGCTGTCGACGCGGTCGGGTCCCATCGTCGGCGCGGGCGACGGCGAGCTGTCCGTGCAGTCGAGGCCGGCGGCGGCGCGCGTGGTCATCGACGGCGAGGATCGTGGTGAAACGCCGCTCATGATCTCGCTGCCCTCCGGCACGCACGTCATGGAGCTCAGGCTCGGCACCGCCGAACCGCGCGTGATTCCGCTGACGATTCGACCCGGTGTGCAGACCGCGCAGTATGTCGAGCTGCAGGAGCCGGTGGCCCGGACGTCCACGCCAGCGCGACAGGTGAAGGGGACGCGGCGGTAGTGGATGGCGCGAGGGACGAAAACGCGCTGGCGGCCGTCGCGTCGAGCTGGTAGCATCGCGCTTTGGCCATCCGGATCCCGATGAAGTACATACTCATCCTTGGACTGGTGGGGACCCTCGCCGCCGCCGCCCCGTACGTGCGGGATTCCCTGTCACCACCGGCTCCCGAGCCGCCAGCCGAACGAGGACGCACCGTCGACATCGACCTCGCGCCCGATTCCGATCTCATCAGCGGAGTGATTCCATCGCGCACGACCCTCGGCGGCATGCTCCAGGAGTACGCCGTCCTCGAGAGCGATCGCCACGCGCTCGTGTCGGCCATCCGGTCCGTTTTCGACGTCCGCCGCGTGCGGGAAGGCCAGCCCTTCTTCGTGGATCGGCTGCTCGACGGACGCGTCCGCATGTTCGAGTACGAGATCGACGGCGATCGCCGGCTCGTTGTCCGTGCGCTCGACGCCGAACGGGTCGGCGCGGCCGCGGCGGATGCCGAACAGGCGGCGCTCGCCGAGCGGGCATTCGAGGCGACGATCGAAGCCATCGAGAAGACCGTCACCGTGACGGCTGTCGAAGGCGAGATCAACCGGGACACTCCGTCGCTCAGTGAGGCGATGGGCGCCGCCGGCGAACGTATCGATCTCGCACTGCAGATGGCCGAGATCTTCGCCGGCGAACTGGACTTCTCATCCGAGCTGCAGCCGGGCGACAACTTCCGGCTCGTCGTCGAACGCTACTCGCGCGACGGGCAGCTGGCGGGATACGGCGCCGTGCTGGCGGCGGAGTTCGTCGCGAGCGGCAAGTCCATCCGGGCCTATCGATACACGACCGAGGCGGGCGATCCGGACTACTACGACGAGGAAGGCCGCTCGCTCCAGCGCTTCTTCCTCAAGTCGCCGCTCAAGTTCGAACCGCGCATCACGTCGAGCTTCTCCCGCGCGCGGCGCCACCCGATCCTCCAGTACACGCGTGCCCACAACGGCGTGGACTACGCCGCAGGGACGGGCGCGCCGGTGGCCGCCGTCGCACCGGGAACCGTGACGCTTGCCGGCTGGACGGGCGGAGGCGGCCGCACCGTGCGCGTGCGCCACAGCAACGGCTACGAGAGCGAGTACCTGCACTTGTCGGCCATCAGCGTCCGCAGGGGACAGCGCGTCGCACAGGGACAGCTCGTCGGCAAGGTCGGCTCGACGGGGTTGGCGACCGGGCCTCATCTTCACTACGGCCTCAGGAAGAACGGCCTGTATGTGAACCCGGTGGTCGAACATCGCAACATGCCGCCCGGCGAGCCCGTGCCCGAGTCCGAGCGCCAGTCGTTTCGTCTCGAACGCGCACGTCTCTTCGCGCTCTTCGATACCGTGCGCCCCCGCCACGCCAACTGAAGCCGCCCGCTCGCGGCTGCTCCGCAACCTCGCCCTCCGGCCATCGCGCGATGGCATGTCCATCCGACATCCCGCGGAGGAGGTCATTCGACGACGGTGATCGCGCTGTTCGCGCGGTCGCGCGGACAGTCAAGCCGGTGTCTTGCACTACACTGCAGCCCATGGCTGCAATCTTTCCGTTCGCCGCGCTTCGACCCGTACCGGAACGTGCTGCCGATGTCGCCGCGGTTCCCTACGACGTGGTCAACACCGAGGAAGCGCGTGCGCTGGCCGCGGGCAACCCGCTCAGTTTCCTGCACGTCTCACGCCCGGAGATCGACCTGGCCCCGGGGGCCGATCCGCACGGCGACGAGGTCTACGAGGCGGCGGCCCGTCACTTCGCGCAGTTGAGGGCCGAGGCGCCGCTCGTCATCGAGGCCTCACCGTCCCTGTACGTGTACCAGCTCCACATGGACGGCCACGTGCAGGCTGGCGTGGCGGCGTGCTTCTCGATCGACGAGTACGATCGCGGCCTCATCAGGAAGCACGAGAAGACGCGGCCGGACAAGGAGGACGATCGCACGCGCCACATGCTGGCGATCGGCGCACAGACCGGGCCTGTCTTCCTCACCTATCCTGCGTCACGCTCCGTCGATGCGGCCGTCGACCATGTGACGGGAACATCGCCGCTCTTCGATGTCCTCGCGCCGGATGGTGTGAGGCACGTCGTGTGGCGCGTGCCCGCCGCCGACGAAGCCGCCATCGTCAAGGGTTTCGAGCCGTTGCCGTGCCTGTATATCGCCGATGGTCATCACCGCGCGGCGAGCGCATCGCGCGCGCAGAAGGCATTGGCCGCGCGCGGCCCGGGAGAGTGGGACCGCGTGCTGGCGGTCGCGTTCCCCGACGACCAGGTGCGGATCCTGCCCTACAACCGGGTGGTCAGGGATCTGGCCGGCCGGACACCGGAGCAGTTCCTGACCGAGGTCGGCCAGCGCGTCACCGTTCGGCCGGGTGCCGGTCCGATGCCTGATCGCCGCGGGCTGGTGTCGATGAGGCTCGGACCAGACTGGTACGCGCTCGAGTTCCCGGAGGCGGAGTCTGCCGCCGACGCGCTCGACGTGGACCTCGTCGAACGCGAGGTGCTCGCGCCCATTCTGGGCATTCACGACGTGCGCACCGACAGGCGCATCGACTTCGTCGGCGGCATTCGCGGCACGTCCGCGCTCGACGACGCCGTGGACAGCGGGAACTGGGCGGTCGCGTTCTCGATGTTCCCCGTGTCGGTGGCGGACCTCATGCGCATAGCCGACGCCGGCGGCATCATGCCGCCCAAGTCCACCTGGTTCGAGCCGAAGCTCCGCGACGGCTTGCTCTCGCATGTGTTCGAGTCGCCGCGGATGCGATCGCGGTCCAGCCCGAGGAGTGTCGTGTCATGAACGTCATCGTTGCGGACAAGTTCGAGCAATCCGGATTGGACGGTCTCGCCGAGGCCGGCTGCGAGGTCGTCTTCGAACCCGATCTGTCGGGCGATGGCCTGGCCGCGGCGCTCCGGGCGACTCGTGCGCAGGTCCTGGTCGTGCGCTCGACGCAAGTCACCGGAGCCATGATGGACGCCGGTGTGCTGTCGCTCATCGTGCGTGCGGGCGCCGGCGTCAACACCATCGATCTCGCGGCGGCGTCCAGGCGCGGCATCTACGTGTCGAACTGCCCCGGCAAGAACGCCGTGGCGGTCGCGGAGCTCGCGCTAGGCCTGATGCTGGCCCTGGATCGCCGGATCGCCGACAACGTGGCGGACCTCAGGGAGGGCCGCTGGAACAAGAAGGAGTACTCCAGGGCCAGAGGACTCGCGGGAGCCACGCTCGCGCTGCTCGGGTTCGGGAACATCGGCCGGGAGGTGGCCACGCGCGCGCGGGCATTCGGGATGCGCGTGATCGTGTGGACGCGGCGCCTGGCGGCCGATCCGGCGGCCCGGCAGGCCGCCCAGGACGAGTTCGGCATCGAGGTCGTCGACTCGCCCGAGGCCGCCGTGTCACCGGCTGACGTGATCAGCGTGCACCTCGCGCTCGCGAAAGAGACACGGGGATTCGTCAACGCCGCGCTCCTGTCGCACGCCAGGCCCGGCGCGTACTTCGTGAACACCGCGCGCGGCGAAATCGTGGATGCCGCGGCACTCGAGACCGCGGTACGCGAGAAAGGCCTGCGCCTCGGCCTGGATGTCTTTGCCGCCGAGCCGTCGGCCGCGACCGGCGCCTTCGCCGATCCGCTCGTCAGCCTGCCGGGCGTCTACGGCACGCACCACATCGGCGCGTCCACCACCCAGGCCCAGGAAGCCATCGCGGCCGAAACGGTTCGCATTGTCCGGACGTTCAAGGACACCGGGCGTGTGCCGAACGTCGTGAACCTCTCCCGGAAGACGCCGGCGACGCACATGCTCGTGGTTCGCCACCGGGATCGTCCAGGGGTCCTCGCGCACACCTTCGAACAGCTGCGGGCGGCCGAGCTCAACGTCCAGGAGACCGAGAACATCATCTTCGACGGCGCGCATGCCGCGGTGGCGCGCATCAATCTCGACGGCGCGCCGTCCGCCGCCACGCTGGAGGCCATCAGATCGGGGCACGAGGACGTGCTCGATCTGCAGCTCGTGGCTCTCTGAGCGAGCTGATCCATCGCGGCACGCTCACGGGATAAGATACTGGTCTCGGTCTCGATGTGTGCCGTCGGGATCTTCGTCCGTGCGCTCGTGTGACCCCGTTGCTGTCCGCAGGTTCGTCATGCCCACTACCGTTCACCGTCTCTTCAACTTCTCCGCTGGTCCCGCCGTGCTGCCGCTTCCGGTGCTGGAGGAAGCCCAGCGCGATCTCGTCTCCCTGCCGGGTGTCGGCATGTCGGTGATGGAAGTCAGCCACCGCTCGAAGGCCTTCGAGGGCATCCTCGCCCGGACCGAAGCCGATGTCCGGACACTCGGCCGGCTGCCCGACACCTACAAGGTGCTGTTCCTGCAGGGCGGGGCGTCGCTGCAGTTCTCGATGGTCCCCCTCAACCTGCTGCAGACCGACCAGTCGGCCGACTACATCATCACCGGCGGCTGGTCGCAGAAGGCCCTCAAGGAGGCGCAGCGTGTCGGCGCCATCAGCATCGCCGGAACGACCGAAGCCGAGCACTTCTCGCGCATCCCGCGCCAGGACGAGCTGACGCTCGACCCCAACGCAGCCTACGTCCACATGACGACGAACAACACGCTCGTCGGGACCCAGTGGCCGGCCGTGCCTGCGGTGGGTGACGTCCCGCTCGTGGCCGATGCGTCGTCCGACATCTTCAGCCGTCCGATCGACGTCGCGCAGTACGGCCTCGTCTATGCCGGTGCGCAGAAGAACCTGGGACCAAGCGGAGTGACCCTGGTCATCATCCGCGAGGACCTCCTCGCGCGCTCGTCCAAGTCGCTGCACACGATGCTCAACTACGCCGTGCATGCCCAGAACGGGTCGATGTACAACACGCCGCCCTGCTTCGGCATCTACCTGATGGGACTGGTGATGAAGTGGGCGCTCGCCGAAGGCGGGCTCGAAGCCATCGCGGCGCGGAACGAGCGGAAGGCCGCCCGGCTGTACGCCGAGATCGATCGCACCGGGTTCTATCGCGGCACGGCCGAGCAGGGCAGCCGGTCCCGGATGAACGTCACGTTCAGGCTTCCGTCGGAAGACCTGGAGAAGCAGTTCGTCAAGGAGTCGACCGCGGCGGGTCTCGACGGCCTCAAGGGGCACCGCTCCGTCGGGGGGATGCGCGCGTCCCTCTACAACGCGTTCCCCGAGGAGGGCGTCGACGCGCTCGTGTCGTTCATGCGGGACTTCGAGGCCAGGCACGGCTAGCCCGATCGGGCACTCGCCATTCGCCGCCCGGGCATGGCACGACTGAGCGACGTGAAGGCCTCGAGACTCCGTCACTGGCTGGGCACCCTGGTGCCGCTCTCCCGACCGGGGATGGTCGTGGCGCTCCTGTTCATGGCGGTGTCGCTGACACCGAGCCTCGTCCCCCGCTCCTACGCCTATCAGGGCATCGTCTCGGGATTGTCGCTCGGCATCGGCTACGCCATCGGCGTTGCCGGGCGCTGGCTCTGGTCGTTCCTCGAGCTTCCGATGCCGGGCCGGGGCCGCGAACGGATGGCCTCGCGCGCCGCGCTGGGAGTGGCCGCGATCATCGTGCTCCTCGTCCTCTGGCAGGCCTCGGCGTGGCAGAACGAGGTGCGGCAGATCATGGGCCTCCCGACGGTCAGCGGGTCGCGGCCGATCTCGATTGCCCTGATCGCGATTGCGACCTTCGGCGTGCTGTTGTTCGTCGCCCGCCTGTTCGTGCTGACCAGACGCGTCGTGTCCGGGTGGCTCGATCGTGTCGTTCCGCCCCGCGTCTCGCGCGTCCTGGCCGCCATCCTCGTCGTGTTCCTCTTCTGGGGGACGTTCACTCGCGTCTTCTTCGAGTGGGCGCTGGAGACGGCCGACAGCGTCTCGCAGCAGGTCGATGCCACGATTCCGCCGGACACCGACCCTCCCGGCGATCCCCTGCGGGCCGGCAGTGCGGCATCGCTGATCGACTGGCACGACCTGGGACTGGCAGGGCGGCGAGTCGTGTCGTCCGGTCCCCAATCGGCGGATCTGGCCCGCTTCCTTGGCGGGACACCGCCGGCGCCGATTCGCGTCTACGTTGGATTGAACGCCGCCGACACCATCGACGAGCGCGCCCGCCTCGCGCTCCGTGAGCTCGAACGGGTCGGCGCCTTCGACCGTGCCTACCTGTTTCTGATCACGCCGACCGGCACCGGCTGGATCGATCCGGCGGCGCTCGATTCGCTCGAATACCTGCTGCGCGGCGATGTCGCCAGCGTGGCGCTGCAGTACTCGTATCTCCCCAGCGTGCTGGCACTGCCGACCGAGGGCGCTTACGGCGTCGAGAGCGCGCAGGCGCTGTTCCGCGCCGTCTACGGCCACTGGACGACGCTGCCCCGGGACCGCCGGCCGGAGCTCTACCTGTTCGGCCTGAGCCTCGGCGCGCTCAACTCGGACCTTTCCTTCGACCTCCACGACGTCATCGCCGATCCGTTCAAGGGTGCACTGTGGGCAGGGCCGCCGTTTCGCGCCGAGCACTGGCGGACGATCACCGCGAACCGCGACCGCGGCACTCCCATGTGGCAGCCGCAGTTTCACGACGGCAAGGTGGTGCGCTTCATGACCCAGCAGGGCGGACTCGAGCGCGGCGACGAGCCCTGGGGACCGCTTCGCATTGGCTATCTGCAGTACGCCAGCGACCCGATGACGTTCTTTTCGGTCGACACGATCTACCGCGAGCCCGAGTGGATGCGCGAGCCGCGCGGCGCCGACGTCTCCAGGTCGCTCCGGTGGTTCCCGGTCGTGACGACGGTGCAGCTCCTGGCGGATATGGCGGTCTCCAACAGCACGCCTCCGGGGTTCGGCCATACCTTTGCGGCCAGGCACTACATCGACGCGTGGCTGGCGCTCGTCGAGCCGCCCGGCTGGCCACCCGAGGAGGTGGCCCGGCTGAAGGCGCTGTTGGCAGACACCGACTGACCCGGTGGCGTCCGCCGCGGGTTCGAGATGTTCAGAAGGCTGGAGGTTTCGGACCGCGCCGCGTCAGGACTCGTGGGAGCGCTTCGCGCGGCCCCCGCGCCGCCGGCCGCCACGCCGCCGTCGCCGCCGCCCGTCCGCGGCGCCGCCAGGTGCACGGTCGACATCCCCGTCAGCGCGTGGCTTGTCGCCCTGCGCGTTCATGGCCTCGATGAATCCGCGCCAGTGTTCTACCACTTCCGGAACGCCGCCATGTATCTCCAGCCACGTCAGCGCGTCGTCGAACGGGCCTCGCTGCATGAGCGTGCGCTTCGCGCGGGGCGACGACTCGAGATCGCGCAGGCGCTGCTGGATCGACAGCAATTGCCGGAGGCGCTCCGAATCGCGGCGGGCGACCGGCAGCACGCCGATCTTCAACACCGGCGGCCTGCTGCGGTCGCGCGCGGATCGGCTCCAGCGTCCGCGTCCGCGCCGGGCCAGGATCTCGTCGTCCGGCTCGCGGTTGCCGATGTCGTCGTCGGTTTCCTCCGCGGCGTCGGCGGTGGAGCGCGAGGCGGCAGGTCGGCCGCGGACGGGCGAGTTGCTGCCGTCGGTCCCGTCGACCGCGCGGGCGGCCATCGGCCAGTTGCTGCGGTCGGTGCCGTCGCCTGCGCTGGCGGCCATCGGCCAGTTGCTGCGATCGGTGCCGTCCGAGCCGTCGGACGCCAGGCTGAGATCGGTGTCATCCGTGCTCGACGAGCGTGGCATGAGGCCGATGGGCACGATGATCGAACCGAGCAGCACGGGGTTGGTCAGGCTGGCTGGCGCCGAGTCGAAGCGCTGGCGGTAGGCATCGAGCGCCCGCAAGGCCGTCCAGAGCTGGGGAGCCGTCGCGCGTTCCTGAAGTTCCGGCGTGACCGGTTCCAGGAGGCCGTGCTCCGCGAGGCTGCGAAACGTGCGCTCGGAGGAGCCGGACCTGAGAATCTTGTAGTACTCCTCGACGAGCCGTGCCGGCGCGGCCGTGGCCATGAGGTGCCGCTGGGTATTGATGGCGCGCACGATCGGCGGGTCGAGCGTGAAGTCGAGGCGAGCGGCAATGGCGACCGCACGCAGCATGCGGACGGGGTCCTCCTGGAAGCGGACGACGGGATCGCCAATCGACCGGATGACGCGCCGCTCCAGATCCTCGAGCCCGCCGACATAATCGATGACCGAGAAGGTGCCGATGTCGTAGAAGAGTGCGTTGATGGTGAAGTCGCGCCTGAAGGCATCCTCTTCGGGTGTCCCGAAGGTGTTCTCGTGCTCGTGCGCCGAACCTTCGTGCGTCGAACCCTCGTGGCTCTCGTGGCTCTTCCTGAACGTTGCGACCTCGATGGTCTTGTTGCCGAACCGTACGTGCGCCAGGCGAAAGCGGCGGCCGATGATCCAGCAGTTCCGGAACAGCTTCTTGATCTGATAGGGGTGGGCGTCGGTGCCGACGTCGAAGTCCTTGGGTTTGCGCCCCAGGAGCAGGTCGCGGACGCCTCCGCCGACCAGGTACGCGGCGTGGTTGAAATCGTTCAGCCGATAGAGCACCTTCAACGCGTCGGAATCGATGTCTTTGCGCGAGATGGGATGTTCGGCCCGGGGGACAATCACGGGGTCGGCCATTGAAGGCGGTATTGTACCAGCGTGCTACGATTCCGTACGTCTTGCCGATGTCCTGGCGTCACGCGCGTCCTGTCGTGCCCTCTCATTCCATCCCGCGTCCGGCACACGCGCCTCGAAGGTGTCGCGTGACGTCGCGGGCCTGGCGGCGCCTGCGCGCGCCGATGGTGGTCGTGGCGCTCCTGGCGGTGATGTTCCCGGTGATGCTGCTGGCGAGCCGGTCGGACCTGGCGCGTGCCCGCGCGCTCTACAACGAGCGGCAGTTCGACCAGGCCATCGAAGCCGCGCGGCTGGCTGGCGAGTCGCCCGAGACACGGGATGCGGCCGCGGTGGTCCTCGCACGCGCGCTCCTCGAACGGTACCGGGAGCGCGTCGATCCGGCCGATCTCGGCGCGGCGCGCGAGGCCCTGGGCAGCGTGCGCGCGATGCTGCTCGAGGAGCGCGAGCGCGTCGAGTACCTGCTGGCACTCGGTCAGGCGCTCTTTCTCGAAGACGAATTCGGCGCTGCTGCCGCGGTGTTCGAGAGTGGCGTGGAGATGGCCCGGACAGCCGACCCCGAGCTGGGCGACGCGATGGTCGACTGGTGGGGGAGCGCTGCCGAGCGGCAGGCCGACACCGAAGGCCGCGCCCGGCGCGAAGCGAGCTTCGCCATCCTGGCCACGCGGATGGCCGAGGAGCTGAAGCGGGCCCCGGGATCGGCGTCCGCGTCGTACTGGCTGGCTGCGGCTCGTCGCGGCTCCGGCGACGCCCCCGGAGCGTGGCATGCCGCGATTGCCGGCTGGGTGCGCGCACGGCTGGCGGGCGAGCGGGCCGCCACGCTGCGGGCAGACCTGGACAAGCTGATGGTGCAGGGCATCATCCCGGACCGGGTCAAGGACGTGCCCGAGGCCGACCGCGCGTCGGCCGAGTCGCAGCTGCGCGCCGAGTGGGAGCTCGTCAAAGAGCGCTGGAAGTAGGGACAACCCTTCAGGGTTGCCCGCGATCAATTCTTCGCGTCCCGCCAGTTGTCGCCGATGCCCACGTCCACGTCCAGTGGGACCCTGAGCTCGGCGGCTCCCATCATCTTCTGTCGAACCATTGTCGCGACGGCGTCGGCGTCGGCCGACGGCGCCTCGAACAGCAGCTCGTCGTGCACCGTGAGGATCATCCGTGCCCCCGGGTGGCTGGCCGCGAGTGCCGCCGACACGTCGATCATCGCGCGCTTCAGGATGTCGGCGGCCGTGCCCTGGATCGGCATATTGACCGCCACGCGTTCGGCGGCCGAGCGAATCTGGCCGTTCCTGCTCGTGAGCTCCGGCACCGCGCGCCGCCGCCCGAACAGGGTCTTGACGACGCCGGAGGCACGCGCGTCCTCGAGCGTGCGATCGATGAAGTCCCGCACCCGCGGGAACCCCGCGAAATAGGCGTCGATGAACTGCTGCGCGGCCGCCTGGGACACGCCGATGTCCCTGGCGAGCGTGAACGCCGTCTTGCCGTACAGGAGCGCGTAGTTGACGATCTTGGCGCGCCGCCTCAGCTCGTGCGCGTCGAGCGTGCTGTCCGGCCCGAAGACCGCGAGGGCGGTCTGGTCGTGAATGTCGTCGCCCCGCTCGAACGCGGCGATGAGCGTCTCGTCCCCGGACAGGTGCGCCAGCACCCGCAGCTCGATCTGCGAGTAGTCGGCCGAGACGAGCACGGCGCCGGGCTCGGCGACGAAGGCGCGGCGGATCTCCCGTCCGATCCCGGTGCGGATGGGGATGTTCTGCAGGTTCGGATCGCTGCTGCTCAGGCGTCCCGTCGCGGCGACGGCCTGGTTGAACTGCGTGTGCACACGGCCCGTCTCGGGATTGACGAGCGCCGGGAGCGCATCGATGTACGTGCCTTTCAGCTTGGCCAGCCCGCGCCAGTCGAGGATGAGCCGCGGCAGGTCGTGCGAGGCGGCCAGCTCTTCGAGCACCTCCACGGCCGTTGACGCAGTGCGCGTCGTGCCCGTGCGCTTGATGACCGGCAGCTGCAGCTTCTCGAAGAGGATCTCGGCCAGCTGCTTCGGCGACCCGATGTTGAACGACTCGCCGGCCAGCCGGAAGATCTCCCGGCTCAGGTCGTCGAGCTCCCGGTCCACGACGGCGGCCTGCGCCCCGAGCGCGTGCACGTCCACGCGGACGCCCGTGCGCTCGAGCGCGGCGAGGATGGGCACGAGCGGTCGCTCGAGATCCTGGTAGACGCCGAGCAGGCCGTCTCGTTCGAGTGCCGGCCCAAAGGCCTCCGCGAGCTGGAGCGGCAGATCGGCCCGTTCGCCCGCATAGTCGAGGAGCGTCTCCACGGGCACGTCGGCAAAGGCGCGGGCCTTGACACCCTTGCCGCGCACGTCCTCCTCGGTCAGCGCCTTGTAGCCGATCTGTTCGAGCGCGATCGGCTCGAGCGCCTGGCTGGACCGATTGGCATCGAGCAGATACGCCGCCAGCATCGTGTCCATCCCCAGCCCACGAAGCTCGACGCCGTGCCTCCCGAGGACGATGAGATCGGCCTTCAGATCGTGTCCGACCTTGCTGATGCCTGCATTCTCGAGGACGGGCGACAGGATCCCGAGCACCCGCTCGCGATCGAGCGAGGCGCTCCCCATGAAGCCCTGGTGGCCGATGGGCACGTAGCGCGCCTGGCGAGGCGTCGTGGCGAGCGCGATGCCCACGATCGATGCACGGACCGGCGCCGTGCCGTCGGTGATGACCCGCAGCGCGACCTGCGGGGCCGCGTCCAGGTCGGCGGCGAGCGACTCGAGTTCCGCGAGCGACCCCACGACCTGGTAGTCGCGGACGACGGACTCGGCCGTGGGCGCGAACTCGGCGACGAGCGTCCGGAACCCGAGCTGCGAGAAGAGTGCGTAGCAGCGTGCCTGATCGGAACCGCGATAGCGGAACGCGTCGACGTCGAACCCGACATCGACATCGGTATGAATGGTGACGAGCTCCCGGCTCTGCCTCGCCTGATCCGCGTGGGTCGCCAGTGCCTCCCGATACTTCTTCTGTGCGAGCTCCGGGGCGTGCTCGAGCAGCGCGTCGAGCGAACCGTACGTGCTGATGAGATCCCTCGCGCCCTTCTCGCCGATGCCGGGGACGCCCTTGACGTTGTCGATCGTGTCGCCCATCAGCGCGAGCACGTCCACGACCTGATCGGGGCGCACGCCGAACCTGCCCGCGACGGCCGCCTCGTCGTACCAGACGCCCTCGTCGCGCGGGTTGTAGACGCGGATGTTGCCGCCGACGAGCTGAAAGAAGTCCTTGTCGCCGGTCACGATGACCGCGCTCATCCCGGCCTCGGCCGCTTTCCGCGCCAGCGTGCCAATCACATCGTCGGCCTCGTAGCCTTCGGAGGTGAGGATGGGCACGCCCATGGCCTCGCAGGCCTCGTGAACCCAGGGGATCTGCTCCTTCAGGTCGCCCGGCATCGGCGCGCGGTTTGCCTTGTAGTCCGCGGCGAGCTTCGAGCGGAAGGTCTCGGTCGGCAAGTCGAACGACGCGGCAATGTAGGCGGGCCGGTGATCGGCGATGAGCTTTCTGAGCATCGTGACGAAGCCGTAGACCGCGTTGGTGGACCGGCCGTCCGGGCCCGTCAGGCCGCGAATGGCGTGATACGCGCGGTACATCTGATTGCTGCCGTCGATCAGGAAGAGCGTGGGTGCGGCCATGTCGGGAGCGTCGCCAGTATTATCATTGACGATCAGGCGTTGATGGCAGGAAGGTCGCAGGGAATCCGCATCGTGGTGGCCGCGGCCGTCCTCTTCGCGCTCGCGGCGTGTGCCGGGAACCCGCTGTCGCGCAAGTACGAGTACGAAGAAGAGATCTACCTGCGCCTCGACGGATCGGCCACGGTGTATGTCAACGCGGCCGTGCCGGCGCTCGTCGCCCTCCGCGGCGTGGACCTGCCCGTCGATCCGCGCGCCCGGCTCGATCGGCAGGACGTCCGCGCGCTGTACGACACACCGGTCAGCCGCGTGGCCAACGTCAGCACGTCCCGACGCGACAACCGGCGCTACGTCCATGTGCGGCTCGACGTGCCCGACATCCGGCGCCTGGCCGAGGCGCCCCCGTTTGCGTGGTCCCGCTACGGGTTCGAGCCGGCGGACGGCTCGTTCGACTATTCGCAGCTGGTGGGCGCGTCAGCGGGACGGGACGTCGGCGACGTGGGATGGCGGGGGAACGAGCTCGTGGCGTTCCGCCTGCACCTGCCGAGCCGGGTGACGTTTCACAATGCGCCGTCGCGCGAGGTGCTGCGCGGCAACATCATCGCCTGGGAACAGCCGCTGCGCGCACGCCAGGAAGGAACGCCGGTGGACATCCAGGTGCGCATGGACACCGAGTCCATCCTCGCGCGCACGCTGCTCCTCTTCGGAGCGATGATCGTCCTCGTGGCGATCACCTTCGTGCTGTTCATCTGGTTCATCAAGAGCCGCAAGCCGCTGACGGGAGGCTGAAGAAGAGCTCACGTCACACTTCGGCTGAACCTGGGGATCCGTGTGGGCTCATGCGGATCCGAACCAGCGCCCGTGCCTGGCGGCGCGCGCCGCGTTTACCGGTCCCTGTGACTCTGAGTCTCGGTGGTGAGGTTGTCTCAGGGTCTCTGTGACTCTGAGTCTCGGTGGTTGCGTTGTCTCAGGGTCTGCGGTGGTCGAGCCTCGGTGGTTCAGCCGGCGATGCCCGTCAGGTCCATCGGCTCGGAGACGAAGGCGGCCGGACGGTTCTCCAGCGTCTCACGGACCTCCGCGTCGGTCCGGAGCTCGTTCGTCACCTCGAAGGCGCCGAAGCCGGTGGCCAGCGACCGCGCGAGCATGCGCTCGACGTTGCTGTTGACGACGCCTTCGAGCGTCACGCGCCCCCGGTTCACGATGATGTGAATCGGCGGGTTCACCATCGAGGCGTACTGCCAGAACGAGGAGTTGCCGTATATTGCGCGCGCGATGCGAAAGCGCAGCTCGTCGTCGAACTGCGAGACCGGGAGGACGCCGATGCCGTTCTCCACCGCGTTGACGCCGACCACCTTGCGCACGCGGCGTTCGATGTCGTCGCGCTTGTACGGCATCGTGACCCAGCCCGTCAGGATCACGTTGCCGTCGTCGACCGACGCGCTGACGCTGTCGAAGATGGTGAACTGCGTGTAGCGGTTCACCTGCTCGGCGATCTGCTCGAAGACCACGCGGTCCTGGAGGCTCGACTGCGCCGAGGCAGACGCAGGGGAACCGACGAGGCCGAGTGCGAGAAGAACGAATCCAACGACTCTGAGGGCCATGACCGTCCGCTCCTTCCGCATCAGGAGAATGCGAGGACCGTGCCAGCGTCACCATCCTCGCAAGTCACTCGATTTGAAGGAGCCTGGCGATGAAGTGTGCTCCCGGGAGGCCGGTTGGACTGTCCTCTCGCCGAGCGGGGCTGCCTCGGTCGCCGGCCTCGTCACGGCGTCGCGACGTACCCGCGGCGGGCGCGCACGCGCACGGAAGGATCGTTGACCTCTACTCGAATCGTGTGCCACCGGCCGTCCCTGTGTCCCGGGCTCGGATAACCGATGTAGTACTGCTGGCTCAGCTCGTCGGCAATGTTCGCCGTTGCCGGATCGAGATCCCGCGCGTCGCGCACGATCTCGGTTCGGCCGCCGCTGTCGTCGGTGATCTCGCGCAGTGCGGCGACGTTCACGCGATCGTCGGGACCGGTCGCGTAGCCGCCCCCGCCGGGATACGCCGGCGGCATCGGGAAGCCGCCGCCTCTGCCGCGGCCGCCTCCACCGGGGATTGGAAACGGAATGGGCATCGGCGGACGGCCGCCGATCGGCGGACGCGGGCGCGACGTGATCGTCGGCTGACCGTGTCCGTCGATGCCCACCGCGTACACGAGCACTTCGGTCTCGCGCACCACGCGCTTGACGTCGCCGACGCTCACGCGGCTGCTGGTGTCGTTGCCGTCCGAGATGATGACGACCGCCTTCTTGCGGTTCTGTCCGCCCTGCGCCATGGGTACCGCCTCGACGACCGCGTCGTACATCGCGGTACCGCCGTTCGGGTTGACGCGTCCGAGGCTCCAGCTGACGGCACGCCGATCGTTGGTCCAGTCGTGCACGAGATCGGGTCCCGCGCTGAACCGGTAGAGGAAGAAATCGTCGAGCTCGTCGTTCAACTGCGTGAGGAACCGATCGATGGCGTCGCGGGCCGCATTCCATTTCTCGCCTGCCATGCTGCCGCTCGTGTCGAGCACGATGCCGAGGCTGACCGGAGACCGCTCGGCGGAGAAGTGCGTGATCTCCACCGGCTGGTTGTCCTCGTACACGGTGAAGTCCTCCTTGGACAACCCCGGCAGGAAGCGGCCCGATCGGTCGGTGACGGTGGCCGTCACGTTGATGAGCTCCACGCCGCTCCGGAAGCGGAACCCGTCCTGCCCGGCGACAGGAACACCGGCCGTGAGCCCGAGCGCCAGCGCGAGGAGCGCCACCGCCACGGATGGTCGCCACGAATGGTTCCGCATCACCAGTCCTCCTTCACGCGTGCTCACCTGGCCTGCGAGACCGGTGCGGCTGCCACTGCGTCCCCTCGGCGATCGACGTGCGGCACGGTTCGATCGTCGGAACGGAAGCTCACGCGGTAGCGCGCCACGTTCTGCGGCGCATCGAGGCCCACGACGAAAGGCGATTCGTCGCCGGCACCCAGCCGCGCGAATTCCACCGGCGCTCTCGCGCTCGTGACGAACGTGCCCTGCTCGTCGAAGAGCAGCACGACGGCGCTCAGCTGCTCGATTCCCGTACCGGACTCCGGGTTGCGAACGAGGCCGGCGACCGAGAGTCGCGGGCCCTCGCGTTCGTGCCGGAGCGAGAGCAGCTCCAGCGGCGAGGCGGGCGCTGCGGCCGCCGCCGGTTCGTTCCCGGCCATCCGCACGACGCCAAAGGCAACCAACCCGAGTGCGAACACGACGGCTGCCGCGGCCAGTCCACGCTGCAGAACGCTGCTCGACCCCGTCGAACTGCTGCCGAGAAAATCGCGATGGAGGACGGGCTCGGCAGCCGGCGGGCTGTCACTCTCGAAGCCGCTCACTGAGATCACTGGACGAGCGGGCTCCACCACGATTCCTGCGGCGGCCGTCAACGCCGCGATGCGCGCACGATCTCGCCGTCGCTCTTCCACGCGTGCCCGCCACGCGAACAGCGAGGCGACAATCGCGACGAGCGATGCCAGCACGGTGACGATCACGAGCCAGGGTTCCATCGTGCCTCCAACAGGCGCCCCTGAAGGAGCGCCGCCACCTTCAGCGGAGCTTGAACTCCACGGCGACCTCGACAATCACGTCGACGGGCGTCCCCTTCATGCGCGCGGGCGCAAATCGCCACTGGCGCACGGCCTCCGTGGCCCGCTCGTTCAGGCCGAGTCCGAGCCCCTCGAGGATGCGCACATCGCCGACGGTGCCGTTGCTCCGGACTACGATCTCCATGACCACCTCACCCTCGAGGTTCGCACGACGAGCCTGATCGGAGTAGTTCGCGCGCACTTCGCGCAGCAGCCGCGGCGGCTCCACACCGCTCCCGGGCCGGTACGGGCCGCCGCCCATGCCGCCTCCGGAACCATCGCCAATGCCCGAGCCGTCGCCCTCGCCCAGGCCGGTCCCGCGCCCGGTCCCCGCTCCTCCGCCCGCTCCAGGACCCTGGCTTGGTTCGGGCTGATCGACCTTCTCCACGACGCCCTCGCGATCCCGTGCGTCGGCCGGCTTCGTCACAACCGGCGCCATGACCGGCGGCAGCGTCCTGGCCTCGATGGGCACCGGGGGAGGTTCAACGATTCGAGGCTTCGGCTCGATCGGCGGGGGCAGTCGCCGTGCCGGGATCGGGCTGCTCACCGTGAGCGCACCCTTCCGCTCCACCTTGGGTGGTGGCGGTTTCTGCCGCAGCCCGCCGCCCCCACCTCCGCCGCCCGGACCAGGCGAGACCAGGAACACCATTCTGAGCGGCTCAGGTGCAACGAGCGGCTCGGTTGGCTGATCGGCGTTGAGGCCAAGGCTGGCCACGAGCAGCACCGTCGCGGCGATGAGCACGTGGATGCTGCTCGACACGACGAGCGGAACCGTGGACCGGGCATGCTCCGGCGCCTGGCCGAAGAGTTCGCGCCCGAGGCCGCCGCCCGTGGATGGGAGTGCCACGGGCAGCCCGGCCGCGAGCGCGCGGACGACGCGAACGGCCTCGTCGTGGGGCACGTAGCCGGCCAGCGCGGGATCGCGCGGGTCGCCATCGGGGAGAAGCGACGCCACAGAGCGGATCTCGCCGCGCGCGAGCAGTGACTCCACCCAGCGCTGGGCGACGCCGCTTGCTGCCGCGATGTCCCGTGCGGTGTAGACGTCGGGATGCATGACTGCTCCCATCATCGCAAAACCCTTGCCGTTCACCTCCAGGAGCGTCTTGCGGGCGGCAGGCCCGTGCCGCAGTGCCATCCGGCGGCGCAGCCGGAGGTTCGGCACCATCGATTGTGGCTCCGAGTGGACGTTGGTGTCTCATTCACTAGGCAGCGGGAATCGAGCAGTCCCGGGTCCCTGGGAGCGAGGAACGCCCGCGGCCGACGTCCGTCCAACAGAATGTGGTGCTTCGCTTCGGCGACTGCCGGCTGGATATCGA
>CAZJBN010000090.1:0-19328 GCA_964543955.1 uncultured Bifidobacteriaceae bacterium
GGGACTAGCGAAGCTCCGCCTCAAACCGTCCAGTGGGCTCCGCTTCGCTGGTCCCGTATGTCGTCTTGCCCCGCCTCCGGCGGGGCGGACATCGTCTCTGGCCGGTCGAAGAACGTGCTTCATTCGCAACGCATCAGGCCAGAGAAGATGTCTAGAAGCCGCCCGCGCCTCCGCCGAAGCTGCCGAAGAAGTTGGAGAACGTTCCCACACCGGCGAGGGTGAACGCGATGTTGAACCGGCGATCCTGCGCGACGACGAATCCCGTATCGGGAAAATTGAAGGACTGGTATTCGAACGCGATGCCGCAGCACTGCGCGCTGTAGTTGGCGATGTAGCGCTGCTGGAGCAGCGTCGAGCGTCCGATGTCGTAGTTGAACTGTACCGTCGCGCCGACGCGCCCCTGCAGCAGCCCGACCGTCGTCGCCTGCTGGATGTAGTGGTTGGATTGGAACTGGGTGAGCGCGCCGTAGTTCTGCTTGTTCCACCCGGCGCTGGCCTCCACCGCCCCGGTCCTCAGCGAGCCGTTCACGCCGAGGCCCACGAGGGTCGGCGTGTCGCCCAGGGACGGGTTGCCGGGATCGACCGGTCCCGCAACCGGGTCGTACTCCATCCGGAAGTCGAGGCCCAGCGCATCGGCCGGACGGCCGCGGGCGACGAGCGAGATCGTGGAGTAGTTGTTCGGCCGACGCTGGAACAGCGAGAAGCTGTACTGGCCGTCGAACTGGCTGGCGCTCGGGTCGCTGTAGTAGCTCTGGTTGATGCCGACGCTCAGGTACTCGCGCGGTGCGCCGGCGGGGCCCGCCGCGGCCGTGGTCTCCGAGGCGCCCTTGCGCACGAGCACGCGGTTGGTCACGCCGTAGGTGACCCGCGTCACGCCGCCCACCACGAACTCGTACGACGCCGTCGTCGGGATGCGGTCCTGGTTGTCGATGTTCGTGATGCGCTGCACGGTGAAGGCCGGTTCGACGACGTGCTTCAGGCGCTCGGCGAAGGCGTTGTTCGGCGTGAAGACGCGGCTCACGACGGGACCAACGAACTCCGCGCGCATGTCGGCATAGCGGCGCGTGACGGGATCCGGCACCTGCACGCTGTTCTCGTCGATGCTCTCGGAGAAGTAGGTCATGCGGTAGCCGAGCGAGGCGTTCACCGACAGGTAGGGGAGCTTGCTGAGGGGCGCGCGCAGCGACGGCAGGAGGTCCACGCGATTGAGGCCGCGGTCGTCGATCGCGTCCCCCAATCGCTGCTCCCAGAGTGCGTGCGCCGCGTCGACGTTGACCGACGCGTACACCGGCAGCTGACCGAGCCGCTGCCCGCTGTACGAGGCGATGAGACCCGGCGCCGATCCGTTGACGTACGACGAGTCCGTGTTGGTGAAGGTCTCGGTCCGCTGGTAGTTGCCCGACATGCTCAGGCCGCCCCACGCGCCCGACACCCCGCCCCCGAGCGACCGCGTGCTGAAGGTCGACTGGTACAGGTTGTTGTTGTACAGCTGCTCGACCCTGACGTCGGAGAAGTAGTCCAGCCGCGCCCGCGCCCTCAGCCCGCCGGGCAGCGACTGCGCGACGTTGCCCTGGATGCGGTAGTTGCTGCGCGCCGGTTCGATCACGGCGCCGGAGCTCGTGTCGAACGTGCTCTCCTTCTCATCGAGGAAGTACACCCTGAAGTCGCCCTGCGATTGAGGCGACGCCACGTAGCGGTACTCCCCGCCCGCGCCCTGCCCCCTCGCCATGAACCAGTCGTGCATGAGCGTCAGGTCCTGGCTGCGGTCGATGGCCCAGAAGAACGCGTTGCTGATCGACTGGCCCCGATACGTCGACCGTCCGTAGGTCGGCATCAGGAAGCCGGTGGCGCGGTCGTCTTCCTGGATCGGGTAGTACATGATCGGCAGGTAGAAGACCGGCACGTCCTTCACCCGGACGACGGCGTTCTGCAGGACGACATAGTTGTCCAGCCTGATCGTCGCTTTTCCGCTGACGATCTCCCACCGCGGCGTGGGCTGCACGCACGTCGTGAAGCCGCCGCGCGTGATGCGGTACTTGTCCACGTCGATCTTCTCGATCGTCTCGCCGTAGAAGTAGACGTCCGGCTCGAGCGTGCCGAACATGCTCCGATCCTCGTTGCCCCGCTCGCCGAGCGACGCAATGCCCGTCGCGTTGGTGAACGTGCCCTGCTTGGTGCGCGTGTTGAAGACGACGCTGTCGGCCGACACGCGCGTCTCGGGCGTCGAGAAGACCACGTTGCCCCTGGCGGTGAACTCTCCAGTCGTCGTGTTGAATTCCAGGTCGTCGGCAAAGAACTTCTGGCCCTCGTTGGGGCTGCCTTTCTCGCCCTCGATCTCCACGTCGCGCATCAGCCGCACGCGCTCCGCGTCGAGCCGCTCGAACGTGAACTGCCTGGTGTTCCATCCGGGCAGGAGCTGGGCGAAGGACGGCGTGGCGGCGAGGAGCAGCACCAGGCAGATGAGAGCGGTCCGCACGCGCTCCGCTCCGAGACGGCGATCGACGGGCGGCGAAGAACACTCGACAGCGCGCGGCACAGGTCACCTGAGAATATCAGATCGATTTCGCGCCGCTCTCGATGAGTCGTGCCCGTGCGGGCCCGACGAAGTAGATCGATCCGGCCGCGGCCGCACGGCCCGTGGCCGCGACGGCGAGACGAATCGCTGCGATCGGATCGGGCTCGGCCGTCGTCGGGACCGACGAGAGTCGGCCCACGATCTGCGCCAGGTCCGCCGCGCTGTAGGACCGCTCGTGTGTCGTCTCGGTTGTGACGAAACGCGACGCGACGTGCGCGAGCGCGCCCACCATGCCGTCCAGATCCTTGTCCTTCATCACGGCCAGGACGATGGGCAGCGGCTTGACGCCAGCTTCGGTGAGGTATGCCGCCAGGGCGCCCGCCCCGGCGGGATTGTGCGCCGCGTCGATCAGCACGTCGCCGTCGGCGGTCCTGAGCCATTCGATCCGCGCGGGCCAGCGCGCGTGCTCGAGTCCGGAGCGGATGGCCTCGGCGTTCACGGGAATCCCGCCTGCGTCGGCCAGCTCCAGCAGCCGCACGGCGATGGCAGCGTTACCGACCTGGTGGCGTCCAGCCATCCCAAGCCGGACGGACGGATAGGCGCGGACCGGCGTGACGAATCGCACGACCGCCGTACCCGACTGCACCTCCAGTCCCTGGTCCGCCAGATGCGCGGCCTCCACGAGCCGTCCCCCGGCCTCCACGGCCACGCGCTCGATGATCGCGCGCGCGTCGGCCGGCAGTGTCCCGACGACGAAGGGCACGCCAGGCTTGACGATGCCCGCCTTCTCGCGGGCGATCTCGGCGAGCGTCTGGCCGAGGTGGCGCTGGTGGTCGATGGCAATGGACGTGATGGCGCCGGCTGCCGGCGTGATGACGTTGGTGGCGTCGAACCGGCCGCCGAGGCCGACCTCGATCACCGCCACGTCGACTCCCGCCCGTCTGAAGACCTCGAACGCGATCGCCGTCGTGACCTCGAAGAACGTGGGCGTCACCGTGAGCGTGCCGGCCGCGAGGGCCCGATCCACCGCGTCGAGCACGACGGCGAGAACCTCCTCGAACCGCCCGGTGTCCACCGGCTGGCCGTCGATCGCCACGCGCTCTTCGAGCCGGTCGAGGTGGGGCGACGTGTAGAGGCCGGTGGTGCGACCTGCCGCGCGGAGCGCACGCTCGACCATGGCGGCCGTCGACCCCTTGCCGTTCGTGCCCGCGATATGGAGCGTCGGGAAGGTTCGCTCGGGATGATCCAGCTCCGAGAGAAGCGTGCGGACGCTGTCGAGCCCCAGCTTGATGCCAAAGGCCTCGAGCGAGAGGAGCCGATCGCGGTTGGTCACGTCCCCATGAAGCGGAGGGCTCTGGCAAGCGTGGACTTGAGCTCTCGCCGATCGACGATGAGGTCCAGCATGCCGCGGTCCAGGAGAAACTCGCTCCGCTGGAAGCCGTCGGGCAGCTTCTGGCGAATCGTCTGCTCGATGACGCGCGGGCCTGCAAAGCCTATGAGCGCGCGGGGCTCCGCGATGTTGAGGTCGCCGAGCATGGCATAGCTGGCCGTCACGCCGCCGGTTGTCGGGTCCGTCAACACCGAGATGTAGGGCAGCCTCGCACGGTCGAGGCGTGCCAGCGCCGCCGAGATCTTGGCCATCTGCATCAACGAGAGCGCACCCTCCATCATCCGGGCACCGCCCGAACAGCTGACGATGACGACCGCCGCCCGCCGTTCGATCGCCAGCTCGATGCCCCGGACGATGCGTTCGCCGACGACGACGCCCATGGACCCGCCGATGAAGGCGTATTCCATGGAGCCGATCACCGCCGGGATCCCGTCGAGCCGCCCGACGCCGACGAGGGCCGCCTCGTTCAGCCCGGTGCCTTCGACGGTCTTCCTGAGACGTTCCTTGTAGGGCCTCGTGTCGGTGAACTCGAGCGGATCGTTGGGCCGGATGTCGCGTCCGAGCTCTTCCCATCGCTCGTCATCGAAGAGCGACTTGAGGCGGTCGGTCGCGCTCAGCCGGAAGTGGTGCGCGCACTTGTGGCAGACGTGAAGGTTCTTGACGAGGTCCTTCGTGTAGATGATCGTGTCGCACTCGGGACACTTCTCCCAGAGTCCCTCGGGCACGCGGCTGGCCTTCTCGGCTGACGCCAGCGGCTTGCGTGCCTTCTTGAACCACGCCATATCCGGTCAGCTTAGCAAAAAGGGCAGGACGGAAGGGCAACCCCGAAGGGTTGCCCCCACAAATGGACGCGCATTCGAAAGAACGCTCACTTTCGTGCCACGTAGTAGCGCGTGCCCCGGCCCATGTCCCTGATCTGGCGGACGAGCTCGTCCAGGGCCTGGTCGTCCGTCTCCGGGTCGAACTGCGACGTGTCCACGACGAGCAGCGGTGTGGCCGTGTAGTGGAAGAAGAAGTGCTGGTACGCTTCGTTCAGCTCGCGCAGGTAGTCGTCGGAGGGGCGTGGGAGGAGAAGGTCGGGATCCTGTGCGCGTCCCAGCCGTTCGATGAGCGCCTCGGTCGGCGCCTGGAGGTACACGACGAGATCCGGCGTCGGCACGTCGCGCGCGAGCAGATCGTGGAGGCGCTGGTAGATGAAGAGCTCGTTGTCGTCGAGGTTGAGGTACGCGAAGATCTTGTCCCGGTCGAAGACGTAGTCGCACACGGTGCTTTGCGAGAACAGGTCCGCCTGCCGCATGCCCGTGAGCTGGCGGTGACGGCTCAGGAGATAGAACAGCTGAGCCTGAAGAGCCGCGCCCGGGCGATCGTTGTAGAAGTCGGCCAGGAACGGGTTGTCGGCATCCTCCAGGACGGTGACGGCTTCGAGCCGCGGCGCGAGCCGCTGGGCGAGCGCGGTCTTCCCGACGCCAATGGGGCCTTCGACTGCGAGGTAATGAAAGGCCACGCGGGGCCGAGTATATTTCAGGTGCGAGCCTTTCCGGACCTTTCCGGACCTGACCCGACCTTTCCGGACCTGACCGGACCTCAGTGAGGTGTGATGAGAGTCGAACGACTGGAACTGTTCCTGTGCCGGCTGCCGCTGGTGCACTTCTTCGAGACGAGTTTCGGTCGGACCTACGACCGGACGTTCGTGCTGGCACGCATCGAGGGCGGCGGGCAGGAGGGTTGGGGTGAAGCGGTCGCCGAAGGGCACCCGTACTACAGCAGCGAAACCACCGAAACCGTCTGGCACATCGTCACTGGCTTTCTCGCACCCTTGTTCGTCGGGCGCGAGTTCGAACACCCGCGCGACGTGTTCCCGGCGCTCCGGCGCATACGCGGACACAACATGGCCAAGGCCGTCCTCGAGATGGCGGCGTGGGATCTCTACGCCAGGATCCAGGGCCGGCCGCTGTCGGCGGTGCTCGGCGGCACGAGGTCCCGCATTGCCTCGGGCGTATCGATCGGCATCCAGGATTCCTTCGATCAGCTGCTGGAGAAGGTCGCCCGCGAGCGTGATGCCGGCTACCAGCGCATCAAGATCAAGGTCAAGCCGGGGTGGGATCTCGAGGCCGTCGAGCGGATCCGCGCGCGCTTCGGTGACATTCCCCTCATGGTCGATGCCAATGCGGCTTATCACCTCGACGACGCGGCCCACCTGGCCCGGCTGGATCCGTACGACCTGATGATGATCGAGCAGCCCCTCGACTACGAAGACGTGATGGACCACGTCGCGCTCCAGAAGGCCATCGCGACGCCCATCTGCCTGGACGAGTCCATCCACACGGTGCGAGTCGGGCGCGATGCGATTGCCGCGGGCGCGTGCCGCATCATCAACATCAAGCCCGGCCGCGTCGGCGGGCACCAGCAGTCGATCGTGCTCCACGATCTGTGCGCCGCCCACGACATCCCGGTCTGGCACGGCGGGATGCTCGAGAGCGGCATCGGCCGCGCGCACAACCTCCACCTCGCGAGCCTGCCGAACTTCAGGCTCCCGGGCGATATCGCCGCCAGCAAGCGGTACTACGTGCCGGATCTCATCGAGCCGGCGATCGACATCGGTCCGGACGGGACCATTGCCGTGCCGACCGATCCCGGCATTGGCGTGCGCGTGCTCAGGGACCGTGTCGAAGCCGCGGCCGAACGGCGTCTCGTGATCGACCCGGCCGGGGCTCCGCAGTGACGGCTCGTGGCGCCGCGCTCCTCGTCGCCGCCGTCGTGTCCGGGTGCGGACCTCCGCCGCCGCCTGCCGTCACGGCGCCGCCGCCGCCGACCGATCAGCAGAAGCTCGCGTGGATCCTCGATCTCGAGGATCAGCGTGCCGCGCGCGGTCCCGCGGCAGGCCAGGACCTGGTGGTCATGCTCGGCGATCCGCAGGGCCACATCCGCCGTCGAGCCGCGCACGCGGCCGGCCGCGTCCGCCTGGCCGAAGCCGTGCCCGTGCTCTCGGGCATGCTGGCGACCGAAGTCGATCCCGAGGTCAGGCAGATGGCGGCGTTCGCGCTCGGACTCATCGGCGATGCGGGGGCCGTCGAGGCTCTGACCGCGGCGCTCGCCGTTCCTGACGCGCTCCTGCAGGGTCGCGCGGCTCAGGCCCTCGGACGCATCGGTGACAAGGCGTCGGCCGACGCGATCGGCGCCATGATGACGTCGCATGTCTCGGCAGGGGTGTTGTCGAACCTCGCGGCCGATGACGTCGGGTATCCGAAGAGCGCGGAAGTCGAGGCGGTACGGCTGGGCTTGTACGCACTCGTCGACCTGGGCGCGTACGATGCGCTGGCTTCGACGATGCTCGACTCGTCAGGACAGCCGCGCAGCCGCTGGTGGCCGGTCGGCTACGCGTTCCAGCGGATCGGCGAGCCGCGCGCGGCCCCGGTCCTGATGACGCTCTTCTCGGGAGACGGACAGGTCACGCGGGCATTTGCCGCGCGGGGGCTCGCCACGATCGAACACGAGCCTGCGGTCCCGGCGCTCGTGGCCGCGGCCACCAATCAGTCCGAGGCCCAGGCGGTCCGCGTGCAGGCGATCCGCGCGCTCGGTGCGATCGGCGATGCCCGGGGCGCCGACGCGCTGAGGTCGGTCATCACGACGCCGGAGGTCGAGCCCAACCTCATGCTCGAAGCCACGGTGGCGCTGGGCCAGCTCCGTCAACCGTCGGCCGTCGACCTGCTGACGGATCTGGCCTCCCACTCCTCGCCCGCGGTCCGAAGCGCTGCGCTCATCGGCCTCGCGCGGACCGACCCGGACACCTTCATCGGCGTGCTGTCGGGTCTCGGCCGCGACCCGGAGTGGTCCGTGCGCACGGCGCTGGCCGGCGCGCTCGCCGAGCTCGGCGAGCGCGGCGTGCCACGGCTGGAGGCCATGCTGGCCGACGACGACCAGCGCGTCGTGCCTGCCGTCTTGACCTCGCTCGCACAGTCGGGCGATCCGGATGCGACCGCCTCGCTCACCGAGCGCCTGACGAGCGACGATGCCGTCGTGCGCATGGCCGCGGCGCGTGGGTTGGCCACGCTGAAGGCCACCGGGTCGGTGCCGGCGCTCCTGAAGGCGCTCGATCAGTCCGCCGGCGACGGCACGTACGTCGCGCGCGCAGCGATCCTCGAGGCGTTGACCACGCTCGACACGGCCGCGGCCCGGGCGCCGCTCGTGACGGCTCTCGCCGACAGGGACTGGGCGGTCCGTGTGCGCGCGGCCGAACTGCTCGGGAAGGTGGACCCCTCGGCCGACCTGACGATCGCGCCCGCGCCGCCCCCTGCCGTGCCGGAGCTCTCGGATACCGCGGCGCTCCTGTCGCCGGCGTTCTCGCCGATGGCGTACATCGACACGCCGAAGGGCATGATCCAGGTGGAGCTGGCAGTCGCGGACGCGCCTCGAACCGTCGCCAACTTCCTGGCGCTCACCCGCAAGGGGTTCTTCGACGGCCTGCCGCTTCATCGTGTGGTGCCGGACTTCGTGGTGCAGGGCGGCGATCCGCGCGGCGATGGCGAAGGCGGGCCCGGCTACACCATCCGCGACGAGATCAACCAGCGTCCCTACAATCGCGGGACGGTCGGGATGGCGCTCGACTGGGCAGATACCGGCGGGAGCCAGTTCTTCATCACGCACTCGCCGCAGCCGCACCTCGACGGACGCTACACCGTGTTCGGCGAGGTGGTCGAGGGCATCGACGTCGTGGATCGACTGTCGCAGTGGGACGTCGTCCGCTCGGTGCGCGTGTGGGACGGCGTGTCGTGGATCGGCCCGCAGGTTCCGACGCCGTAGCCGCACGCGTCGGACGTGTACGAGAAGAAAAAAGGGGGCGCACGATGCGCCCCCTCTTGATCTTCCGGCGACGGAAGCTTACCGCTTCTTCGCCTTCTTTGCCTTTGCCTTCTTGGCAGCCTTCTTCGCCTTCTTCGCCATCGGTCATCCCCCCCTTCAGGTCGGGTTATGCGTCAGGAAACGCCGCGCCACCGCGGTGGCCTCTGCCGCCTGGCACTCGGCTCGCGTGTGCCGGCTCTCCCTGCGCCTTGCTGCGCGCTCTCGTGGGCGCGCCATGTGGAAAAAAGGTGGGGCAGTCTGGAGAACCGCCCCTGAGTAAGCGGCGTGGCTTACTTCTTCTTCTTTGCAGCCTTCTTCTTCGCCGCCTTCTTTGCCTTCTTCGCCATCTGTTCCTCCTGAAAGGACGGGGCCCTGCCTGATGGCAGCCTCGGCTTGTGCTACTCGAGCTTCACAAGCCGTGGCCTGAGCCGTCCACCCTCATACCAGATGTAGATTATGGATGAGAAAATCGAGTTGTCAAGCACAAAGCGTTTGCGATTGTCAACCGACGACGCCCGCGCGCCTTCATCCATGCGTCCACAGGCGTACTTGTCGGACCGGACGCCTCGATCCTGTAGCGTCAGCGTCGATCCATCGCGTGGCGGAGACGTTCGGCGCGCCGGAGCGCGCCTGCCGGTGCCGACGGTCGCTCGTCGATGAGTCGATCGAGCATCGCTCGGGCGCGATCGCGATCGCCGAGCCGATCGAGCTGCGTCGCGATGTTGAGGCGCGCATGCACCTCGGCGAGATCGGCGCGATGGACCTCGCCGGTCCGGGCGAGGGCGAGCAGCGACTCGGACGCGGCAAGGCTGCCTCGCGCGTCGCTGAAGTACACGTCGCGAATCTCCGCCTCGATCTGGCGGAAGAGCGGGTTTTGCGGATACCGCTGCTGGAGGGCGAGCACGAGCTCGAGCGCGTCGGCGAAGCGCTCCTCGTACCAGAGGTAGATGAGGTGCAGCTGGTAGTCCGCCTCGCCCTGCACGAGCGTTCCGTGCCGGCTCGCCCGGAGCATCTGCTCCAGCCCTTCCGCGCGATCGCCGCCAGGCAGCAGCAACAGCCAGCGGAGCCAGCGGAGAAAGGCCGGCGCGACGTCGGCGTAGTAGCGATAGAGCCCGATGCCGAATGCCGCGTCGTGCATCTCCGGATCGAGCGCCAGGGCGCGCTCGAGAGCGGCCTTGATGCGCTTGCCATCGCGAGCCGCGGACAGACGCTCGTGGCGAAGCACCTTCCACTGGGCCCGGGCGCCGCGCGCCGCGCCGAGATAGAACCACGCCTCGGCCCGCCCGGGCTCCCGTGTCGTCCAGGCCGTCGTCTCGTCGATGGCACGCTCCACGAGCGCGGAGAACCCGGCGTCGAGCGCCAGGCTCTCCGGGTCGAGCTGGATCTGCCACCAGCTCGAGAGCGCGCGAAGCACGAAGCAGACCTCCTCTGGCGCAGGGCCGCAGGTCGCCTCCTCGAGTGCCGGCAGCCGATCGAAGTCGGCGTTCAGGATGGTGTCGTACGCGTGGGCCACTTCTGCGGCCGCTGTGAGACCGGGGCCACGGAGGGTCAACGCACCGGGGTTCGACGCACACAGGTTCAACGCACACAGGCTCAACGCGAAGAAGGGCAAGGCGCGGACGTTCAAGGCGCAAGGGTTCAAAGCACGGAGGTTCTCAGGCGCTGTTTGGCCGTGTGGCGTTCGATCGCCAGGCCGATGAGGCGGTCGACGAGTGCCGGGTAGGGGACGCCGGTGGCCTCCCACAGCTTTGCGAACATGCTGATGGTCGTGAAGCCGGGAATCGTGTTGATCTCGTTCACGAGGAGGGCGCCGGTCGATCGCGAGTAGAGGAAGTCCACGCGTGACAGGCCGCTCGCGTCGATGGCGCGGAAGGCGGCGACGGCGAGACGTCGGACCTCGTCGGCCACGGGCCCGGGCAGGTCGGCGGGGATGACGGTCTTCGAGCCCTCGTCCAGGTACTTCGCCTCGTAGTCGTAGAACTCGTGCGCCGGGATGACCTCGCCGGGCACCGAGGCCTCGGGCTCGTCGTTGCCGATGACGCCGCACTCGATCTCGCGGCACTCGGGGACGCCGGCCTCCACGACCACCTTGCGATCGAACGAGAGCGCCTCGTCGACGGCCGCCGGGAGCGCGTCGCCGGCCTTGACTTTCGAGATGCCGACGCTCGATCCGAGGTTGGCCGGCTTGACGAAGAGCGGCAGGCCCAGAGCGAGCGCCCGCGCGATGGTCTCATCCCGTCGCCGCGCCCATTCACCCGCCGTGAAGGAGACCCACGGCGTCACGGGCAGGCCCCGGGCGACGAACATCCACTTCATCGCGTCCTTGTCCATGCCGACCGCCGAGGCCATGACGCCCGCGCCGACGTACGCGACGTTGGCGAGCTCGAGCAGGCCCTGCACGGTCCCGTCCTCGCCGTACGGTCCGTGCAGCACGGGGAAGATCACGTCGAGTCCGAGCCCCGCGACGATGGCCGTGTCGGCGCTCCCGGCGTCGGCGGGCGCGGGCTGGGGTTCGATGGTGATGAGCGTGTGCTCGCCGGGATGTGCGGGCATCACCGTGTCGCGCCCGGTCCGGATGTGCCGCGCGACGTGGAGGCGTGCCTGCTCGATGACCTCGGCTGCCGCCAGCGCCGTCGGCGGGCGATCGGGAAGTGTCCAGCGGCCGTCCTTCTCGATGCGGATCGCCACCGGTTCGTAGCGCGCCCGATCGAGATGCGTGAAGATGGCCGCTGCCGATGCGATGGACACTTCGTGCTCGCCGGAGCGCCCACCGTAGATCACGCCGACCCGGAGCTTCTTCATTGCAGGAATAATAGACGGTGTCGGAATCGATAGTGGCGGTTCCCGGATTCCGGCTCCCGGTTCCCGGCTCCCGACTCCCGGTTTCCCGACGATGCCCTTGACGTTCACCCTCACCCACACCGATGGCGCGGCGCGGCGCGGCCGGCTCACGACCGCGCACGGCATCGTCGAGACGCCGGTCTTCATGCCGGTCGGGACGCAGGGTGCCGTCAAGGCGATGACGGCACGCGACCTCGTGGACGTCGGGGCGTCGATCGTGCTCGGCAATACCTATCACCTGCACCTGCGCCCCGGCGACGAGCTCATCGGCCGCCGCGGCGGGCTCCACCGGTTTGCCGGGTGGGACCGGCCCATCCTCACCGACAGTGGCGGCTACCAGGTCTTCAGCCTTGCGCACCGGCGAAAGCTCAACGAAAGCGGCGTGGAGTTCCGGTCCCACATCGACGGCAGCCTCCGCCTGTTGACACCGGAATCGACAGTGGACATCCAGCTGAACCTCGGCTCGGACATCGCGATGGTGCTCGACGAGTGCCCCGCCCTTCCCGCCTCTCGTGATCTCATCGAGGAGTCCCTGCAACTGACGGCGCGCTGGGCCGGCCGGGCCCGGCAGCACTTCCTGGCCCGCCGCTCGAGCGCCGAGCAAGGCCAGGCGGATGGGGCAGTTGCCTTAAGACAGGCGCAATTCGGAATCGTCCAGGGGGGGACCGAGCCCGACCTCCGCGCCCGGAGCGTCGAACTCACCCGCGCCATCGGTTTCGAGGGCTATGCCATTGGGGGACTGAGCGTCGGCGAGACGAACGACACCATGTATAAGGTGATCGAGGCCACCGCCCCCCTCCTGCCCGCCGACCAGCCCCGATACCTGATGGGCGTCGGCACACCGATGGACCTCGTCGAGGCCGTGGCGCGCGGCATCGACATGTTCGACTGCGTGATGCCGACCAGGAACGCCCGCAACGGCCAGCTGTTCACACGCCGGGGGCCGCTCAACATCAAGAACGCCCGTCATGCCGAAGACGACGGGCCGGTTGACGAGGCGTGTGGATGTTACACATGCCGGCACTTCTCGCGGGCCTATCTTCGCCACCTGTTCATCGCTGGCGAGATGACTGGCGGTATCCTCAACACGCTGCACAACGTGTTCTTTTACCTTGACACTATGGGGAGGGTAAGGGAGGCTATAGCGTTTGGGACATTTGAAAAGTTCAGACAGGAATTCCGCCGGACGTTCATGTCCAGCCCGCTGATTCCATGACTCCGACGGCAATCCCGATTTCGTTCGTGCTGGCCATGGCTTCGTCTCCCAATCAGGCGGCGAGCCCGTGGGTCCAGCTCGTCCCCTTCGCCATCGTCCTTGCCATCTTCTATTTCGTGATTCTGCTGCCGATGAAGCGGCGGCAGAAGAAGGTGGAGGCCTTTCTCGAGGGCCTGAAGGTCGGGGATCGCATCGTGACCTCCGGCGGCATGTTCGGGACGATTACCAAGCTCTCGGAGCAGTCCATTCAACTCCAGATTGCGGCGAACGTCCGTGTCGACGTGTCGCGCGGGGCCATCGTCGGTTACCAGGGCCAGTCCCCGGTGGCTGATTCGAGCTCGTGACCATGGTCAAGAACCTTCGCTGGAAGCTCCTCGTCATCCTGGGCGTCATCGCGCTGTCGGTGTTCGCGTTCTATCCGCCGCAGGAGAAGGTGCGCCTCGGGCTGGATCTCAAGGGCGGCGTGCAGCTCGTCTTGCGCGTGCAGACCGACGACGCCCTCCGCATCGAGACCGAGACGACGGTCGATCGGCTCCGCGAGCAGATGAAGACCGCCGGCATCACGGCCGGGACCGTCACGACCACCTCGCCGAGTGCGTTCACGGTGACGGGCGTGCCGCCGGAGCAGGATGCGGCCTTCCGCGATCTGCTGACGACGGTGGAGCTCAACTTCAACCGCTCGTCCGGCGTGGGCAGCTACACGTTCACGCTCAGGCCCAACATCGAAGTGCAGATGCGGGATCAGACCGTCGAGCAGGCGCTCACGACGATCGAGCGGCGCGTCAACGAGCTCGGTGTGGCCGAGCCGATCGTCGCACGGCACAGCGCCGCGGATCAGATCCTGGTGCAACTCCCCGGCGTGACCGATGTCAACCGGGCGAGGGAGATCATCCGCTCGACCGCGCAGCTCGAGTTGAGACTGGTCGAGCAGGGGCCGTTCCCCGACGAGGCCTCCGCGCGCGCCGCGTTCGGCGGCGTCGTGCCACCCGACATCGAGATCCTGCCCGGGCGATCCGAGGTGGGGGCTTCGCCCGGCCAGCCGGCCGGCGCGGTCTACTACGCCGTGCGTCGCGTCTCGGCGGTCACGGGCCGGGACCTGCGGACGGCGGCACCGCAGATGGACGAGTACAACCGTCCGGCCGTCGGCTTCAGCTTCAACAACGAGGGCGCGCAGAAGTTCGGCGCGTTCACCGCGGCCAACATCGGGCGGCAGCTCGCGGTGGTGCTCGACGGCCGCGTGCAGACGGCGCCGCGCATCGAGAGCCGCATCGACTACGACGGCCGCATCACGGGCACCTTCACGCAGCAGGAGGCGGCGGACCTGGCGCTGACGCTCCGCTCGGGCGCCCTGCCGGCGTCGCTGACCTATCTCGAGGAACGGATGGTCGGGCCCTCGCTCGGCGCCGCCTCGATTCGCGCCGGTGTCATCGCGGCCCTCGGCGGCCTCGCGATGGTCGTCGTGTTCATGCTCTTCTACTACAGGCTCGCCGGGTTCAACGCCCTCGTCTCGATCAGCGTGAACCTGATCATCCTGCTCGGCCTCATGGCGTATCTCGGCGCGGTGATGACGCTGCCGGGGATTGCGGGCTTCATCCTCACCATCGGCATGGGCGTGGACTCGAACGTGCTCATCTTCGAGCGCATCAAGGAGGAGCTGGCGACGGCCAAGGGCGTCAAACAGGCCGTGGCGGCCGGCTTCGACCGCGTGTTCCTGACCATTCTCGACACGCACATCGCCTCGCTCATCTCCGCGGCCTTCCTGTTCCAGTTCGGCACCGGGTCGATCCGGGGCTTCGCGACGACGCTGACGATCGGCCTGCTGTCGAACGTGTTCACGGCGGTGTTCGTCTCGCGTACCATGTTCGAGCTGGTGCTGTCGCGCCGACAGGTCACGAAACTGAGCATCTAGGATCGGCCCAGCACCAGCCATGCGCATCTTCGACAACCCGAACTTCAACTTCATCAAGTGGCGATGGCACGCCATCGCTTTCTCCGTGCTGATCGTGCTCGCGGGCGCCGTGCTCATCGTCACGCGGGGCATGCCGCTCGGCATCGATTTCTCGGGCGGGACGATCGTCGTCGTCCAGTTCCAGCAGCCGGTCGGCGAGGACCAGCTGCGCGACGCCATCGAGGCGGTGCCGGGCGAGAAGTCGATCCAGCAGTTCGGAGACGCGGCCAACAACGAATGGCAGGTACGGCTGCCGATGCCCGAGGGCGCGACGGCCGAGAGCGGCGCGCTCGAGGAGAGCGCCAACGCGATCCGGAACGCGATCACGCAGGCCGACCTCGGATCCTTCGAGGTGATCAGCCAGGAGCTCGTCGGACCCGTCATCGGCCGCGACCTTCAGCTGCGGGGCATCTACGCGACGATCGCGTCGATTGTCGGCATCACCGTCTACATCGGCCTGCGCTTCCGCTTCGCGTTCGCGCTCGGCGCGATTGCGGCGACGCTGCACGACATCCTGGTGACGATCTCGTTCCTCGTGTTCTTCGGCTACGACTTCTCGCTCAACATCGTCGCGGCCCTGCTCACCATCACGGGCTACTCCGTGAACGACACCATCGTCATCTTCGACCGCGTGCGGGAGAACCTGCGGAGCAAGCGGCGCGACTCGCTCGAGACGGTCGTGAACACGAGCGTGAACCAGACGCTCAGCCGCACCGTCATCACGGCAGGCACGACCTTCTTTGCGGTGCTGTCGCTCTATCTCTTCGGCGGCGAGGTGCTCGAGGGCTTTGCCTTCACGATGCTCGTGGGCATCGTCAGCGGCACGTATTCGACGGTGTTCATCGCGGCGGCCATCGCGATCCTCCTGAGCGGCAAGCAGGCGCAGGGCCGGACGCAATCCGCCCGCAAGGCGTCGTAGGCTCCGGCCGGTGGATCTCGTCGCCGCGGCGCTGCTCGGCGTCGTGCAGGGGCTCACCGAGTTCCTGCCCGTCTCGAGCTCCGGGCACCTGATTCTCGCGCGGGCCTTCTTTGGCTGGGATCCGGGACGGTTCGGCCTGGCCTTCGACGTGGCGTGCCACGTCGGCACGTTTCTGGCGGTCGCCGTGTATTTCCGCCGCGAGGTCGCGGAGCTGGTGCGATCCGCGCCCGGCGCGCTCAGCGGACAGGACGGACGGTGGCCGCGGCTCGGACGCCTCATCGTCGTCGGCACCGTGCCGGTGGCGGTGGCGGGCCTCGTGTTTGCGGACTGGGTGGAGGGAGCCCTTCGCTCGCCGGCGGTCGTCGCGGTCGCACTGGCCGTGGGGGGGGCGGGACTGATGCTGGCCGAGCGCCTGGGTTCGCAGCGGCGCGACCACGAGGATGTGACCTACGGCGAAGCGTTCGCCATCGGGCTGGCGCAGGCGACGGCGCTCGTGCCGGGCGTGTCGCGGTCCGGCATCACGCTGACCGTGGCCATGCTGCTCGGCCTGCGTCGCGAGTCGGCCGCGCGGTTCGTCTTCCTGCTCAGCCTGCCGGCGGTGCTCGCCGCGGCGCTCAAGGAAGGCGTCGCGCTGGCCGGCGCCGGCGTCGATGGCCTGCCGTGGTCGGTGTTCGCCGTCGGGCTCGCGGTGTCCGCGATCGTCGGGTACCTGACCATCACGTATTTCATCCGGTACCTGGCCTCGCACTCGTTGAGGGTGTTCGCGATGTACCGGTTCGCGCTGGCGGCTGTCACGGCGGCGTGGCTGGCCGTCTCCGGAGCCTGACCAGACATGGGCCGGCTCCGTCGCATGTTCCTGACGGGCATCATCGTCACGGTGCCGCTCATCGTGAGCATCGTGACGCTGGTGTGGATCTTCCAGTTCGTCGACCGCGTGGCGACGCCGATTTCGACGAGGGTGCTCGGCCGCGACGTGCCGGGACTGGGCGTGCTCCTCACGGCGGGGGTCGTGCTGCTCGTCGGCGCGGTGGCCACCAACGTGATTGGGCGGCGCATCCTGCAGCGGACGGAAGGCTGGCTGCTGCAGGTGCCGGTCTTCAAGACGATCTATGCGCCGGTCAAGCAGCTCGTTGCGGCCTTCTCGCCCGACAACGATGCCGGGTTCAAGCAGGTCGTGGTGATCGAAGATCCGCGCCGCGGGATGGTCATGGGCTTTCTGACGCGGGAGTTCACGATGGATCGCGGCCGGGGGCCCGAGGCGTACGTGGCGGTGTACGTGCCGACCAATCACCTCTATCTCGGTGACGTGGTGGTTTGCACGCGCGACCGGGCGTTTTTTCCGAATGTGTCGGTGGAAGAGGGCGTCCGGATTTTCCTGACCGGCGGCATGGCGCTGCCGGATACGATGACGGGGCTCGAATCGCGCCGCCCGCGCGTGGGGCAGGGCGACAGCCGGTGATGGCGTTCAACGAGGACTGGAGAACATGCTGACGAGACTCTGTGAGCACATGATGTGGCGCCGGGCGGCAGGGGCGATGACGCTTGCCGTGACGCTGGCCATCGTGGCTGCCCCGATGGCGCTGGCCGCCCAGCCGGAACCTGCCGCCGAGGCACACACGCCAGGCGGCGAGGTCAACATCCAGCTGCCGGACCTCCACACCGGGGACTTCCTCGGCATGACGGGACACCAGATCCTGCTCTCGGGCCTGGTCGTCTGCGTGCTCGGGCTGCTCTTCGGCCTGTGGACCTACACGGCGGTGAGGAACCTGCCGGTGCACCAGTCCATGGCCGACGTCTCCGACCTCATCTACGAGACGTGCAAGGCCTACATGGTGCAGCAGGGCAAGTTCCTGCTGATCCTGGAGCTCTTCATCGGCGCGATCATCGTGGCCTACTTCGCCATGATCGGGTTCCCGGCCTACCGCATCGGGATCATCCTCCTCTTCAGCCTCATCGGCATCGCCGGCAGCTACGGCGTCGCGTGGTACGGCATCCGGATCAACACCCTGGCGAACTCGCGGACGGCGTTCGCCAGCCTCGGCGGCAAGGCGTTTCCGGTGTGCGACATTCCCCTCCGGTCCGGCATGAGCGTCGGCATGATGCTCATCTCGGTCGAGCTGCTCTTCATGCTCGCCATCCTCCTCTTCATTCCGGGCGAGTACGCGGGCGTCTGCTTCCTCGGCTTCGCCATCGGCGAGTCGCTCGGCGCGGCGGCCCTGCGCATCGCCGGCGGCATCTTCACCAAGATCGCGGACATCGGGTCGGACCTGATGAAGGTCGTCTTCAAGATCAAGGAGGACGACGCGCGCAACCCCGGCGTCATCGCGGACTGCACGGGCGACAACGCGGGCGACTCGGTCGGCCCCACGGCCGACGGCTTCGAAACCTACGGCGTCACGGGCGTCGCGCTCATCACGTTCATCATGCTGGCGGTGCCCGATGTCGACGTCCAGGTGCAGCTGCTCGTCTGGATCTTCATGATGCGCGTGATGATGGTCCTCGCGTCGGCGGGCTCCTATCTCGTGAACAACGCCATGGCGCGCGGCCGCTACGGCCTGGCCGAGAAGATGGACTTCGAGGCGCCCCTCACCTCGCTCGTGTGGCTCACGTCGATCGTCTCGGTCGCGCTGACCTACGTGCTCTCCTGGCTGCTCATCCCGTCGCTCGGCGGCAACACCACGCTCTGGTGGCAGCTCTCGACGGTCATCACCTGCGGCACGCTGGCCGGCGCCATCATTCCCGAGTTCGTGAAGGTCTTCACTTCCACCAACTCCAGACACGTGAGGGAGGTGGTGAGCTCGTCGCGCGAAGGCGGGGCGTCGCTCAACATCCTGTCGGGCCTGGTGGCCGGCAACTTCAGCGCCTACTGGCTCGGCCTCACGATCATGGGCCTCATGGCGATCGCGTCGCTCGTGGCGCAGTTGGGCCTGGGCGAGGTGATGCAGGCGCCGGCGATCTTCGCCTTCGGCCTGATCGCCTTCGGCTTCCTCGGCATGGGCCCGGTCACGATTGCCGTCGATTCCTACGGCCCGGTCACCGACAACGCGCAGTCGGTCTACGAGCTCTCGATGATCGAGACGCTGCCGAACATCGAGTCCGAGATCCACAAGAGCTTCGGCTTCAAGCCGAACTTCCACGTCGCGAAGGACCTGCTCGAGGAGAACGACGGCGCGGGCAACACCTTCAAGGCGACGGCCAAGCCGGTGCTCATCGGCACCGCGGTCGTCGGCGCGACCACGATGATCTTCGCGATCATCATGGCGCTCACGCAGGGGCTGGAGGATGTCAGCGCCATTGCGAAGCTCTCGATTCTGCACCCGCCCTTCCTCCTCGGGCTCATCACGGGGGGCGCGGTGATCTACTGGTTCACCGGCGCGTCCATGCAGGCCGTGACGACGGGCGCCTACCGGGCGGTGGAGTTCATCAAGGCGAACATCAAGCTCGAGGGCTCGACCAGGGCGTCGGTGGAGGACAGCCGCAAGGTCGTGGAGATCTGCACGCAGTACGCGCAGAAGGGCATGTTCAACATCTTCCTGGGAGTGTTCTTCTCGACGCTCGCGTTCGCGTTCGTGGAGCCGTTCTTCTTCATCGGCTACCTCATCTCCATCGCGCTCTTCGGCCTCTTCCAGGCCATCTTCATGGCCAACGCCGGCGGCGCCT
>CAZJBN010000091.1:0-19202 GCA_964543955.1 uncultured Bifidobacteriaceae bacterium
CATCGTCATCCTTGTGGGCAACCTTGAAGGGTTGCCTCTCCATCGTCATCCTTGTGGGCAACCCTGAAGGGGTGCCTCTCCATCGTTGTCCTCGTGGGACATCGTCATCCTGTGGGGGCAACCCTTCAGGGTTGCCCGGCTTGCAGCGCGAGCCCCGCAGACTGGTACAGGTCCTCGAGCCGCGGATCCGCGCGCAGCGGGGCCATGAACCAGTGGTTCGTCAGGTGGAACAGGTAGAAGCACACCGAGCGGTCCTCGAAATCGCGTTCGACGAGCGTGAACGCCCGGTCGATATCGCCGAGCGCGACGAGCGCCCACACGAGCGGCTGCCGCGAGCCATCGCCGCCCTCGAGACCCGCCTCGATCCTCGAAAGCACGTGTCTGGCGTCGGCCGTGCGACCCTCGGCGACGTCCACGGCGACGATCCCCGGGAGGTACTCGCGCGGGTTGCTCGTCAGACTGGCCGCCGTGGTGAACGCGGCCCGCGCCGCTTCCAGCTCGCCTTCCCTGAGGCGAAGCCACCCCTTCAGGAAGTGGGCGTTCGCATAGCGGGGCTCCAGTTCCAGGGTGCGCGCAACCTGCGCAGCGGACTCATCGAGGCGGCCGCCCAGATACTGGCTGTATGCCAGATGAAGATTCACGACCGGCGACAGGGGATCCAGCTCGCGCGCGCGCGACGCCTCGGCAATGCCCTCGTCGACACGGCCGACGGTCAGGAGGAAGACCGAGTACCACTGGTGGGCCGTCGCGTAGCCCGGGCTGAGGTCGATGGCCTCGCGAAAGCTCCGCTCTGCTCCCGTCCAGTCCCACTCGAGCGAGTGCTGGACCTTGGCGAGGGCCGCGTATGCTTCCGCCGAGCCCTTGTCGAGGGCCAGGGCTGCCAGGGCGTGCTCCCTGGCCATGAGGAGCGCGTCGCGCGTGGGCTCGTTGGCGTAGCGGGGCAGCAGGTTGTAGGCATCGGCCAGGCCCGCATGCGTCGCTGCGTGCGCCGGCTCGATCGCCAGCGCCTGCTCGAAGTAGCCGATGGCCTGAGCCAGCCCCTCACGCGTCCGCTGGTTCCAGAAGTACCGCCCCTTGAGGTACGCCTCGTGTGCCGCCGGATCGATGGAGGGGGCGGAGGCGAGACGGGCCTCCTCGGGCGGCGTCAGCGTGGCTCTGACTTCGCGCGCAACCGCGCGAGCGACTCGCGCCTGCAGAGTCAGGAGATCTGCCATCGTGCCACTGTAGGTCTCGGCCCACAGATGAACGTCGGTCGCCGCGTCGATGAGCTGCGCCGTGATCCGGATCTCGTCGCCGGATCGCCTGACCGAGCCCTCCAGCACGAAGCTGACGCCCAACTCCCGCGCGATCTCCGGAACCGTCAGGCGGCTCCCCCGAAAACGCATGACCGACGTACGCGAGATCACCGTGACCGACTTGACCCTGGCGAGTCCGGCAATGAGTGCATCCGTCGTCCCGTCGGCCAGGAAGTCCTGATCATCGTCGCCGGTCAGGTTCTCGAATGGCAGCACGGCGAGCGAGGCGCCGGTCGGCTCGGGCGCTGCCGGCACCGTCCCGCCCACGGCCCACGCGACCGCGATGAGGACCGAGAGCGACAGCAGGGCGACGAGCCCATGGGGCCTCGACCGCGACGTCGTGAGAGACGGTGCGTCCGAGGGCGGCGGCGCTGGTCCTGTCTGATGGACGACAGGGGTCGCGCCGGCGTCCGAACCACCCTCCCCGAGCGGCGCGGGCGGCAGGACGTCGACGGGGACCAGGAACCGGTATCCGCGGCGCGGCAGGGTCTCGATGTATCGAGGGACCTCCGCCGAATCGCCAAGGGCTGTCCGCAGCCGCTTCACCGCGGAGTTCAGGTTGTGCTCGAAGTCGACGAACGTGTCGGACGGCCACAGCCTGGCACGCAGTTCGTCGCGAGTCAGGACATCGCCGGGGCGCTCGAGGAGGCCCTCCAGCACCTGGAGAGGCTGGCCGCCAACCCGCAGCCGGAGGCCCCCCTTCCTGAGCTCTCCGAGCCGGAAGTCAACCTCGAAGGTACCGAAGCGGTATCGTCGTGTGTGTTTACTGCGGTCGGGCATCGGACTCGTCAGCCGCAGGCTGCAGCGCTGCCGGAGACTCTACTACAGCCCAGCCGGCGCGGGGCACGAGCGTTCCTTCGGTCGGCCACATGGCTGCCCAATGCCTGTGTTTACAGCGGGTTGCAGTGCCACGTCCAGACGACAGGCATGCCCTTTGCCCCCACAGCCTCGCGCCCCGATACTCGACCGGGCAGCCGGCTCGCCTGCTACCGGGCCGGCGTGTCGTTGACCGGCAGGCCTGGAGGACAAGATGGCTCGAGCGTATCGAAGGGGATCACGGTCGTTAAAAATCGGCGTGGCCGCAGCCGCGATGGTCATCGCTCTGCCGCGCGGAGCGTCGGCGCAACTCGCCGACATCCTGGACATCGTCCAGAACATCCAGAACCGGGTGAGTACAGCGATCACGCAGGCGCAGGCTGCGCGAGCGGCCGCCGAGGAAGTCCGGACACAGGTACGGCTCGGAGCCGGCTACATGACGCCGCAGCTGCAGCAGTTCATCGACAACGCCATCACGGAGGGCGTGGCCATTCTCAACGAGGAATCGGCCGGCCTCGCGGACTTCGCGCCCGGCGGACAGTGTGCCGATGTGTGCACGGCCTTCCGGGCGAACCTGGTCGATTTCCTGGCGCTGAGCGTGGATCTCACCGACGCGGTTCTCGAGTCCAGCGGGGCTCCGGTCAACCCCGACCTCTCGCAGCTGGTCACGCTGGTGCAGGCGGCGCCCCCACGCCTCCTGTATCCGATGTACCGGGTGTTCCAGGAGGTGCTGGAATCCGACCTGCGCGATCGCGTGCGCGAGCTCATCCCGGAGACGCGCTTCGTGGTCAACCTGGTCATGGAGGCGCGCGAGGACGTGTGCGGTCCCGTGGTCGAGTACGCGGATCGGATCCAGCGGTGGACGACGGGCGCGACGGGCGTTGGCGTCGTGGTCCAGGTGATTGGCGGACTCCTCAAGGTCATCGGCGAGACGGAGTTCGCCGGCGAGGTTGGCGTCGCGGGCTTCGTGAGCGGGACGGTCAAGTCGAACAAGCGGAAGCAGGCCGGCGAGTTCGTCAACACCGTGGGGACGGTCATCGACAAGGCCTCGACCTTCAGCTCAACGAAGGTGCGCTACTGCCTGGTCTTCGCGTTCCACGAAGAGACACGCACGACGCTGGCGTCCATGAGCACGACCCTGGCGACCATGAGCGCCACCCTGGCTGGCCTCGACTTCGACCTGGACCTGAACAACCTCGATCAGCCGGTATCCACTCGCGCCACGCAGGCGAGCGTCGATCACGCCAATACGACACTGCAGCAGGTGGCCCAGGACGTCACCGTGCTCCTCGGCCGAGGCGGTGGTGGTGGCGGCGGTCCGGTGGACGGGCTGCCGACGCGCGTCGACATCGAACGACAGCTGATGAGCGATGTGGTCTTGTCGGTGCTCTACCTGCCCGAACCCTATGGCGGGCTGCTCTCCATGGTGCGGGACATCGTCGCCGACACGATCCAGCAGCATCGACAGGCCGGCTATCCCGTCGGCCACGCCGATGGGTACATGGCACGCGGCAATCAGGCAGAGATGGAGTTCGACTACCGGACGGCCTACGCGTGGTATCAGCACGCCTACCGGCAGGCGACGGTGGGCAAGCCAGGGAAAGGCAAAGGCCGCAGGTAGTCCACGACGGGCCGCCGACGCGCTGCACTCGAGCGGCGGCTCGCCTCTCCTATACCGGCCGGCGATCCCTCAGCCTGAGCCAGCCCGTTGCAATGCGGTAGATGGCCCAGACGCCGAGGACGAAGAGGCCGATCACCCAGACGGCGAACCCGATGACGACGATGGCCAGCAGCAGCCCGAGTACGCCGATGACGATGGCCCAGAACATGGCCAGCCAGAACGTCCGGATCTGCCATGAGAAGTGCGATTCGAGCCACGTGCCTCGCGCCTCGCCCCGCTTGATGTAGTTGACGATGACGGCGATGATGGACGGCCAGCCGAAGATGAAGGCGCCGACGACGGTCGATGCGCCGAAGGCGCCGATGGCCAGGCCCAGCGCGTGGAGCGCGTAGGTAATGTGGCAGACCGTCACGAGGGACGGATCGGCTTCACGAACAGAGCCGGACACGGTCATGCGGCTACCTCCGAACGTGGATCCCTGATTCGCGCGCGAGCCGTCAAGCCCGCGCGGCGCTCCTCCGCTTCATCTCGAAGAACTTCCGCACCGCGCGGTCGAAACGATCCTGGAGGGGTTTGCGTTCGTCGACGGGCAGCGGACCGAGGCGGTTCCACGCCGACTGCGCGCTCCGCACTTCCTGCTCCGCGGCGCGTTGGCGGGCGTCCTCGGCCTGGCGTGCGGCGCCGGCGCCCATCGTGTTGGCCGCCAGCGCCTCGCGCCACTGGCGTGCCAGGAGTTCGGCCGGCGACAGGTCCTTCACCGGTTCGGCACTCTCGGCCGGCAGCAGCTTCTCGACCTTCGCCACGAGCTTCTGCATGCGCTCGCGCGTGGCTGCGGGATCGAGGTCGGACCCGGCAAACGCGTCCGGCCACCGCGTGACGAGCGCCAGCAGCGCATCGTTGACGCGATCGGCGAGCGGGGCGAGCGTGTGGCGGGGCAGTTCCGGTCCCTGCACCCACCGTGCGCGGGCGGCCTGCACGTGGGCATAGAGATCCTCCGGCATCGGCGCGTCGGGCGCCGCCGGGTCGGGAACGAGCGCTTCGAGTTCGGCCACGGCGGTCTCGCGATCGACGACCTTGCCCTGGAGCGCCACCGAATCACGGTTCTTGAACCGCTCGAAGAAGAGGTCGCATGCCGCACGGAAGCGCTGCCAGATCGCTTCCGACTTGCTGCGCTTCACCGGACCAATGCTCTTCCACTCGATCTGCAGCTGCTTGATGCGCGCGGCCGACTTCTCCCACTCCGACGACTGCGCGAGCTGCTCGGCCTCGGCGACGAGCGCCTCCTTGCGGCGGAGGTTCTCGGTCCAGTCCTGCTTGCGCTGCTTGAGGTCCTCCTGGCGGCGGGTGAAGAACGCGTCGCACGCTGCGCGGAAGCGCTCCCAGATGGCGCGCTCGTGGCCGCGCGTCACCGTGCCGATGCGCTTCCATTCCACCTGCAGCGCCTTGATGGCGTCCGCGGTCCGCACCCAGTCGGTCGAATCCTTGAGGGCCTCGGCCTGCTCGACGAGCGCCGTCTTCGCCTCGAGGTTCCCGGCCCGCTCGACGGCCTGCTGCGCGAAGAAGTCCTTGCACTTCTCGTAGACCTGGTCCTGCGCCGCCTTGAAGCGCGTCCAGAGCGCACCGGCCTGGGAGCGTGGCGCCGCGGCGACGGGCTTCCATCGCTCCTGGAGCGCCTTCATCTCGGTCGCGGCCTTCTCGGGGTCCTCGTCGGCGACCGCGATGAGCGCCTCCATCTTCACGCACAGCTCTTCCTGTACCTGGACGTTGGCCCAGCGCTTCCACTCCTCGGACTCGCGCATCTCCTGGATGCGCGGCTGGAGGCTCGCGCGGACGGCCTGCAGGCGGACGGTGAGGTCGTCACGGTCCTGCCTCGTCGGCAGGGGTCCCATCGTCCCGATGGCGAGCTTGATGTCCTTCATGAGGCCGTCCGCGCCCTTGAGCGTCAGCGATTCGGCCGCCGCGCGCTTCTCGAGATCCTGGACCAGCGCCTGCAATCGCTGGAGGTTCTTCTGCTGGTCCTCGACCTTCGATGATCGGAGGACCTGCTCCCTGGCCTCGATGGCCTGGGCGGCCTGTTCGTAGCGGGCCGCGAGCTCGGGCTCGATCGGCAGGTCACGCGCGATGGCCAGCCACTGCTTGCGCAGCGCGAACCACTGGCTCCGGACCGACGCGTAGTCGTCGGTCGCCGCCAGCGCCTCGATCTCCGGGACAATGGTCGGCAGACGCTCGGCGAGGGCGACGGCGGCCTGCCGGCGCTCGTGACGGCGCTCCGCCGCCCGGACCGCCTCCGCGTAGCGATGCTCCATCTCGGCCAGCCACGCGTCGGGCATGGGCGGCATGCCCTCCCATGTCGCGCGGAACTCGGCGACCCGATCCAGGATGTCGTCGCCCTGCAGGCGCTCGATCGCGGCGCACACCTCGGCGCGCTCGGCCTGCTCGCGCTCCAGCGCTTCGCGCGCACGTTCGGCTTCGCGGCGCGCTTCCTCGTCGGCCGCGAGGCGGTTGCGCACGGTCTCCGACGCCGCCTCGAAGTTCGTGACGCGTTCCGGCTGGATGTCCGCATCGGCCAGCAGCTCGACCCACGCGACGCGCGCGGCCCCGTAGCCCTCGCGGACCACGGCCATGTCGCTCGTCGTGCCGAGCGCGCTCATCTGCAGGCAGAGGTCATGGGCGCGCTGTTGATCGGCGTCCTTGTAGTCGATGGCCGGCGTCGCGTCGGGGGGCTCCTGCGGCTCGACGGCGCGCAGCAGCGCGCGGGCCCGCTTCTGCGCGGCCTTGGTCTTCGCCTTCTGGCTGATCGCGGTGAGCGTCTCCACCGAAGGCGCGTCGAGCCGATCGAGGGCCGCCACGGCCGCGTCCGCGTGGTCGCCGCGCAGGGTCACGCCTTCGAGTTCGGCCGGGTCGATGACTCGTCCGACCGCGAGCATGCGGGGACCGGCTTCGGCCGCATGCCGCGCCACACTGGCCAGGATCTTCTGGTCGCGAAGGGCGGACACCGCCTGCCGGCGCACGCCTTCGGGCCCGGGGCCCTTGGCCACGACGGCAAGGTCGCGCTCGCGGCCGAGCGCGATGAGTGCGGCCACGGCCGGGCCAGCCACGGCCTCGTCGTGTCGCGCGGCCCGCTCGGCCAGCTGCGCCACGGCGTGCTCGCGCAGCGAGGCGTCGGACTCGTTCCGCGCCACGTCGGCGAGCGTCGCCGCGTCGGCCAGTCGCGAGATCGCGGCACGGCGCACGCGGACGTCCTGGTCGTCCTTGGCAAACGCCGACAGCGTCGCGTGGTCGGCCGCGTCGGCCTCGTGGACCGCCTCGATGCGAACGGTGGGATCGGGATGCGTGTGCTTGGACTGCGGACGAAGCCTGTCGAGAATGCCCATGGTCGTTCAGACGCCGGCGACTCCCCGTGCGGCGGGGACCGTCAGCGGCGCCTCTCCTCGGTGAAAGTTGGCGGCTGGTGGAAGGGCACGGGCCCTCTTCCACGTGCCGACGCAGAAAGAGGCCCGTCCCCTTTCTGACGCGACAGACCGACGATTATCCCCCTGTCGATGGGCGGCGCGCAATCGCGGAATGCCCTGAGCTTGCGCATTTCAATCGATTCATCTACATTGATAGATATGAAGGAGGCCTCAGCGCTCTACCGCCTGCTCGGCGACGAAGCCCGCCTCCGGCTCCTCCGGGTCCTCGCCACCGACCGGTTCAACGTCAAGGAGCTGACCGGCGTCCTCGGCCTCGCACAGTCGGGCGTCTCCCGCCATCTCGGCCTTCTCGAGGATGCCGGCCTCGTGGTCGAGGAACGCATCGGCGCCTACACCTACTACCGCCTGTCCCCCACCATCCAGGCCGCCACCAACGGCCGGCCGCTCTGGCCGCTGCTCGAGGCCCAGTTCGACGCGGCCGCCGCAGGCGGGGGCCTCAAGGCCGACGATGCCCGGCTGCAGGAGGTGTTGAGGCTCAGGCGCGAGAACTTCGATCGCCATGCGGGTCCCGACACGCGCGATGGCCGCCAGCTCGTGCCCGGCCGCAGCTGGGCCGCCTGGTCTCGCGCCCTCGGGCTGCTGCTGCCGCAGCTGGACGTGGCGGACCTCGGCTGCGGCGAAGGCTACCTCTCGCTCGAGGCCGCGCAGTGGGCGCGCCGCGTCGTGGCGGTCGATCGGTCGAGCGAAGTGCTCGGCCGCGCGCGTGCGCTGGCGTCGCGGCGGCGCGTCAGGAACATCACGTGGCGCCGCGGCGATCTCGAGCGCCTGCCCATCGACGACGAGACCATGGACGTGGCGCTCCTGTCGCAGGCCCTGCATCATGCGGCCGATCCGGCGCGGGCGGTCGCCGAAGCCGTGCGCATCCTGCGCGACGAGGGCCGGCTCCTCGTGCTCGATCTGCGCCGCCACGACGAATCGTGGGTGCACGGCGCGCTCGGCGATCGCTGGCTCGGCTTCACCGACGATCAGCTCCGCGATCTGCTGGCGGGCGCGGGCCTGACCGACATCCAGGTGCGCGTCGGCGCGCGCAACCAGGGCGACCCATTCGTCGTGCTCATCGCCGTGGGCACCAGGCCGCCGCGCCGGAAAGCGAGACATTGATGGCTGACGATCACTCCTTCGATATGTCGGGGCTCGAACGCGCGCTCGCGGAGCGGATTCTCGTGCTCGACGGGGCCATGGGCACCATGGTCCAGCGGCTCGGGCTCACCGAAGCGGACTTTCGCGGCGATCGGTTCGCCGCTCATCCGCACGATCTCAAGGGCAACAACGATGTCCTGGTGCTCACGCGGCCGGACGCCGTCGCCGGCATTCACGCACAGTACCTCGAAGCGGGCGCCGACATCATCGAGACCAACACCTTCAGCTCCACCGCCATCTCGCAGGCCGACTACGGTCTGGAGGCGGTTGCCGAGGAGCTGAACGACACGGCCGCGCGCCTGGCGAGGCGCGTGGCCGACGAGTGGACGCAGAAGACGCCCGACCGCCCGCGGTTCGTGGCCGGATCCATGGGCCCGACGACAAAGGTGCTGTCGATCTCGCCCGACGTCAACAACCCGGCGCTCCGATCGGTCACCTTCGACGAGATGCGCGAGGCGTACCGCGCGCAGGCGCGCGGCCTCATCCGCGGCGGGTGCCACCTGCTCCTCGTCGAGACCATTGTCGATACGCTCAACGCCAAGGCGGCGCTCGTCGGCATCGACCAGGCGGCCGCGGACACCGGCAGGCGCCTGCCGCTGATGATCTCGGCCACGATTACGGACCGGAGCGGTCGCACGTTGTCCGGGCAGACGCTCGACGCGTTCTACGTGTCGGTGGAGCACGCGCGGCCGTTCTCGGTTGGTCTCAACTGCGCGCTCGGCGCGCGGGAGATGCGCCCGTTTCTCGCCGAGCTCGCCCGCATCGCGACCGGCTACGTCACGTGTTACCCGAATGCCGGGCTGCCGAACGCCTTCGGCCAGTACGACGAGGCGCCGGACGAGACCGCCGACCTCGTCAAGGAGTTCGCCCAGAGCGGCTTCGTCAACATCATCGGCGGCTGCTGCGGCACGACGCCCGATCACATTGCGGCCATCGCCAGGGGCGTCGAGGGTGTCCCGCCGCGAGCCACGGGGCGCAGTTCCGGCGAACCGCCGGCATCCGGCAGCGCCCTGACCGGCCTGACCCGGTTCGCCGGCCTCGAGCCGCTCGTGATCCGTCCGGACTCGAACTTCCAGATGATCGGCGAGCGCACGAACGTCACCGGCTCCAAGCGCTTCGAGCGCCTCGTCAAGGCAGGCGACTGGACGGGCGCCGCGGAAGTCGCGCTCGACCAGGTGCGCGGAGGGGCCAACATCCTCGACGTGAACATGGACGAGGGCATGCTGGACTCGGCAGCCTGCATGACCGAGTTCCTCAACTACATCGCCACCGAACCCGAGATTGCGCGCCTGCCGATCATGGTGGACAGCTCGAAGTGGTCCGTCATCGAAGCCGGCCTGAAGTGCGTGCAGGGCAAGGGCATCGTCAACTCCATCAGCCTGAAGGAGGGCGAGGCCGACTTTCTCGACAAGGCGCGGACGGTGCGCCGCTACGGCGCCGCCATGGTCGTCATGGCCTTCGACGAAACGGGCCAGGCCGATACCGTGGAGCGCAAAGTCGCGATCTGCCAGCGTGCCTACGAGCTGCTCACCGAGCAGGCCGACGTGGATCCGTCCGACATCATCTTCGATCCGAACGTCCTGGCCATTGCGACGGGGCTCGAGGAGCACAACGACTACGCCAGGCACTTCATCGAGGCGACGCGGCAGATCAAGGCGACGTGCCCCGGCGTCAAGGTGAGCGGTGGCATCAGTAATCTGTCGTTCTCCTTCCGCGGCAACGAGGTCGTGCGCGAAGCCATCCACTCCGCGTTCCTGTTCCACGCCATCAAGGCCGGCCTGGACATGGGCATCGTCAACGCGGGTCAACTCGTGGTGTACGAGGACATCCCGCCGGAACTGCTCGAGCACGTCGAGGACATCATCTTCAACCGGCGGCCGGATGCCACCGAGCGGATGGTCACGTTCGCCGAGACGGTGAAGGGGGCCGGATCGAAGCGCGAGACCGACTTGCAGTGGCGGCAGGGGACGGTCGAAGCGCGGCTGAGCCACGCGCTCGTGCACGGCATGGTGGACTTCATCGAGCAGGACGCCGAGGAGGCGCGCGCGAAGTACGGGCGGCCGCTGCTCGTCATCGAGGGTCCCCTCATGGACGGCATGAAGGTGGTCGGGGATCTCTTCGGCGCGGGCAAGATGTTCCTGCCGCAGGTGGTCAAGAGCGCCCGCGCGATGAAGCGCGCGGTCGCCTACCTCGAGCCGTTCATGGATGCGGAGAAGGCCGAGTCCGGCGCCGGCGCGCAGGGCCGCGTGCTCCTCGCGACGGTCAAGGGCGACGTCCACGACATCGGCAAGAACATCGTGGGCGTGGTGCTCGGCTGCAACAGCTACGAGGTCGTCGACCTGGGCGTGATGGTGTCGTGCGATCGCATCCTGCAGGAAGCGGTCGATCGCAAGGTGGACATCGTCGGATTGAGCGGGCTCATCACGCCGTCGCTCGACGAGATGGTCTACGTCGCGAGCGAGATGGAGCGGCGCCGCATGACACTGCCGCTGCTCATTGGCGGCGCGACGACGAGTCGGCAGCACACGGCCGTCAAGGTGGCGCCGGCGTACAGCCACGCGACGGTGCATGTGCCCGACGCCTCACGCGTCACCGACGTCGTGAGCAGCCTCTTGAGCGGGACGGCCGCGGCGTCGTTCGTCGCGACCAACCTCGCGGAGCAGGCGAAGCTCCGCGAGCAGTACGGGAAGCGCGCCGAGCGGCCCACGCTGTCCTACGCCCGGGCCCGCGCCAACCGCCTCGTCGTCGACTTCGACACGCCTCCGGTACCCGCGTTCCTCGGCGCCCGGCAGGTGGACGTCGACCTCTCGACCATCGTGCCGTACATCGACTGGACGTTCTTCTTCTCCGCCTGGGAGTTGAAGGGGCGCTTCCCCGCCATCCTGGACGACCCGCGGCACGGCGAGGCCGCGCGCGACCTGTACGCGCAGGCGCAGAAGCTCCTGCAACGCATGGTCGACGGCAGGCTCCTGCGCGCGCGGGGCGTCTATGGCTTCTGGCCGGCCTGCGCGGACGGAGACGACATCGTCTTGTACGAGCCTGACGGGAACCGGGAACCGGGAGCCGGGAACCGACAGGCACGGAGCGCCGGGGCTGCCGGCAATTCGCGGAGCGCCGGGGCTTCAGCCCCGGCGTCAACGTCCGAGCTCGTTCGCTTCCCGATGCTGCGCCAGCAGGAAGCGATCGCCGACGACAAGCCGAACCGGAGCCTCGCCGATTTCGTCTCGCCGTGCGGGAGCGGCACCGCGGACTATGTCGGCGCCTTTGCCGTCACGGCCGGCCTCGGGGCCGATGTGCTCGTCCGGAAGTTCGAGGCCGAGCACGACGACTACTCGGCCATCATCGTCAAGGCGCTGGCCGACCGGCTGGCCGAGGCCTTTGCGGAGTATCTGCACGCCCGCGCCCGCCAGGACTGGGGCATCGTCGAGTCGCTCTCGCACGACGATCTCGTCGCCGAGAGATTCCAGGGCATCCGGCCGGCATTCGGCTACCCGGCGTGCCCGGACCACAGCCTCAAGCCGCGCCTGTTCGACCTGCTCGGCGCGCGCGCCATCGGCATGGCGCTGACCGAATCCTGCGCGATGACGCCGCCATCCAGCGTGAGCGGCCTCTACCTGTCGCATCCGCGGGCGAAGTACTTCAACATCCAGCGAGTCGCACAAGACCAGGTGACGGAGTACGCACGCCGGATGGGGACATCGACCGACGAGGTCGAGAAGTGGCTGCGGCCCGTGCTCAACTACGACCCGACGCCGGTGACCGCGTAGAACGAGAAACCGCGAACAAACGAAGAACGACGAAGGCCACGACGCCTCTTGGGCTGACGTCAGGATTCTTCGTGCGCTTCGCGTTCTTCGTCTCTTCGTGGTTTCCTTTCACCCATGCCCCAGCACCTTGTGCGGGCGGTAGGGTTCCTCCAGCTGAGCGGCTTCCTCGTCTGTGAGCGTGATGTCCATCGCGGCGACGAGCTGATCGAGCTGCTCGAGCCGCGAAGCGCCAATGATCGGTGCGGTCACCGCGGACTGGCCGAGCACCCACGCGAGCGCGACCTGGATGGGTCGCACGCCTTTCTGATTCGCGACCGCGACGACGCGCTCGGCAACGGTGTAGTCCTCGTCGGTGTAGTAGAGATCGTGGCCGTACGTGTCGGTGCGCTCCCGCTCGGTGGCGTCCTGCCGCCCCCGCTGCCGGTTGCCGGCCAGGAACCCGCGCGCCAGCGGGCTCCACGGGATGACCCCGATCCCCTCCTCGCGACAGAGCGGGAGCATCTCCCGCTCCTCTTCCCGGTAGATCAGGTTGTAGTGGTTCTGCATGGAGACGAAGCGCGTCCAGCCATGCAGGCGCTGCGTGTAGAGCATTTTCGTGAACTGCCAGGCGAACATACTGGACGCCCCGATGTAGCGTGCCTTCCCCGCCTTGACGACATCGTGCAGCGCCGCGAGGGTTTCCTCGATCGGCGTGTTCGGATCGAACCGGTGAATCTGGTACAGGTCCACGAAGTCCGTACCGAGCCGTCGCAGCGAGCCGTCAATGGCCTCCATGATGTGCTTGCGCGACAGCCCGCCGGCGTTCTGATGGTCGGCAATCGGGTAGAACACCTTCGTGGCAATCACGACGGCGTCGCGCGACGCCATGTCCCTGAGGGCGCGCCCGACGACCTCTTCGCTGGCGCCGCGCGAGTACATGTCGGCCGTGTCGAAGAAGTTGATGCCGTGCTCGAGCGCACGTTTGATGAACGGACGGCTGGCCTGTTCGTCGAGGACCCACGGCCGCCACGACGGCGTCCCGTAGGTCATCGTGCCGAGGCACAGTCGCGAAACCGTCAGTCCGGTCGTGCCGAGGCGGACGTATTCCACCACACCCTCCCCATGTAGAGATAGTACGGGATCGACAGGGCCGCGAGCATTGCCGCGCCGCCAAACGCGCGGACGAACCCGTAGTGCTCGCCTGCCCATCCGATCACGATCGATCCCGTGCCGATCCCGGTGTCGAATGCGCCGATGAGCGCGCCGAACGTGGCGCCCCGGCGCCGATCGTCGACGCGCTGCATGAGCTGGGCGACGAAGACGGGATAGGCCGACCCGAAACCGGTGCCAAAGGCGAGCGCCGAGATGACGAAGCCCGTTCGCGTCGAGGCGGCCGCCAGGAGCGCCACCCCCGCGACGACCATCGCCAGGCACGGGATGATCACGCGCTGGTGGCCCGCGCGGTCCGCATAGCGCGCGATGAACGGCCGCGTGACGATGACGGCAATGGCGAAGACGGTGAAGTAGAGCGCCCTGGGCGTCACGCCCTGCTGTTCCGCGTGAATGGCCGCGAAGCTGGTAATGCCCCCGTAGCTGAACGAGTACAGGAAGAGGGTCATCCCGAGAGCGAGCACGCGCCACTCGATGACGTCACCGAGGCGCCGAACGTGCGCGACCGCCCGTGGCAGGTCGGGCGGAAGGCGCCACGCGATGATCGCCATGATGATGTTGAGGACGGTGATCTCCAGGGAGAGTGCGACCCAGCCTCCGCGATCGAACACCCACAACCCGAGCGCCGGGGCGGCCGATACGGCGATCACGCTTGCGAAGCCCCAGTAGCTGAGCCCTTCGGCACGGCGGGCCGGCGGCACCATGTCCGTCACATACGCGCCCGAGGCCGAGAGGAGGCCCGACCAGAAGACGCCGTGCACGACCACCAGTGCCAGGATCGCCTGGTAGCCGGGCACGACCGCATAGAGCGCGGTGAACACGGCGATCGCGGCGCTCGAGACGAGCAGCACGCGACGCGTGCCCACACGGTCCGCGACCGCACCGGTGAACGGCGCCGACAGCGCCGAGGCGTACGTCAGCAGGCCCAGGAAGAGGCCGGCGGCGGCATGCGATCCCCCGAGCGCGAGGATGTGGAAGGGCGCGGTCGGCAGCAACTGGAACACCGACAGGAAGACCGTGAAGCTGTACGCGAACATCAGCGCAAAGCGGCGGGTGAAGAGCGCTTCGGCCACGGTCTCCCGGATCACGCGTGAACGTCGAGGACGATCTTGCCGATGTGCACGCCCGCCTCCATGTGGCGGTGTGCGTCGGCCGCGCGCGCGAGGGGGAAGACGCTGTCGATGACCGGAGAGACGCGACGGGCCTCGACGAGCGGCCACACCCGTGCCTCGAGCGCTGCCGCAATCGCGCCTTTCTCGGCCGGCGTCCTCGGCCTCAGCAGCGATCCCGTCAGCCAGAGGCGACGCCGCATCACGACCGAGAAATCGATCTCCACGCGCGGGCTCCTGAGAAAGGCAATCTGCACCAGCCTGCCGTCCATCGCGAGCGTCGAGATATTGCGCGCGGTGTAGTCGCCGCCGACCATGTCGAGGACGACATCGGCGCCGCGGGCGCCTGTCGCCTCCAGGACGGTTTCAACCCAGTCGGTGGTCCTGTAGTTCCACGCATGCGCTGCGCCGAGGCGGCGGCAGGCATCGCACTTCTCCGGCGTACCCGCCGTCGCCATGACGCGGGCGCCAAACGCGGAGGCAAGCTGAATGGCGGTCGTCCCGATGCCGCTCGACCCGCCATGAACGAGAATCCATTCGCCCTCGGCCAGACGCCCTCGCTCGAAGACGTTCGTCCAGACCGTGAAGAAGGTCTCGGGCAGCGCCGCCGCCTGGATCATCGAGAGACCGTGCGGGATGGGTAGGCACTGTTCCTCCGGCGCGGTGCAACGTTCGGCGTAGCCGCCGCCGGCGACCAGCGCGCAGACGGCATCGCCAACCTTCCACCGCTCGACCGCAGACCCGATCGCGGCGACGTGACCGGCGACTTCGAGCCCCGGCAGATCCGGCGCGCCCGGCGGAGGCGGGTACTTGCCCAGGCGCTGAATGACGTCCGGCCGGTTGACGCCGGCCGCATGGACATCGATCAGCACGTCGCCCGGTGCGGGCACCGGGTCCGGCCGCTCGACGAACGTCAGCACGTCTGGCGGCCCGAACGACGAGATCTCGACGCAGCGCATGGACTCGCCAGCCAACGATTCACGCGCCCGGCACGGCGTAGCGCTGCCGAATCGTCGGAATCAGGTACTCCCGGAACGCCCGCCCGAAGTCGTAGCGGGGCAGAAAGCCCCAATCGCGGCGGGCCGCGGTGTCGTCCACGTCGGCCGGCCACGTGTCCACGATTCCCTGCCGCTTGGCGTCAATCGCCCACGTGATGACGGCATCCGGAAACGCCTCGACGACCTCCTCGCGCACCTCCTCCGCCGAGGGATTGAATGCCGAGAGGTTGTACGCCGTGCGGGTGATCCGTTCGCGCGGCGCAGAGGCCAGCGCCAGCAGTGCCTCGACGCCATCGGGCATGGCCATGAACGGGATGCGCGTGTCCGGCCGTACGAAGCAGGAGTAGGGCTCGCCGCGAGCCGCCGCGTGAATCATCTCGGGTGCGTAGTCGGAGGTGCCGCCCGACGGTACGGTCACCGCGGAAATGAGCCCGGGAAACCGCACGCTCCTGAAGTCGACGCGCCCGGCCTGCCCGGTGGCCGAGAGCTGCTTGTAGAACCTCGCGTAGTAGCGGCCGAGCTGCTCGCAGTACAGCTTGTTGCACCCATACATCGTCGTCGGCGTGTTGAAGTCGTCTTCCGCAACGCGGGCGACGCGCGCCTTGGTGGCGAGGTCCGGCAGACCGTACGCGGCAATCGAGGAGGGATACAGGAACACCACGGGGCGGCCGTGCGACTCCGCCTCATGCTGCGCGAACTCCAGCAGGAGCAGCGTTCCCTCCACGTTGACCTGGTGCGCGGTTACGGGCGTGAACTCGGCTCGCGTCGACAGGAGCGCCGCCAGGTGGAACACGGCGTCGATCTCGTACTCAGACATGATGCGCTCGAGGAGCGCGTGGTCGAGGATGGATCCGGTGAACTCACGCTGGACCAGCCGCGCGAGGCCACCCTGCAGCGGGTTCACGTCGAGCGTGATGACTCCGCGATCGCGATCGGCGGCCAGGCGCTCGATGAGCCCATGGCCGATTTCGCCACCGGCGCCGGTGATGAGGACGACGGGTTTGCGAATCATGCGGCGCAGGCTCTCCTCGGGACGGGCATCATGGAGGCTCCGGGTATTCTACGTGGCACGGCCGGCGCGTTGCAGCCGCGCGCCCACCTGCCCGTTCCAGGGCGGGACGACGATCGACAGCGGCCCGCGGGCCTCGGCCATGCACGCGAGCCGGATGATCGGGTGCGACTCGTCAGAGTCGATGTAGCCGAGCGCCGCGATCGTGGCACGCTCCTGCGCATCGACGGGCGAGAGCGTCTCGGCGCCGTCGAGGATGCCGACCCAGCAGGTGCCGCACGAGCACGACCGGCACTGGACGGGGATTGGTCCTTCGGTACACCGCGGATCGCGCGCACGATGGTTGCGCGTGTCGAGGGCCGCCGCCGTCGTGATGTGCTGGCCGTCGATCAGCGGAAAGGTGGCGACCGGATCGCGCTCGTCGAACGACACGGTCCAGACACGACGCCGCCTCAGGAACCCGAGCAGCCCCTGTCCCCGACCGCCGAGGCGCCTGGCGAGCATGCGATCGGGATTCGCGGCATCGCGCCCTCCTGGGTGTGGCCCTTTCGCACGCGACCCGTCGGTTGGGGTCTCGCCGAGGCCTGCCTGCTGGAGGGTGCGGACCGCCACGGCCGTGATGCCGACAATCCATGACGGATCGGTACCCAGCTCAGCCGCGGCACCGCGCGCGATCTCCTGAATCTGCGCCGCCAGGTCCAGGCTGCCCGGCACGACGGGCTGCGTGGAGTACCGGCGAACGGCCGCGACAATCTCGGGCCAGTAGCGATGGCCGAACAGGAAGCGATGCGATGTCTCGCGGTGATCGGCCAGGCGCCAGCGGCCTTCGAGCCGCAGGTAGTCCTCGAGAGCCGAAGGATTCGCAGACAGGTCGATCGCGCGCTGCAGGCGCATGGGAAACAGGTGGAACCAGATGCGTGTCGGCGTACGGTCGACCGGATGGATCGCCTGCTCCAGACGATCCACCACCCGGCGCCACGCCTCATCGTCGTGCTGCGCGAGAAAGGCCAGAAAGAGCGCGTCAGTCACCAGAGCGCTGCCTTCATCTCGGCGATCGCGATCTCGATCTTCCCGAGGTCCTGCAACACCCGCTCGGCTTCGTCGAGCGTGGCCTGCAGCGCCTCTGCGGGCGGCGTGCTGCCGCGCTTGACCTCCCACGCGAGATCGCGCGTGGTCTCCGCACAGGCCCGGCACACGGCCAGCGTTCGCTCGTGCGCCTCGATGAGCGCAACGACCTCGGCCTTCTCGTCCGGAGTCACGTGCGGAGAAGATCCGGCGTCCAGGACCTGATCGCCTTCTTGATGTCGCGTGGCGAGAGCTGCTCGCGGACCGCCCGCTCCAGCAGCTCGCCCAGCTCGGCGTCGGAGGCAAACCGCAGGGCGACCACCTGCTTGGGCGAGAGCCTCGCCAGCTTCCGATCCTCTCCGGCCGGCAGGACCTCCGCGCATCGGATCTTCATCTCGAGCAGGATGATGCGGTCCTGCAGGCCCACGGTGTACAGCCGGCTCGTCGCGATCAGGACGACAATGGACGCCATCAGGAATCCAATCGCCACGTCCCGTGTGTTCCATTCGAATGCGATGGTTCCGACAAAGGCGACGGCCGCCAGCAGCCAGAGCGCCATGGCGATCTGGGTCGGGAGCGGTCGATGGGCGTGCGACTCGTAGGTTTGCGGCATGGCAGCGGGCATGAACGTGGGCTCGGCGTCTACTTCAGCGCGCCTTCGATCTCTTCGTACACCTTGCGGACGGCTATCGGCCCCTGCTGGTCGGCAAGGAACCAGTCCGCGTACGGGCCCCACGCCGCCTGTTTCACGGCTTCGTCGGCTGACAGCCCGTGCTGATAGAGCCGGCGCACTTCACCAATCACCGCCTCCAGAGCCTTCCGAAACTCGACCAGTTCCTCACGTGAGGTCTTCGGATCCTCGATGAACCCGTGACCCGGGATATAGCGGTCCACGTCCATGGCCAGCGCCTTCTCGAGAACGTCCACCCACTCGGTCGGGTACGCCGACCGCATGGCCGGGAACACGCGATTGAGGTAAGCCTCGCTCATGAAGAGGATCCTGCTGGCCGGCAGATGCACCATCAGGTCGCCACCGGTATGGGCGCGGCCCAGAAACAGCACTTCCACCTCGATGCCACCGACGTCGATCACTTGTCGGTCGGCGGTCATTGCCGACGGCGGCACCACGACCGGCGGTGCGCCGGGCCGACGCCGGGGATTGGCCGCGTCGCGCTCGAGCTGCGCGCGCGAGTTCGGGTGGACGATGTAAGTGAGATCCCTCGGCAGGACGGAGTTCCCGGCAGTGTGATCGCCGTGATCCGACCCCATGACGTACCACTTCAGGGGCCTGGACGTCACCTTTCGGATCGCATCGAGCATCGCCCTGGTTGCGTCAGGACTGCCCTGTCCGTCCGCCACCAGCACGCCATCATCGCCGACGACGAACAGACTGACCGTCGTGAAGCCAGGCTGCCGAATCTCCTCGTAGCCGTAGACGTTCTCCGCGAGCTGGATCGTGCGTGGGAACGACGAGAGGTCGAGACCCCGCTTGACGGGATCGGCCGTCCGGACCTGCGCCGCTGGTCCCACCACTCCAAGCGCCAGGAGAAAGACTGCCGCCATCGTGAAGTGACGCATCCCGCGATCGTAACCCAGGTTGACGCAGATGACACAGCTGAACACAGATGGCGCAGACGAACACAGATGGCGCAGACGAACGCAGATGACGCAGACGAACGCAGATGGCGCAGACGAACGCAGATGGCGCAGACGAACGCAGATGGCGCAGACGAACACGGATGACACAGACGAACTCGGGT
>CAZJBN010000092.1:0-1692 GCA_964543955.1 uncultured Bifidobacteriaceae bacterium
AATCTAGCCATCAGCTTCCAGCGAGATCCTCCGCTGAGAATCTGACAAAGTAGTGTTAGGCGGACGAACCGAGTCATTACCACTTCGCTCGCAGATCCTTGTGAGCGGTCTTGCGGGTGCGGGCGATCCAGCACGAGCCTGAAAGACTTCGGCAGGCTTGGAAACTTGATCCCAGCCGCTCCAAGCCTCAAGATGGGGGAAGGGGAATGACCGACACTTACATCGAGCAGCGTGACGGCGCGCACGTGATTGCTGGGACGCGTGTCTCCCTGGACTCCGTCGTGTACGCGTTCCTCGACGGCCAGTCTGCGGAGACCATCGCTCAGGCGTTTCCGGTCCTGAGCCTGGAGCAGGTGTACGGCGCCATTACCTACTATCTGGCTCATCGGGACGACATCGACCGGTACCTCGAGACTCGCCGGCAGGACTTCGGCGCCGCGCGACAGGCAGCCCGGGATGCAGACCCGATGTTCTACCAGAAGCTGGCAGACGCCAAGAAGCAGACGCTCACCCGCTGAATGCCAATCCGCTATCAGGCAGACGCGGATCTGAATCAGATCATCGTTTCGGCGGTGCTGAGACGCGTACCTGCCATCGACTTCAGAACTGCCACGGCTGCGGGGTTGGCGGGCCTCGCCGACCCGGAAGTCCTCGCGCGTGCCGGACGCGATGGCCGCATCCTCGTGACCCACGACCAGACGACGATGCCTCGACACTTCAGGGAGTTCGTGCGGGGACAGCAGAGTCCGGGGCTCGTGGTGGTTCCACAGCATCTTGCCCCTCGACAGGCGGTGGACGATCTGGTGCTGATCTGGACGGCCACGGAAGCGGACGAGTGGACCAATCGACTCGCGTTCCTGCCGATCTGACATCCCAAGACAACCTAGTCTACGGAACGCCGCCGGGCGGCTCGTTCATGAGCTCTAACGGACGCTGACCTAGAAATTTGGTGGACGAATGGTGGACAAGAGGCTGACGGATCGTCAAAAAGCCCTGAAGAATCAGGGCGAATGAAGATGTGGTGCGGAAGGGGGGATTCGAACCCCCACGTTCTTGCGAACGCCAGCCCCTCAAGCTGGTGCGTCTGCCAGTTCCGCCACTTCCGCATGAAGTGGGGCCCGACGAGGGTGACGGGCCCGACGTCCTCGACCGGGATGACCTGGCAAGGTCCCGGCCGCTGATGAAGTCTCCAGCCTACTGCGGCGGAGGCGTTGTCCCCGATGCAGGCGGCTGCGCGGGCGGCTCGGCCGGCGGCTGTGCCGGTGTCTCGGCCGGCGCCGGTGTCGTGGCCGCCGGGGCAGGAGCCAGTGGAGGCGCGTCAATCCCCCCGACGACAGAACCCGGACCCCTCTGGCCCCAGACCGTCAGCGTCAACGACAGCACGACGAAGAGCGCGGCCAGAACCGATGTCGCACGCGTCAGGAGCGTGGCGCCCGACCGGACCCCGAAGGCCGTCTGGCTGCCCCCGCCGCCGCCGAACGCACTGGCAATGTCGCCGCCCTTGCCCTGCTGCAGCAGGATGACCACGATCAGCAGCGCGCAGACGAGGACGTAAACCGTGACGAGCAGGTAATACAGCATTGCAGGAACTATCGACTATACCACACGGAAAAGGGTGCACAGGTGCACAGGGTGCGCAGGTGCACGGGGTGCGCAGGTGCCCAGGTGCCAGGTGCCCGCGTGCCCAGGTGC
>CAZJBN010000092.1:1792-18910 GCA_964543955.1 uncultured Bifidobacteriaceae bacterium
CAGGTGCACGGGGTGCGCAGGTGCCCAGGTGCCAGGTGCCCGCGTGCCCAGGTGCCTTGGCCCTCAACGCACGACAAGCAATCCTGCAGGTGGACGTAGCGATAGTCGAAGCTCTCGACCGTGCACGTGAAGCGGAAGAGCGACCCCTCGGCGATGCTGCTGACATCTCTCAGGTCGCCGAAGACGAGCACCAGCGCGCGAGTCGTGAACCCATCGGGAACGTGAACGGCTGCGCCGCCGCCGCTCATCTCGATCAGGGTTCCACGACGCCCTTCGAGAACGAGCGTTCGGCCGGCGTAACGTTGGAGTGCCGCCTTCTCATCCGTGTTGAACTCGCGGTACATCGCGACGGCGGATGGCGGCGGCCCCGTTTCTTCTGCCGGAATCGCCCTCTTGCCGTCGCGCGTCATGCGCGCCCGATACAGTTTCGCGTCGCCCTGCCAGGTCTTCGGCAGCTCGATGGCCAGGTCATTCACGCCTGACATGCTCCAGTTGAACGCGCTCCTGCCGAGGCGCCCCATGTCGATGACACCCTGACTCCCGCGGCCGATCCTGCCGGAGACGCGCTCGCCGTTTCCGGAGAACCGACACGGGAAGGTGGTGAATCCGTAGGCCGGCGCCTGGGCCGACAGGTCGACCGCTGTGGCGGCCAGCAGAGCCGGAGCGTCAAGCGATGCATGCTCGCCACATCACACCTCGCGACTGAGCGCGTCGAGAGACCATCGTGCGGGGCCGGCCGCCGCGGCCACCGCGCGCACGACATGGCCGGTTGCCCGGCCACCGCATCAAGGCCGGACACACACTGTGACGGATGCGTCGCGTGCCGTTCACGCCAGCGGCTCTTCGATGCACCACGGCGACGCCCCACTCTCGACGCAAGAAGCGGAGTGAAGCCCGGGCCCCATGGCCGCTACCGTCAGTCCGTGGCCGGACGTCGGGTCCGGGCCACGTGAGGAGGGCACGCGATGAAAGCACGGATGCCAGGACGCGAGACGATCGCCGGGGTCGCCGGCGCGCCCGCAACGATCGACGGACAGACGATGAGCCGCCGCGCGTTCACGAAGGATGCACTCGTGATGGCCGGCGGCACCGTGGCGGCGGGCGCCGCCGCCATGGCCCCACTGGATGCCGCCACGCTCACAACCGGGAGAGACGCGATGATCGACCGAAACAAGGCCGTCGTTGGACGATGGTTCACCGAGTTCTGGGGCAACCCCTGGAATCCCGCGGTCATCGACGAGCTCGCCGCGCCGGACATGCTCCTGCAGTACTCGCTGCACGCCCCGCGCCGCGGCCGCGAGGACGTGCGGGCGTTCATGACGGGATTTCGCCAGGCGTTTCCCAATCTCTCGTTTGCGGGAGCCGCCGATCTCATTGCCGAAGGCGAGTATGTCGTAGGCCGGTGGGTCGGCGGCGGCACGCACACGGGTCCCGCGTTCAGCGACTTCCTCGCCGGAACCCTGCCGGCGGCCTCGGGAAGGAAGATGCACTTCACCGGCACGACCGTCGTGCGCGTGCAGAACGGCAGGATCACCGAGGAGGTTGGCCTTGATGATGGCGTCACCGCCCTGACGCAGCTTGGGCTGATTCGGCCTACAGTCCCACGGCCTTGAACGCCATCCGGACGACCTGCGTGGATCCGAGCGGCGCCTCGCCGTTCTTCGTCAGGATCCGCGCCGACTCCACGATCACGTCCACGGCTTCGGCGAAGTTCGCGTTGTACCAGAGGTTCTGCAGCGCGTGGTACCAGATCTTCCCCGCGGTCGGCGTGCCGATGTCGGTGGCCACCAGATAGAAGGCCTTGTTGGGGATGCCGCTGTTGATGTGCACGCCCTGGTTGTCGCCGGGACCCGCGTAGTAGCCGGACATGTGATCCGGCTGCGGGTCCTGGCCGAGCAGCGCGTTGTCGTAGGCCGTCCCCGGCGCCTTCATCGACCTGAGCGCTTCGCCAAAGAGCGTCGGCCCCATGATCTCGTCACCAATCAACCAGTCGGCCGAGCCCGCGTCCTGGCCGAGGTGCGCCTGTGTGATCACGCTGCCGAACACGTCCGAGAAGTGCTCGTTGAGCGCGCCCGACTGGCTGAAGTACTCGAGGTTCGCCGTGTACTGCGTCACGCCGTGCGCCAGTTCGTGCGCGACCACGTCGAGCGACTGCGCGAAGCCGCTGAAGATGTTGCCGTCACCATCGCCAAAGGTCATCTCGTCGCCGTCCCAGAACGCGTTCAGGTAGTCCACGCCGTAGTGGACGTTCAGGATGAGCGTCATCCCCGCGTTGTCGATGGAATTGCGGCCGAGTGTGTTCTGGAAGTAGTCGCGGACGATGCCCGCATTGTCGTACGCGGCATCCGCGGCGCTGTCGCCCGTCGCCGGCGCGCCCTCGCCGCGCACCAGGCTGACCCGCTGCGCCCACTGCGTCTGGCAGTCGTAGGTCTCGCGGCCGGCCGTAGCGGCAAGAGGTGGAGCCACGCCCGCCGGACCGGCGAGCGGCGTGCCGGCGACGAACGGCGCCATCGGCACGATGTGGGCCGCGCGGCGATCGCGGCTGAGCCTGGCCTGCTGTGCTGAGGCGCGCGCCCGCTGGCGGACCGCCGGATCGCCGCGGCGGGCGAGATTGTCGAGGACGTCGGGCGGGACGAAGGTGCAGGTGCACGGGTGGAAAGCCATGATGTTCCTTTCGTGGCGAAACGCTCCGACTACATGGGACGGACAGTGCTGAACAGTTGTGAGTCGGGGGCGGGGATCGTTTCGGTGGGGCAGTGGGCGACCCTGAAGGGTCGCCGCCACAAGGTCGCCGCCACAAGGTCGCCGCCACAAGGTCGCCCTACGGGGATGGGGGCTTGGTGTGCTCACGGATCACGAGGAGCATCGCCAGAAATCTATGCATGTCCGGGTCGTCGTCGGCGCCCGGCCCTGACGAGGCCGAAGGAAGGCCGGCGCTCATCACCAGCGTGACCGTCTTATCGCCGACGGTGATGGCGATCTCGTGGGGATTGGCGACCGCCGGGCTGCAGCCCAGCCGTGCCGGCAGCGAAGCGAAATCGTGCGCTTCGAGCGCGTGCACCACGGCCTCCCGCGCCGGCTCGTCGAGGACGCCGCGCGCCAGGGGCGCCTGTCTCGCGTGCATCAGCACGGGCGTCCGTTCGTACGTGCCGTCGGGCTCGATCGTGAGGATCGTCCCCGTCGCGCCGACAAACCCGCTCTGCGTGTCCCGAACGACGATTCGCGGCATGGTCGATTGAGGCACTCCGCGCCGGCGCCCGGCGCCCTGCCCGAGAGAAGTACCACACTTCGCCGGCGATTCGAACCGGCATTCCGCCCGTCTATACTCAAGTGCTGACGTGACAGACGCGAACGACGCGACACGGCTTACCCCCGGTCCGGGCGTCGATGCGGCCAGTGGCCGCCGCATTGGTCCCTATCGCCTGGTCCGTGAGATTGGCCATGGCGGCATGGGCGCCGTCTACCTCGCCGTCCGCGACGACGATGCGTTCCAGAAGCGGGTGGCGGTCAAGGTCCTGCGCCGCGGCATGGACACCGAGGCCATCATCAGCCGCTTCCGCAACGAACGGCAGATTCTGGCGGGCCTCGACCATCCCCACATCGCGCGGTTGATCGACGGAGGCTCCACGCCCGATGGCCTGCCGTACTTCGTCATGGAGTACGTGGACGGCGCGCCCATCGACGAGTACGCCGACGCGCACGATCTCGACACGACCGCGCGCCTCGATCTCTTCCAGCAGGTCTGCGAGGCCGTGCAGTACGCCCACCAGAACCTGATCATCCACCGCGACATCAAGCCGGCCAACGTGCTCGTGACGCGCGACGGCGTGCCGAAGCTCCTGGACTTCGGCATCGCGAAGCTGCTCAATCCGGAGCTGGCGGGCCACACGCTGGCGCCGACGGCACTGGGCCTCCAGCTGATGACGCCCGAATACGCGAGTCCCGAGCAGGTTCGCGGCGATCCCGTCACGACCGCGACGGATGTGTACTCGCTGGGCATGCTCCTGTACGAGCTGCTCACCGGCCGGCGTCCCTACGAGATCGGCAGCCGCGCGCCTTCGGACATCGCGCGCGTGGTGTGCGAGACGGTGCCGCCGCGCCCGAGCACGGCGGTGACCGTCGGGCCAACCGTCGATGGGCGCACGGGCGACGCCTCGATCCCGGCTTCGGACGCGGACTCGAAGCCCCGCACGCGCCCCCGCACGGTGGACGGCGAGCGCCTCCGCCGCCGCCTCGCCGGCGACCTCGACAACATCGTCATGAAGGCGCTCAGCAAGGAGCCGCCGCGCCGGTACGCGTCGGTGGATCAGTTTGCCGAGGACGTGAGGCGCCACCTCGCGGGGTTGCCGGTCATCGCGCGGAAGGACACGTTCGGCTATCGCGCCTCGAAGTTCGTTCGCCGGAATCGCGCGGCGGTGCTGGCCGCGGCCGGCGTCGTGCTCGCGCTCATCGCGGGCATGGCCGGCGTCGCCTGGCAGGCGCAGGTGGCCCGGGCCGAACGGGCCCGTGCCGAGCAGCGCTTCGACGATGTTCGCGCGCTGGCGAGCGCGTTCCTGTTCGACCTGCACGACGCCATTCGGGACCTCCCCGGGTCGACGCCCGCGCGGCAGCTGGTCGTCTCGAAAGGCATGGAGTACCTCGACAAGCTGGCGGCGGATGCCGGCGATCGGCCGGACCTCCAGCGCGAGTTGGCCGCGGGCTACCTGCGGGTCGGCGACGTGCAGGGCCGGCCGTTCAATCCCAACCTCGGCGACACTGAAGGGGCGCTCGAGAGCTATCGCAAGGCCGTGTCGGTGTACGAATCACTTGGCGTCACGCCGTCGAGCGACGAATCGATCCGTCGAGAGGCGTCGGTCGCCTACCTGCGCCTGAGCGATGTGTTGTCGGTGTCCGGCGACTCGGCCGGGGCGCTGGCCGCCGCACGGACGGGCCTCGACTTCGTGCGCGATCTCTCGAACGACCTGTCGGCGAGTCCGCAGGCCCTGCGCGATCTGGCCGTGGGCTACAGCCGTGTCGGCGATCTGTTGTCCGAGACCGGCGCGACCCAGGAGGCGCTCGAACACCGGCGCCGGGCGCTCGCGCTGATGGAACACCTCGCCGCGAGCGAGCCCAACGATCCGAACAACCTGCGTCAGCTCGGCGTGGCCTACCAGAGGATGGGCAACTCGCTCGGCAACCCGAACTACCCGAACGTCGGCGACCACGCCGGCGCACTCGAGCACCTGGAGAAGTCGATCGAGGTCTTCCGACGCGCGTCGGCGGCCTATCCCACCAACGCGCTCTTTCGCCGCAATTACGCGGTGGCCAGCAGCAACGCGGCGGACATCCTCGGCGCGCTCGGCCGCCACGACGAAGCCCTGGCGCGCGAGCAGGAGGCGCTCCGGACCTTCGAGACCCAGGCGCGCGAGGATCCGACCAACGCCGCGGCGAGAAACGACCTGGCCATCAGCTGGTACAAGATGGGCGAGATGCTCGCCGCGCGCGGGCGCACGCGCGAGGCCCTGGCCGAGTACGAGAAGGCCATGGCCATCCACCGGTCATTGTCCGCTGCCGACCCTGGCAACGATCGCGCCCGGCTCGAACTCGCGTCGGATCTGGCGGCCATCGGTACAGTGCAGGCCAAGCTCGGCATGCGCGAGCGATCGCTGGCCAGCCATTCGCAGGCCGTCGAGATGGCGCGTGCGCTGAGTGCGAGCAACGCCGACAACGTCGAACTGCGCGTGTCGGTCGCCCTTGCGCTCATCGGCCGGGCCGATGCTGCGGGGCTCCTCGCCGGCGGCGCGCCGTCGTCGACGCGCGCCGTCGATCTGGCCGGCGCCCGGCGCGACTACATCGAGGCGATTGGCATCCTGGAGACGCTGAAGGACGCCGGTGCGATCGAAGGCACGGACGCGGCCACGCTCGAGGAGACGAGGAAGAAGCTGGCTGCGCTGCCGCGCTAGCCCGGGCGGCTCGCGAGGGCAATGCGGGCGAAGTCGTCGGCTTTGAGGCTCGCGCCGCCGACGAGCGCGCCATCCACGTCGGGGTTGGCCATGAGCGCCGCGATGTTATCCGGCTTGACGCTGCCGCCGTACAGGATGCGGCAGCGGCCCGCGGCCTCCGCCCCGAACCACTGCGAGAGCCGCGCGCGAATGTGCTCGTGGGCCTGCTGCGCCTGCGCCGGCGTCGCGGTCCTGCCGGTTCCGATGGCCCAGACCGGCTCGTAGGCGACCACCATCGTCGACAGTTCGCCGCCGGTGACGCCGTCGAGCCCGCGTCGAAGCTGCCGATCCAGCACGTCGAGCGTCTGGTTGCCTTCGCGTTCCTGCAGCGTCTCGCCCACGCAGACAATGGGCGTGAGCGTCGCGGTGATGGTGGCGCGCACCTTCTTGTTCACCTCGTCATCGGTCTCGCCGAAGAGCGTGCGCCGTTCGGAGTGGCCGATGATGGCCCACGTCGCGCCCGCCTCGCGCGCCATGATCGCGCTCACTTCGCCCGTGAACGCGCCTTCGCGCTCCCAGTGCACGTTCTGCGCGGCGACGCCGATTGCCGATCCCTCGAGCGCCGCTGCAACGGCGTGGAGAGCGGGGAAGGTCGGCGCGACCACGACCTCGACACCGCGGCTCTCGTCGAGGCGCGCCCTCAGCTCGGTGACGAACGTCACCGACTCGCGGACGGTCTTGAACATCTTCCAGTTGCCGGCAATCAGCGGCGTCCGCATCAGCGTGCCACCTTGTCGGGAAGCGCCGCCACACCCGGCAGCACCTGCCCGCCCAGAAACTCCAGCGATGCACCACCGCCCGTCGAGATGTGCGACATCCTGTCGGCGACGCCTGCGGCGTTGACCGCGGCCACCGAATCGCCGCCGCCGATGATGGTCGTCCCGTCCACGTTCGCGCACGCGCGCGCGACCGCCATCGTGCCTTCGGCAAAGGGCGCGACCTCGAAGACGCCCATCGGTCCGTTCCAGACGACGGTCTTCGCGTCCGACAGCAGCTGGGCGAAGAGGGCAGACGTGGCCGGACCGATATCGAGTCCCATGCGATTGCCGATGGCCGCATCGCTCACGCCCAGGACTTCGGTCGCCGCGCCGGCGTCGATGGCCTCGGCGACGACGTGATCCACCGGAAGCTGGAGCTGCACGCCGCGGGTGTTGGCCGTCGCCATGACGTCGCGCGCCTGATCCAGCTTGTCGTCCTCGACGAGCGAACGCCCCGTGGGCATGCCGAGCGCCTTGAAGAAGGTGTACGCCATGGCGCCGCCGATGAGCAGCCGATCGACGCGCCCGAGCATGCTGTCGATGACCTCGATCTTGTCGGAGACCTTCGCGCCGCCGATGATGGCGACAAACGGCCGCTCGGCGTCGCCGAGCGCGAGACCGAGGTACTGGAGCTCTTTCTCCATCAGGAGGCCGGCCGCGGCCGTTCCCGGGCCGAAGTGGCTCACGATGGCGGCCACGGAGGCGTGTGCGCGATGCGCCGCGCCGAAGGCGTCGTTCACGTAGAGGTCGGCCAGCGCGGCCAGGCCTGCCGCAAACGCGGCGTCGTTCTTCTCCTCTTCCGCGTGAAAGCGAAGGTTCTCGAGCAGCACGACGCGGGAACCGCCCTCGGCATGAGCCGCGGCAACCGCCGTGGACGCCGGCGTCCCGACCGAGTCGGCGGCGAAGCCGACCGTCCGGCCGAGCAGCGCCTCGAGGTGCCTGGCCACGGGCTCGAGGCTGTACTCCGCGTTGACCTTCCCCTTGGGGCGCCCGAGGTGCGAGGCGAGGACGACGGTCGCCCCGCGTTCGAGAGCCAGGCGAATCGTCGGCAGTGCCGCCGTGATGCGCGTGTCGTCGGTGATGCGGCCAGCCTTGATCGGGACGTTGAAGTCCACGCGAAGGAAGAGACGCTTGCCGGCGAGGTCGAGGTCACGAACGGAGTACTTGGTCACAGCTTTCTCAGCAGGTCCACACAGCGGTTTGAATAGCCCCACTCATTGTCGTACCAGGCCAGGACCTTGACGAAGTTGCCGTCCATCACCTTCGTGTAGGCGGCGTCCACCATGCACGAGTGCGGGTTCCCGCGGAAGTCGATCGACACGAGCGGCTCGGTGACGAGCTGCATGATACCGGCGAGCGGGCCCCTGGCCGAGGCCTCGATCGCGGCGTTCACGTCTTCGCCGGTGGCCGTCTTGTCGATGAGCGCCACCAGGTCGACGACCGAGACGTTCGGCGTCGGCACGCGCATCGAGATGCCGTCGAGCTTGCCCTTCAGCTCGGGCAGCACTTCGCCCACGGCCCTGGCGGCACCGGTCGTTGTCGGGATGATGCTCAGGGCCGCCGCGCGAGCGCGGCGCAGGTCCTTGTGCGGCAGGTCGAGCAGATTCTGATCGTTCGTGTAGGCATGCACGGTGGTCATCCACGCCTTCTGGATGCCGAACGAGTCGTGAATCACCTTGGCGAGCGGCGCCAGGCAGTTCGTCGTGCACGATGCGTTGGAGATGATGTGGTGCTTCGACCGGTCGTAGGCCGCATCGTTGACGCCGAGCACCACCGTGACGTCGGGGTTGGTCGCGGGCGCCGTGATGATCACCTTCTTCGCGCCCGCCGCCAGGTGCTTCGCGGCATCGTCACGTTTGGTGAACTTGCCCGTGCACTCGAAGACGACGTCCACGCCCAGGTCCTTCCAGGGGAGCGCACCCGGATCCTTGACCGAGAGCACCTGGAACTCGTCTCCGTTGACCGAGATCACGTTGTCGCGCGCCTTGATGTCGGCCTCGAGATTGCCGAGGACCGAGTCGTACTTCAGCAGGTGCGCCAGCGTCTTCGCGTCCGTGATGTCGTTGGCGGCGACGAAGTCGATGTCCTTCTGGGAGAGCGCGGCGCGCATGATGTTGCGCCCGATCCGACCGAACCCGTTGATCCCGACCTTGAGAGCCATATGAGTCCTCCACCCAAACTACGAATTCTACATGGGCCGGTCGCTTGCGGGTCTTCACGGCCGGGGCTATACTGGCTTGGATAGCGTAAGTCCTTCAATGTATATCGTTTACAGCGCTCTGGTCCTCGGTGTGTTCGTCGTCGCCTCGCCGTGGTTCGTGTACCAGGCGCTACGATACCGGAAGTACGTGGGCAGCCTCGGCCAGCGGATGGGCTACCTGCCCGTTTCGTTCAATCTCGACGGCGACGAATCGATCTGGATCCACGCCGTGTCGGTCGGCGAAGTGCTGACGGCGCGCCCGCTCATCGTGGACCTGCGGCGCCGCTACCCGGAGCTCCGCATCCTGCTGTCCACGACCACGCTGGCCGGCCAGCAGCTGGCCCGACGCAACGTCCCGGACGTCGACGAGGTGTTCTACTTCCCGTTCGATCTCGCGCCCTTCGTGCGGCGTACGCTCGACCTCGTCAAGCCGCGGCTCTTCCTGATGATGGAGACCGAGATCTGGCCGGTGCTGCTTGCCGAGTGCCGGCGTCGCGGCATCAAGACGGCCATCGTCAACGGCCGCCTGTCGTCCCGATCGTTTCCCCGGTACCGGATGGTGCGCGGCTTCATGCGCCGTGTGATGGCCGACATCGATCGGTTCCTCGTCCAGAGCGACGAGTCCGCGCGGCGCTTCGTCGAGCTTGGCGCCGACCCGGCGCGCGTGGTCGTGACCGGATCGCTCAAGTTCGATTCGCTCGACAAGCCCGGCGCCTCGCCGCGACTGCGCCCGCAGGACCGCGTGCTGCGCTACTTCCGCGTGCCGGCGTCGCGCGCAGTCGTCGTGGCCGGCAGCACCATGAAGGGCGAGGAGTCGCTCGTCCTCGGCGCATTCCGCCGCATTCGCGCGGCGCATGCATCTGCGCTCCTCGTGCTCGCGCCGCGTCATCCCGAGCGGTTTGGCGAGGTGGAACAGCTCTGCCGCAACGAAGGCTGGAAGACCGTACGCCGGACGGAGCTGGCCATCGACAAGGAGCCGCGCGCCGACGTCGTCATCGTGGACACGATCGGCGAACTGGCGACGCTCTACCAGCTCGGCACCGTGGTCTTCGTCGGCGGGAGTCTGCTGGCGACGGGCGGCCACAACATTCTCGAGCCGGCCGTGTACGGCAAGCCCATTGTGTTCGGCCCGCACATGGAGAACTTTCGCGAGATCGCGGACGGGTTCGTCGCCGCCGGTGCGGCTGTTCGCCTGGACGATGCGCGGGATCTCGAGGAGACGCTGGTGGACCTGCTCGGCGATCCCGTGCGCCGTGCGCGTCTGGGGGCAGCGGCGCGTGCACTCGTCGAGGCCAACCGCGGCGCCAGGGAGAAGACCATGGCCGTGCTCGAAGGGCTCGTCGAGCCGCGGCTCCCGTCCAACGTCGTGCAGTTCACTCCCGGAATTCGATCGACTTGAGGGTTCCGCGTCCCGAAGCCCGCGCGTCCCGACGCTTGGCGAATCCGGATACCCGTTCGCGGGACGCCGCCGCCCGCAAGCTCGAGGGGATGAGATCCAGTGCTTGATCGGCTCTACGGGGCAGCGGCCGCATGGCGTCGCCGCTCGGTCGAGCGGCACCCCGGGCGTCGCCGGCGTCTGGCGCGGCCGGTCGTCAGCGTCGGCAACCTGTCGGCAGGCGGGACCGGCAAGACGCCCGTCGTCGCGGCCCTGGCCGGGCGCCTGGTGGCAATGGGCGAGCGGCCGGCAATCCTGAGTCGCGGCTATCGGCGTGCCGAAGAGGTGCCCGGCGTGGTCGTGGTGTCCGAAGGCGCCGGTCCGATTGCACCGCTCGCACGGTCCGGCGACGAGCCCTGGATGCTCGCGCGCGCCGTTCCCGGCGCCATCGTCTGCGTGTCCCCGGATCGCTACTTGTCGGGCGTCCTCGCCGAACGCGCGCTCGGCGCAACGGTGCACGTCCTGGACGACGGTTTTCAGCACGTGAGCCTCGAGCGCGACCTGAACGTGCTCGTGACCACGCCCGGTGAGATTGCGAACGGCCGGCTGCTGCCCGTCGGCCGCCTGCGCGAGCCGCTCGATGCGGCCAGCCGGGCGCACGTGCTGGTCGTGATGGGTGCGAACGCCGAGCAGGCGGAAGGCGAGGCGTGGACTCTTGGCGTGAGCGTGTCTTGCGGCGCTTCGCGACACCTGTTGGCGCCAGTGCACGTACCCGCGGGGCGGATCTCCGGCTCCGCCCAGACGCATGGCGGGGACCTCGACCCCGGCGACCAGTCCCCGGTCGTCGTGGCCTGCGGCATTGCCAACCCGGATCGCTTCGTGAAGGACATCGAGGCAAGCGGCTGGCGTGTGGCCCGGGCCGAGATCTTTCCCGACCATCATCGGTACCGCCCGAAGGACATCGTGCGCCTGGCCGCGGCTTGCGCCGAGACCGCGGCCGTGGCCGTCCTGACCACGGACAAGGACGCCGTTCGCTTCGAGGCGTGCGGCGAACTGCCGTTCCCGCTGTACCGCGTGCCGTTGAGCGTGAAGTTCGACCCGCCGGAGACCTTGTACGACAGCGTCGAGGCCGTTGTCGATCGTGCGCGCGCCCCGGGATCTTATGGACGGTCACATGACGCCGGCCGCCCGGAGCCGGAACCGACATGAGAGCCGTGAGGCACGCAATCGAGTACTGGATCGTCGTCTCGGTGCGGACGGTCGCCTGCTGGCTTCCAGATGTGTTCGTCCGCGCGTGGGGCGATGTGCTCGGCCTCACGTTCTATGTCGTCGACCGTCTGCACCGGCGCGTGGCGCTCGCCAACCTCGCGGAGTGTTTCCCGCAGCGCAGCCCGCGCGAGCGGCGCACGATCGCGCGACGGACATTCCGGCACTTCGGACGGCTTCTCCTGGAGCTCCTGCGGTTCAGCGCGCTCGACGACCGGCGCCGGATCGCGCTGGTGGAGATCGAAGGCGCCGACCACGTGCGTCGTGCGTACGCGCAGGGCCGCGGCGTCCTCTTCTTCACCGGGCACTTCGGCTTCTGGGAACTGCACGCCCTCCATCACGGCACGGCCTTCGAGCCGGTTGGCGTCCTGGCGCGTGCGCTCGACAATCCCCGCCTGAACGTGCTCCTCGAGGAGATTCGCGGCGCGACCGGCAACCACTGCATCTACCGGCAGGGCGCCGTCCGGCGCGTGCTCAAGACGCTTGCCGCCAATCACGGCGTGGCGCTGCTCATCGACCAGCACATGCACAGCGCGGACGCGATCTGGGTCAACTTCTTCCAGCGCCCCGCGGCAACCACGTCGAGCCTGGCCGCGCTCGCCCTCCGCACCGGCGCGCCGGTGGTCCCCGTCTTCGCGCTGCCCCTGCCTGGCGGCCGGTTCAAGTTCGTCTACGAACCGCCGGTCGCGCCTCCAGAGGGCGACGGCATGGACGCTGTCTACGAGTTCACGCAGCGCTGCACCGACGTGCTCGAGATGTATGTCCGCCGCCATCCAGACCTGTGGCTGTGGATGCACCGCCGCTGGCGGGATGTCCCCGCCCCGACCGAGGGGATGTTCCCGAAGACGCAGCCCGACGGAGTGGTGGAATCAGGTCGGATGAGGTCCGATGAGGTCCGGTGAGGTCCGGGGATGTCCGGGGAGGTCCGATGGGGTCCGAGGTGCTCCCCGTGATCTGAACCTCGTCGTCATCGCCCCGAATTGGCTCGGGGACGCCGTGATGGCGCTGCCGGCCATTGGCGACCTCCGCCGCCACTTCAGCAAGGCGCGGCTGACGGTGGCGGCCCGTCGATCCGTGGCGCCGCTCTTCGAAATGGTCGAGGGTGTCGACGCGGTGCTCACGCTCCCCGGCAAGGGCGGGCTGGCGGCGCTCCGATCGTGGCGCGGCGACGTGGCCGCCCTGGCTGGCGGCACGTTCGACGTGGCGGTGCTGCTGCCCAATTCGTTTGCGGCCGCGTTCGTGGCCAGCCGTGCGGGTGTTCCCGAACGATGGGGGTTCAGTACCGACGGCCGGCGGCGACTGCTGACGAAGGCGATTCGGAAGCCGCACGGACCGCGGCATCAGGCGTCCTGGTATCAGGCGCTCGTCGAAGGTCTCGGCGTCGCGACCGGGCCCCGGTACGCCCGCGTCACCCCTCCGCCCGCTGACGTCGCGCAGTACGGCGTCCCGGATCCATATATCGTCTTTGCCCCAGGGGCCGCGTACGGACGGGCCAAACAGTGGCCGCCCGCGCGCTTTGCGGAACTGGCCCGCGTCCTGATCGACGAAGAGAATGCGAGCGTGCTGCTCGTGGGCAGCAAGGCCGACGGCCCCGTGTGCGCCGAGATTGCCGCCCTCGTCCAGAGGTCCGGTCACGATCGAGGTCAGGTCATCGACGTGAGCGGCCGGACGAGCCTCCCCGACCTGGCGGCGCTCCTCGCCGGCGCCCGCGCTGTCGTCTCGAACGATTCGGGCGCGATGCACCTGGCCGGCGCCGTCGGCGCGCCGGTGATCGCGATCTTCGGATCGACCAACGAACACGGCACGGCGCCGCTCACGAGCGGTCCCGGCCAGCCGCCTCCCATCGTCCTCACCGCGGAGGTCTGGTGCCGGCCGTGCATGCTGAGGGAGTGCCCGATCGATCACCGGTGCATGACCGGCATTCACGCCCGGGTCGTCGCAGACGCCGTGGCCGTAACGCGCAACGGGTGATAGCGTGCGCCCTGCCATCCTCCTCGACCGTGACGGTACGATCAACGAAGACGTCGGCTACCTCACCGACCTCTCGCGCCTGCGCATCTATCCGTTCGCGCCCGACGCCATTCGCCTCCTCAGGCGCGCCGGCTACGCCATCATCGTCGTCACCAACCAGGGCGGTGTCGCTCGCGGGCTGATGACGACGACGTTCGTGGAGGAGACGCACCGGCGGATGGCCGCGCAGCTCGAATCCGCGGGTGCCGGCATCGACGGCTGGTACTACTGCCCGCATCACCCGGAGGCCGTGATCCCATCCCTGGGCGAACCCTGCGAATGCCGAAAGCCGGGGATCATGATGCCGACCCTCGCGGCCGCCGCCTTCGGTCTGGACCTCTCGCGCTCGTGGGTGATCGGCGATCACTGGCGCGACGTGCAGATGGGACACGCCTGCGGCGCGCGATCCGTGCTGCTGCGAACAGGGCACGGACGGGACCAGGAGCACGCGCGTCCCGACGGCCAGCGCGTGGAAGCCATCTGCGATAACCTGATGGCCGCTGCGGCCGCGATCCTCGGACGAGAATGACACCTAACGGACCTTCCCGGACCCCCCGGACCTCTCCGGACCCTCCCAATGATTGACATCGTCCGCAAGTTCCGGGACGCACGCGTTGCCGTCATCGGCGATCTCATCGCCGACGAGTACGTCTACGGCAGGGTGGCGCGAGTCTCGCGTGAGGCGCCGGTCCTGATCCTCGAATACGATTCGACGGAGATCGTTCCTGGCGGCGCGGGCAACGCCGCCAGCAACGTGGCCGCGCTCGGAGGCGCGGTACGGCTCGTGTCGGTCGTCGGGCGCGACGAGATCGGCCGCCGCGTGCTCGGCCGACTGCCGTCGCGGATCGATCGGCGCGGGCTGGCCAGGCCCGCCGGCTTCAGGACGCCGGTCAAGACGCGTATCCTCGCCGGAGGCATCCACTCGGCCAAGCAGCAGGTCGTGCGTGTCGACCGGCTCTCCCCGCGCCCAATCGCGGATCGCGATCGGGCCGCCCTGGCCAGGGCGGCGCGCCTGGCGGTCCGCGATGCGGATGCCGTGCTCATCTCGGACTACGGGTCAGGGCTCGTCACGCCCGCCCTGGCGCGCGAACTGGCCGAGGCCGTGTCACGCCGGAAGGTGCCGGTCCTCGTGGACTCGCGCTACGCGATTACCACGTACCGCCGGCTCACCGCGGCCGCGCCGAACGAGTCGGAGGTCGAGGCGGCCCTTGGCGTGCGGATCGACGACAACCCCCGGGTCCTCGAGCGCGCGGGACGCCGCCTCCTCGCGCGCACCCGCATGGACGCGCTCATCATCACGCGAGGCAGCCGCGGCATGGCGGTGTTCGAGTCCGGCCGGAAGACGGTGCACCTGCCCATCTTCGGGTCCGACCAGGTGACCGACGTCACGGGCGCCGGCGACACGGTCATGGCCACGCTCACCCTGGCGCTGGCGGCGGGCGCGACCATCGAACAGGCGGCGCGGCTCGCGAACCTCGCCGGCGGGCTCGTGGTGATGAAACGGGGAACGGCCACCGTGAGCGCGACGGAGCTCGGCCGGGCGATCAGGAGCGCCTGATCGCCGTGCCAGGCAGTATCAACCTCGCGCTGGTCGTCTTCCAGTCGTTTCTCGTGTCGGCCGGCGCCACGTGGCTCGTCCGGCGGCTGGCTCGTCGCCGGGGCTGGCTCGCGCCGCCGCGGCCCGATCGCTGGCATCGCGAACCGACCGCGCTCTACGGCGGGGTCGGCATCTTCGTCGCGTTCGTGCTGGGCCTGCTCGTCATCCTGCCGGGCTCGCCCTGGACGCTGGCGCTCGTGGCGCTGACGTCGCTGATGTTCCTGGCCGGCCTGGCCGACGACATCTGGGAGATCCGGCCGCAGACCAAAGTCGTGGTGCAGCTCGCGGGCGGGCTGCTGCTCTATGCCGCCGGCTTTCACTTCAACGACGCGATCCGCTGGTGGCTGGACCTCGGCGTCGTCGTGTTCTGGGTGGTCGCCATCACCAACGCGATGAACCTGCTCGACAACATGAACGGCCTCGCGGCCGGTACGGCCATCATCGCCGGCACGACGCGGCTGCTGTTGTTCCACGAGACGGGAAACGCCGAGGGCGCGCTCGCGAGCGCCATCTTCATCGGCGCCTGCGCCGGGTTCCTCGTCTTCAACTTCCCGCGCGCCTCGATCTTCATGGGCGACAGCGGCAGCTTCACGATCGGCTTCGCGCTGGCGGCGCTCAATCTGTCGACGAGCAGCGAGGCCTTCACCAAGACGACCTTCTCGATTCTCGTCTTTCCGGTGCTCGTGCTGGCGCTCCCGATCTTCGACACGACGCTCGTCTCGGCCGCGCGCTACTTCTCCGGCCGTGCCATCAGCCAGGGCGGGCGGGATCACGCCTCGCATCGCCTCGTCGCCATCGGCCTCAGCGAGACGGCGGCCGTGCTGATCCTGTGGACGATCTCGGCCGCGGCGGGCGCCATCGCGCTCATCCTCTACAACGTCGGCTTCTCCTATGCGCTCTTCTTCGCCGTGATCATCCTGCTCGGCCTCGTCCTTTTCGGCGTGGTGCTGTCGCGCGTCCACGTGTACGAGGAGGGCGCCGAGCCGGACACGCCCGCGTCCGCGTGGGGGTTCGCGCTGCCGGGCGAGCTGCTCTACAAGCGGCAGATCCTGTGGGTGCTCGTCGACGCGGTGACCGCGGTGCTCGCGCTCAACTTCGTCCTCGAGGCCACCGCGCGGTTCATGCCGGACTGGTCGATGTCGCCGGACGACGCGTCGGGGCTGGCGCTCGCGGTGGCATTCGTGCTGGCGGGGCTGATGGCGGCGGGCCTCTATCGATGGGACTGGACGTACTTCGGCTTCAAGGTGGCCGCCCGTGCTGTCGCGGGCGTCGGCATTGCCGTGCTTGCGATGGCGCTCGTTCAGCGTGCGAGCCTCGTCGACGGCCGCTGGCACGGCGGGCTGCTCGTCCAGACGTGGATCGTGATGTCGATCGGCGTGTGCGGCACGCGCCTGTTCGTCAGGGCCGTGGACCGCTGGCTGCGCATGATGGGAACACGCGCGAATGGGTGACATCCTGACCCGCGACGCGCTCGCGGCGCGCGTGGCTTCGGACCGCGCTCGCGGGTTGACGATCGCATTGGCCAACGGCGCCTTCGACCTGCTCCATGTCGGCCACGTGCGGTACCTCGAAGGCGCACGCCGCGTGGCCGATCGCCTGGTCGTCGCCGTCAACGACGATGGGTCGGTGGGTCGCCTGAAGGGGCCGAACCGCCCGCTGATGCCCGCCGCCGATCGCGCGGAGCTTGTCGCCGCCCTCCGCGCCGTGGACTACGTCGTCATCTTCCCGGAGGCCACGGTCACGCCGCTCCTCGAACTGCTGAAGCCCGACGTGCACTGCAAGGGGACCGACTACACCGAAGCGTCTGTACCGGAGCGTGACACCGTGCTCGCCTACGGCGGCCGCATCGCGATCGTCGGCGACCCGAAGGACCATTCGACAAGCGACCTGCTCGGTCGGCTGCGCAAGTAGAACCTCTGTGCTTCGAACCT
>CAZJBN010000093.1:0-2717 GCA_964543955.1 uncultured Bifidobacteriaceae bacterium
CTCGTCTTCGATGTTGACGGGAATTCTGGAGTCGGGTGTGATCATGCTCAGTTACTTGTCGGGAACCGGGAGCCGGGAGCCGGCTCCCGACTCCGGTCACCATCAGATATCCAGGTTCCTCACGTCGAGCGCGTTGTCTTCGATGAACTTGCGGCGCGGCTCGACCTGATCGCCCATCAGCGTCGTGAACATCTGGTCGGCCTCGGTATGGTCCTCTGCCTTCACCTGCAGCAACGTCCGCGTCTCCGGGTTCATGGTCGTCGCCCAGAGAGTCTCGGGGTTCATCTCGCCGAGACCCTTGTAGCGGTTGATGGCCACGCCCTTTCGGCCGAGCATGAGGAAGTGATCGACGACTTCGTCGATGGTCGCCGCCCTCACGGGTTCGGCAGCCTTTCGCGCGGCGGCAGGCGCCGCCGCCGCCGGTACGGGCGCCGCTTCGCTCTCCTCCGCCGTCTCTCCGTCAGCCAGGTCCGCCGTCTCCTCTTCGACCGCCGCCGTGCCGACGGTGCGAATCTCGACGGGACCCTTCCTGAGCCCGCGGACGAACTCCTGCACCTCCGCGTAGCTGGCGGCCAGCGCGCGATACTCCCCCGACAACACGAACTCGGCGCCCACCAGGCTCACCCTCGAGTAGCCGGTGGACCGGTCGTCCAGGCGAAGCATCCAGCAGTTGTGCTCCTCGTCGCGCACGACGGAGACATCGCGCAGCGGCGTCGTCAACCGGGCGGCCAGTCCTTCGATCGCCTCCTGGCTCTCGAACGACATGCGGTCCCGCACGTCCCGGTCCAGCAGCGCTTCGACGACGTCCCTGGCATGGCCCCTGCGCTGCACGGCCTGCAGGACCTTCTGGTAGGCGATGACGCCGTGCAGGATCTTCTCGAGATCCGATCCTGACAGCTCCTGGCCGTCCCCCATCCGCACCACGCGGGACTCGACCGCGCGATGCACGAGGAAGTTCTCGAGCATCCGCTCGTCCTTGATGTAGGTCTCGACGCGGCCGCGCTTGGCGCGGAAGAGCGGCGGCTGCGCGATGTACACGTGGCCGCGCTCGATGAGCGGCGCCATCTGGCGGTAGAAGAACGTGAGCAGCAGCGTCCGGATGTGCGAGCCGTCGACGTCCGCGTCCGTCATGATGATGACGCGGTGGTACCGCAGCTTCTCGATGTCGAAGTCCTCGGTGCCGATGCCGCACCCGAGGGCCGCGATCATCGTCTTGATCTCGTCGGAGCTCAGCATGCGATCCAGCCGCGCGCGCTCGACGTTGAGGATCTTGCCCTTGATCGGCAGGATCGCCTGGAAACGCCGGTCGCGGCCCTGCTTGGCCGAGCCGCCGGCCGACTCCCCCTCGACGATGTAGATCTCGGAGAGCGAGGGATCCCGCTCCTGGCAGTCCGCAAGCTTGCCGGGGAGCGAACTCCCGTCCAGCGCGCCCTTGCGGCGGACGAGGTCCCTGGCCTTGCGCGCGGCCTCCCGTGCCCGTGCCGCGTCCGCGGCCTTGCTGACGACCTTCTTCGCGACGGCCGGGTTCTCTTCGAGGAACGCGCCCAGCCTGTCATTGATGATGGTCTCGACGATCCCCTTCACCTCGGTGTTGCCGAGCTTGGTCTTCGTCTGACCCTCGAACTGCGGCCGCGGCAGCTTGACCGAGATAACCGCGGTCATGCCTTCGCGGATGTCGTCGCCGCTGATCGTCGCGTCCCTGAGATCCTTCGTCAGGCCGTTGTTGTTGGCGTACGCGTTGATGGTCCGCGTGAGCGCCGCGCGGAAGCCCGACAGGTGCGTGCCGCCCTCGTGCGTGTTGATGTTGTTCGCGAACGAGTACTCCTGCGGGTTGTAGCCGTCGTTCCACTGCAGGGCGATCTCGGCGTCGATGCCGTCGCGCTCGCCGTGCATGTAGATGGCCTTCTCGTTGACGATGCCCCGGTTCTTGTTGAGGTGTTCGACGAACGAGACGATGCCGCCCTCGTAGTGGAAGTGATGGGACTTCCCGTCGCGTTCATCGTCGAGCGAGATCGTGAGGCCGCCGTTCAGGAACGCAAGCTCCCGCAGGCGCTGCGCCAGCGTGTCGAAGCTGAAGTCGACCGTCTCGAACACCTCCGCGTCGGGCTTGAACGTGATCTTGGTGCCGCGCCGCTTGGTGGTGCCGGTGACGACGAGATCGCCGGTCGGCGTGCCCCGCTCGTAGGTTTGCTGGTAGACCTGTTCGTGACGCCAGACCTCGAGCTCGAATCGCTCCGAGAGCGCGTTGACGACCGACGAGCCCACGCCGTGCAGGCCGCCCGACACCTTGTAGCTGTTGTTGTCGAACTTGCCGCCGGCGTGCAGGACCGTGAGCACCACTTCGGCGGCCGGCCGGCCGCTCTCGTGCATCTCGGTGGGGATACCGCGCCCGTTGTCGACGACGGTGACGGAGTTGTCGAGGTGAATCGTGACGTTGATCTCGGTGCAGAACCCCGCCAGCGCTTCGTCGACCGAGTTGTCGACGATCTCGTAGACGAGATGATGCAGCCCCGACGGTCCGGTCGAGCCGATATACATCGCGGGGCGCTTGCGCACCGCCTCGAGGCCTTCGAGAACCTTGATGCTCTCGGCGCCGTAGTCCTCGGTCACCGGTTCGTTCGGAAGAGTCTGTTCGGTTTCTGACACCTGTTGTCCTGGTCCTGGTCCCTCAGGCAACCCTGAAGGGTTGCCTCTACACGAGCGCTACTCCGCCAACC
>CAZJBN010000093.1:2817-18906 GCA_964543955.1 uncultured Bifidobacteriaceae bacterium
AGCGCGATTTGGCAACCCTAAGGGGTTGCCTCTACACAAATCGATCGCGCCCGGAGGCAATCCCGTGGAGGCAACCCTTCAGGGTTGCCTGCTCCACCCCCGCAATCACACGCGCATCGGCATGATCACGTAGGTGTAGTCATACCCTTCCACGCCAATCGGCTTCATCACCGCCTGGCTCACATCGTCCTTGAGATCGAGGGCCACGACCTCGGCGTCGACGGCGTTCAGGAAGTCCAGCACATACTGCGCGTTGAAGCAGATCGTGATGGGCGGACCGTTGTAATCCACCTCCATCGGCTCACGCGCTTCGCCAAACTCCGGACTGCTCGACGTCACCTCGACCGAGCCCTTGTCCACCACGAACTTCACCGCGCGCGACCGCTCGTTGGAGAGAAGCGCCACACGCCGGACGGCATTGCTCAGGCGGTCGCGTTCGAACTCCACGCGCTTGTCGTTGGCCTTGGGTACGACCTTCTCGTACGCCGGAAACTGCCCGTCGATCATCCGGGACATCAGCAGGCGCGGTCCGATCTCGAAGAACAAGTGGTTCTCGCCGCGTTCGTACTGGACGTCCACATCGCCGGCATCGGCCAGGAGGCGGCCCAGTTCGGCAAGCGCCTTGCGCGGCAGGATGGCCCGCACTTCGTCGCCACCGGCCGTGCCGTCGCGGTCCGCATGCACGAGCGCCAGGCGGTGGCCATCGGTCGCCACGAACGTCATCTGATCCGGCTTCAACACGAAAAGCGCGCCGTTCAGGTAGTAGCGCGTGTCCTCACCGGTAATCGCAAACTGCGTCCTGGCGATCATCTGCGCCAGCGTGGTGCCCTTGATGACGGCTCTTGCCACGCCCGGCGGCTCGGTGATCGTCGGAAAATCCTCACGGGGAAGCGTCGGCATGCGGGAGCTGAACTGCCCTGCCGAGACGTTGACGCCCGTCCCGCCCTTCTCGGTTGCGATGTTCACGTCCCCGTCGGGGAGCGCCCTGACGACCTCGTACAACTTCTTGGCTGGCAGGGTCACCGCACCGTGGCGCGAGACAGCGGCTTCGGCACGGCTCCTGAGCGTCACTTCCAGGTCGGTCGCGAGCAACGTGATCTCGTTGCCCGTCGCCTCCATCAGAACGTTCGCCAGGATCGGGATCGTGTTCTTGCGCTCGACGATCTGCTGGAAGAACTGCAGTTCACGCACAAGATCGGCTTTCCGGGCGACCAGTTCCATGTAGCTTGACCTCTGGGGAAAGGAGATAAGGCGAAGATAAGAAATTATACAGGAAGAAGGTGCTGTTTGAGAAATTTCACACAGCGATAACTGCTTATAAATCAAGCACTTACCCTGTGCAATTTTCTGTGTGTGCCGTGTGGGAGGATTGGGCCTCCAGCGGAGGGCTTTCGCCCCATGCACACGCGTCCACAGGGGACCCACACCTCGGCTGTGGATTACTTGAACGACTCGAGGAAATTGCCGACGAGCGCGTCGAAGTCGCCTCGACTCCTGCGCAGTTCTTCCACCTTCTTGATGGAGTGAATGACCGTCGAGTGGTGCTTGCCGCCGAAGCTCCGGCCGATTTCGGGGAGCGAGGCGTGCGTCAGCATCTTGCAGAGATACATGGCGACCTGGCGGGGCATGGCCACGGACTTGGAGTTGTTCCGCGACTTCAACTCGGTCAGCTTCAACTGGTAGTACTCGGCCACGAACTTCTGTATCTGCTCGATGGTCACCGCGCGCTCGTCGTGATCGAGCACGTTCTTCAGCACGTCCTGTGCAAGCTCGATGGTCAAGGGCCTGCCGGTCAGCGAGGCGTAGGCAATCAGCCGGATCAGGGATCCTTCGAGCTCGCGGATGTTCGACTTGATACGGCTCGCGATGTACATCGCGACGTTGTCCGGCAGCGGCACGGCCTCGGTCTCGGCCTTCTTCTTCAGGATGGCGGCCTTGGTCTCGACATCGGGCGGCTGGATGTCGGCAATCAGGCCCCACTCGAACCGCGAGCGCAGGCGCTCCTCGAGCGCCGGAATCTCGTGCGGCGGACGGTCGCTGCTGATGACAATCTGCTTCTGCGCGTCGTGCAGGGCGTTGAAGGTGTGGAAGAACTCCGTTTGTGTCCCTTCCTTGCCGGAGACGAACTGGATGTCGTCCACGAGGAGCACGTCGACGCTTCGATACCGAGATCGGAATTCGAGGATGCGATCGAAACGGACCGCGTTGATCATCTCGTTCATGAAGCGCTCTGACGAGATGTAGGTGAGCACGAGCGACGGGTTGTGCTGCAGGACGTACTGCCCGATGGCGTGCATCAAGTGCGTCTTGCCAAGCCCCACGCCGCCATAGATGAAGAGCGGGTTGTACGAACGCGACGGCGCTTCGGCCACCGCCCGGCACGCGGCGTGCGCGAACTGGTTGGAGGGTCCGACGATGAAGGTGTCGAAGGTGTAGCGGGGATTGAGACCCCCTGGAATGAGCGTGGGTGTGGGAAGCGCCTGGTCGCCGGGTGGAGCGGCCGCTTCCGAAGCGACGGCCTCGACATCCGGGAGAGGCAGCGGCAGGTTCCCGTCCGGCACGGCCGGCACGCCCGGCACACTGTCGGCGGGCGACACTTCGAAGACGAGTTGCGACTGCCCGCGGCCGACTTCGGCCAGCGCTTCGGCAAGGACCACCGAGTAGTGACGAGGCAGCCACTCGATGAAGAGCGGCGCGGGTACCCGAACGACGAGCAGCCGACCCAGGTCGGCCTCGAGCGAAGTCGGCTTGAACCAGGTCGAGAAGCTGTGCGTGCCGACCTTGCCCTCGATGAGCGTCAGCACCTGGTCCCAGATCGTCGTTGCGGCCATGCGTGGAAATCGTTCTGGAAAGGCCTTTTTGGACTTTCGCCCCCGTCGCAGGCCGAAGTTACGCGGACTTCACGCGGCCGTCGCATCGGAAACGGCGGTTTCTCGGGCTCTCCAGACCTTCGCCTCAGTGGAAAGTCCGAAAAATCGGAGGTTTCGTCGTCGATCGGCCCAGATCGCCCGTCTTTTCCACAAGTTTTTCCACAGGTGTGGAAAACTCGGACGCAGGCGAAAGCCCACTCTAGCACGGCCAAGAGAGCGCTTTACACCGTTTGGCGCGGAGGACTAGAATCAGAGGTTCGTTCGAGGACAGATGACCCCCTCAGCTGAAGTGGTGTGGTCGGTCGAATGGCCCGGTGAACCGCGGGGAAACGGGCACGAACGAGGGGATTTCGGGCCGATGGTGTGCTCCACTCGAGTGAAGTGAGGGGCTGAATGGCGAGATCGAAGAAGGGCAAGCGAACGTTCCAACCGAATAACCGCCGGCGGGCAAAGACCCACGGGTTCCTGGTCCGCATGGCGACCAAGGACGGCCGGCAGGTGCTGAAGCGCCGCCGGGCCAAGGGTCGCAAGCGGCTGACCGTGTCCGACGAGCGGTAGGGCCAGCCCCGGTGTCCTGACATGCCCGCGTTTCGCGCGGAGGAGCACATCCGCTCGCGCGGAGACTTCGAGCGAATCTACGAGAGCGGGACCCGGATATCCGGGCGGCGGATGACCCTGTTCGTACGGCCCAATGGCGGGCCCACGGCACGCCTCGGGATTGCCGCCACACGCAAGCTGGGCTCGGCGGTCGTCAGGAATCGAGCCAAACGCCTCGTCCGTGAACTGTTTCGCCACAACAAACCTGAAGGCGGGCTGGACCTCGTCGTCATTCCCCGCCGCGAGATGCTCGATGCACCCTACACATCCCTCGAGGCCGAGTTCCGGGAACTTGTCGAACGCCGCCACCGACCACGCCGCACAGGCGCCCCCGGTGGGCGTTCGGGCGGTACTCGCGCTCATTCGCGCGTATAAAGTCCTTTTGTCACCGCTCTTTACGGGAAGCTGCCGGTTCGTGCCTGGCTGCGCGGACTACGCCGCCGAAGCCGTCACCCGCCACGGCGTCGTTCGTGGATCCTGGCTTGGGGCCCGGCGGTTGTGCCGCTGTCACCCGCTCGGCGGCCACGGATACGACCCGGTCCCCCTCAACCACCAGACTCGCTAGGGTCTGCTACAGCCACTCTCGCCGCCCTTCATGGAACGCCGCGTTCTCATCGCCATTTCGCTCTCCTTTCTGGTCCTGTTCCTGTACCAGACCTTCATTGCGCCGCCGCCACCACCGCCGCCGGCCCAGTCGGCCAGCGCGCCGGCTGCCGCTCCTGGCAGCCCGGCCGTGGCCGGGTCCGATCCCGTGCCGGCGCCGGCCCCGGTCCGGCCTGTCGTGCCGGAAGTGGACGTCGTGGCCGGCGAGGAGGCGGAGCGACAAATCACGGTCGAAACCGGGACCGTGCGCGCGGTCTTCAACAATCGCGGCGCACGGCTCGAACACTGGGTGCTCAAGCGGTTTCTGGACGACCAGGGCGGAGATCTCGACCTGGTCCCCAGCCAGTCGAACGTCAGCAACGCGTACCAGCCATTCACGCTGCGCCTCGAGGACGAAGCCGTCACCAGCCGCGTGAACTCGGGTCTCTTCAAGAGCGACGCGCCGGCGACGGTCGACGCCACCAATGGCCCGGCGACCGTGAGCTTCGAGTGGCAGGACGCCGACGGCGTCCGCGTGACCAAGCGATTCACGTTCCAGCCCGAAGGCTACGTCTTCACGGTCGACATTGCCGTCCAGCAGAACGGAACCGCCATATCGCCCGCCGTGCAGTGGGGGCCGGGTCTCGGCGACGACATCGCGCTCTCGGAGCCGGGCAGCCTTCTCGCACCAAGCTATTCCACGCCGGCGCAGGCACTGCTTCATCGCGACGGTTCGGTCGAGCGCTTCACGACTCCGGGCGCCGAAGAGGGCTCGTTCCTCTTCGTCGGAATCGACGATCACTACTTCACGGCGCTGGCCCTGAACGACTCCGAGACGCCCGTGCCGGTCCGATTCGAGCACACGCCCTTCGTCGTGCCCGCCAAGGGAGAGGGACTTCCGGAGGGGCGCTTTGCCGCGTTCAGCGTGCGGCAACAGACGCCAGGCAGCCTGCGGTTCTTCTTCGGTCCCAAGGCCTTCGACGAGCTCCGCGCGGTCGACCGGGAGCTCGTTCGCGTCATCAACTTCGGCATCTTCTCCTGGCTCGCCGTGCCGCTGCTGGGCGCGCTCCAGTGGGTTCACCAGTACGTCGGCAACTGGGGATGGTCGATCGTCGTCCTCACGATCCTGATCAACCTGGCGATGTTCCCGCTCAGGCACAAGTCGGTGACCTCCATGCGCAAGATGCAGGAGATCCAGCCGCAGATGAAGGCCATCCAGGAGCGCTACGCCAAGTACAAGATCACCGACCCCGAGCGCCAGAAGATGAACCAGGAGGTGATGGAGCTCTACAAGGCCAAAGGCGTCAGCCCGGCCAGCGGATGCCTCCCCATGCTCCTCACGTTCCCCTTCCTGTTCGCGTTCTATGCGATGCTCTCGCAGGCGATCGAGATCCGGGGCGCGCCGTTCCTTGGCTGGATCACGGACCTGTCACGTCCCGATCCGCTCTACATCACGCCCGTTCTCATGGGCGCGACGATGTTCTGGCAGCAGAAGATAACGCCGACCTCGGCCGACCCGGTGCAGCAGCGCGTGATGATGATCATGCCGATCATGTTCACGTTCATGTTCCTGGCCTACCCGAGCGGCCTGGTCATCTACTGGACGATCAGCAACCTCTTCTTCATCGGCCAGAGCTACTTCACGAACTGGCTGCGCCCGCCGATGCCGGTGAAGGCCAGGAGTTGAGAGGCATATGAGCACGCACGACGAGATCACCGCGTTCGTTCAGTCCGTGACCGACAGGATGGGCCTGCAGCTGACGGCGACCATCGAGGAGATGGAAGACGGGCTGCGCGTCAACCTGGACGGCGAGGATGGGAACATCCTGATCCGCAAGCAGGGCGAGGCCCTGACGGCGCTCCAGCACATCGTCTCGGCCGTGTACCGGCACGAGACGACCGAAGGCCGCCGCCTGGTCGTGGACTGCATGGGCTACCGGAAGGGCAAGGACGCCGAACTGCGGCAGATGGCGCTCTTCCTGGGCGAGAAGGCCAGGACGACCGGGCTCGCGCAGGAGATTGGCCCGCTCAACCCCTACGAACGGCGCATCGTCCACCTGGCCGTGTCGGAGATCGAGGGGATCGGCTCCGAGAGCATCGGGGACGCGTTCGAGAAGACGGTCATCATCTCCGCGAACTGACAACCGGGAAGATCGGGAGATCTGGTGATCTCTCGATCTGGTGATGTGGCGATCGATCTGGTGATCTCTCGATCCGAGTGAGCCGAGCGATGTTTTCGACCGCCGACACGATCGTGGCCATTGCCACGCCGCCGGGACGCGGCGGACTCGGCGTCGTTCGGCTGAGCGGCCCCGACGCCGGGCCAATCGCGTCGGCGTTGATTGGCCGCCGATCGCCTCTCGCGCCCAGGCGCGCGACCTTCGCCCGGCTCCTCATTCCCGGTCCCACGAACGTCGGCGACGAGGTCGTCATCACGTCGTTCCCCTCGCCGGGGTCCTACACCGGCGAGGACGTGGTGGAGATCTCCGCACACGGAAGCCCTGTCGTCCTCGCGGGCATCCTTCGCGCAGCCGTTGCGGCTGGCGCGCGGCTGGCCGAGCCCGGCGAGTTCACGCTCCGCGCGTTCCTGCACGGCAAGCGCGACCTCGTGCAGGCCGAAGCCGTCGCCGACCTGATCGATGCCGTCACGCCTCTGCAGGCTCGAGCCGCATTCGATCAGCTCGAGGGCACGCTCACGGGCGCCATTCACGCCATCGAGGCCGCGCTCTTCGATCTCATCGCCCGGCTCGAAGCGTCGCTCGACTTCCCCGACGAGGGCTATCACTTCGTCGAGCCTGGCACGATCGGAACCGCGCTCGATGCCGTGATCGCCCGGCTGGACACCCTCCTCGCCGACGCGGGACGCGGCCGCCTGATCCGCGAAGGCGCGCTGGTCGCCATCGTCGGGGCGCCGAATGTCGGCAAGTCCAGTCTCTTCAATGCGCTGCTCAACACCAACCGTGCCATCGTGACCGCCGTTCCCGGCACGACGCGGGATGCGGTGACCGAGCGCGCCGACATCCGGGGCCTGTCGGTCGCGCTCGTCGACACGGCCGGCATCCGCGACACAGACGATGAGGTGGAGCGCGAGGGCGTCGCGCGATCGCACGGCACGCTGGCCGTGGCTGATATCGCGCTCGTGGTGATCGATCGATCGCGGCCGCGTCTGGCCGAGGACGAGCGCGTGCTCGACGCGACGCGCAAGGTGCGGCGTCTCGTCGTGATCAACAAGATCGACCTGCCGCGAGCGTGGGACGCGGCCCCTGGCGATCTCGTTCGCGATGACGAGCAGGTCGAGGTGTCGACGAGAAGCGGTGCCGGTCTCGACGATCTGGCCGATCGTCTTCACCGGCGCCTCGCGGGCCATGGCGAAAGCCCGCACGGCCGGCCAGCGGAGTGGACCAGAGATCCGCCGCTCGTGACCAACGTGCGGCACGCCGCCCTGCTCGAGGACGCGCGCCGGTCGCTCGATCGCGCCCGCACTGCGTACGCCGAGGCTCAGGGCACGCTGCCCGAGGAGCTGCTCCTCGCCGAACTCCAGGACGCGCGCGATCGGCTCGAAGAGGTCACCGGCCGCCGAACGGCCGAGGATGTGCTCCGGCACATCTTCGCGAAGTTCTGCGTGGGCAAGTAGGACACTCCCGCGGGGCGGGTCTTCCGTCGTCGCCAGGGCTCTGGCGGACTCTGCGTCTTGTCCGCCGTAGCCTGCAGGGCGAAGGTGGAAGCTTTAGCGGAGGCGGTCAGACCCGCCGCAGGTGCGGACCGGTCCCGGCCGGCGTCTGTGTTAGGTTTCAAGCATTACCTTGTAGATGTCCGATCTGGATTGATCTGACTGGTTCAATACGTAAATTAGATGAAATTTGACGTTGTCGTCATCGGTGCGGGCCACGCGGGGGTTGAGGCGGCGTGGTCGGCCGCAAGGATGGGCTGCCATGTCGGTCTGTGCACGCTGTCCAGGGCGACCGTGGCGCACATGCCATGCAATCCGGCCATTGGCGGGACCGCCAAGGGCCACCTGGTGCGCGAGATCGACGCGCTTGGCGGCGTAATGGGACGTGCCATCGACGCGACGGGCATCCAGTTCAAGATGCTCAACCGGAGCCGTGGACCGGCGGTCTGGTCGCCACGGGCTCAGGCTGATAAGCCACTGTATAGTCAATGGGTTACGGAAGTCATCGATCGTGAGCCCGCCATCGAGTGGGTCCTCGGGCGAGCTGGCCGGATCCTGGTGGCGGGTGGCGAGGTCGTGGGTCTGGCGCTCGAAGACGGTCCCGAGATCCAGTGCGGATCGCTGGTGATTACGACCGGCACGTTCCTGAATGGCCTCGTCCACGTCGGGCGCGAACAGCGACCCGCTGGTCGTGCCGGCGAACCGCCTTCAACGGACCTGGCCGAGTCCATCAAGAGCCTGGGGTTCAGATGGGGGCGGCTCAAGACGGGCACGCCCCCGCGCCTGGACCGCGAGTCCATTGACTTCGGCGCTGGCGAACGCGGCGGCGTGTTCCACGTGGAACATGGTGACCCGGTGCCCGTCCCGTTCTCGTTCTCGACCACTGTCCCACCGACGAACCGCATTCCATGCTGGCTCATGCACACGACCCCGGACGTGCATCGGCTCGTCCGAGAGAAGATCGTGGAATCGCCGTTGTACAACGGCCAGATCCAGGGCATCGGCCCCCGCTACTGCCCTTCGCTCGAGGACAAGGTGATGCGCTTTCCGGACAGGGAGCGCCATCAGCTGTTCCTGGAGCCGGAGGGGGTCGAAAGCCGGGAAATCTACGTGAACGGGTTTTCCACGAGCCTCCCGGCCGAAATCCAGGAGCAACTGATCCGTTCGCTGCCCGGGCTGGGGTCTGCACGAATGCTTCGTCCCGGATATGCCGTCGAGTACGACTTCGTCCAGCCAACCGAGCTTACTCAGTCGCTCGAGGCCAAGCGGCTTCCGGGCCTCTTCCTGGCCGGGCAGATCAACGGCACCTCGGGATACGAGGAGGCGGCCGGGCAAGGCTGGCTGGCTGGCGCGAACGCGGCCCGGCGGGCCCGGGGCACCGCTCCAGTGACAATCGGCCGGGATCAGGCCTACATCGGCATCATGGTCGACGACCTCGTCACGAAGGGCTGTCTGGAGCCCTATCGGATGTTCACGTCGAGGGCGGAGTACCGGCTGCTGCTACGGATTGACAACGCGGACATGCGGTTAGCACCGCTCGGCCGGGAGGTCGGTACAGTGGGCGACAGCGACTGGAATCGGTTCGAGGAACGCCGCGGAAGGTTCGACCGCAACCTCGATCGCTTGAAGAAGACGCTCGTCAGGCTGGAAGACGGCGACAGGGTGCCGGCATCACAGGCGCTGAAGCGACCCGAGTGCCGCCTCACCGACCTCATGAATAAGGGAGACGTCTTGCTGGAGATCAGCGATTCCACCAGGGATCTGGACCTCGCGTCGCTCGAGACATCAACCAAGTACGAGGGGTACCTGGTTCGGCAGGAGCAATCGGTGCTCCGGGCTCGACGCAATGAGGGCAGGCGGATTCCCGCCGGATTCCCCTACGCGCAGGTGCCCGGGCTCTCGACAGAGGTCGTTCAGCGTCTGGAAGAGATTCGCCCGGAAACGCTCGGTCAGGCTCTTCGGATCCCCGGCGTCACGCCTGCGGCCGTAGCCGTGGTCGGCGCCTACGTCGGGCGATTCCCGTGAGCGGACGCGACCTGAGAGACCGAATCCGCCGGCGGGCCAGGCATGCGGAGCTCCAGCTGGATTCTGCACTTCTGGGAGCGCTCGAGAACTACTACGAGCTCCTCGCCAAGTGGAACGCCAAGGTCAACCTGACGGCTTTCGAGCTCCTCCCCTCCGGGGAAGACGAGGCCGTGGACAGGCTGCTCCTCGAGCCCGTGGCCGCTGCCAGGTATCTGCCGTCCGGCACCCAGACGGTCCTCGATGCGGGCTCGGGAGGCGGGTCGCCGGCGATTCCACTCAAGCTTGCGGTACCGGACGTTTCGCTTCGAATGGTCGAGTCGAAGACGCGAAAGGCCGTCTTTCTTCGGGAAGCGGTCCGTGTCCTCAGTCTCTCCGGCACGGTTGTCGAGACCTCCCGGTTCGAGGAGCTTCTGGCAAGGCCGGAGCTCCACGAGGCCCTCGACGTCGTGACGGTTCGAGCCGTTCGCATCGAGCCGCGAGTTCTCATGACCCTGCAGGCGTTTCTCCGGCCCAAAGGCCAGCTCCTGCTATTCCGGACCGCCGCGCGCGGCGACGCGACGGAATCGTTCACGCCGCCGCTGATGTGGAAGGCCACCTACCCCCTCATAGGGTCCCTTCGGAGCCGCCTGGTTGTTCTCGAGAAGGCAAGCGTTGGCCGCTAGAGGCCGTGGTCTCAAGATCGCACGATCTCCCCGTCCCTCATCACATCAGGCGACGCAGTGTTCCACGTGGAACACGGGACTAAGGGGGGCCCAGGGTGCCCGGGGTGCCCTGGTGCACGGGGTGCCCGGGTGCACAAGGGTGCGAAGTGCTCCTGCCACGCCGTAGCCTCGCAGACGCCGCACGGCGGGCGGAGGGGGTGCTTACGGTCGAAGCCCATGCCAGAGCCAAGACCCAGAGCCCAAAACCTCCCACTTGGCTCCAAACTCCAGATGTGCCATCTTGTTAAGCCCTCTTGAGCCACAACGGCTTGTTTTGGGTAAATACCAGAAATCAATGGCCAAAATCATTGCCGTCACCAACCAGAAAGGCGGCGTCGGCAAGACCACTACCGCCATCAACTTAGCTGCGGCACTTGCCGCCGCAGGCCAGCGCGTTCTCATCGTCGACGTCGATCCGCAGGCCAATGCCACGAGCGGCGTCGGCCGCAAAGGCGAGTCCGCCGAGGCCGGCACCATCTACGACGCCTTGACCAGCGACAACCCGGCAGAGGGCGCCGAGCGCTACGTGCTCCCGACGTCCACCGAGCGGCTGTCCATCGTGCCCGCGTCGCGCGAACTCGCCGGCGCGGAAATCGAGCTCATCACCCTGCCCGAGCGGGAACGGCGCCTCCGCCTGTTCGTCGAGCCGCTCCGCGATCGGTTCGATACCATCTTCATCGACAGCCCGCCGTCGCTGGGCCTCCTGACGCTGAACGCGCTCGTCGCCGCCGACCGCGTGCTCATCCCGCTCCACTGCGAGTACTTCGCCCTCGAAGGCCTGGCCGATCTCGTCGGGACCATGCGCCTTGTGCGATCGGGGCTCAACCCCGACCTCGACATCGAGGGCGTGCTGCTCACGATGAGCGACGAACGGACGAACCTCGGCCAGCAGGTGGCGCGCGACGTCCGCGGCTTCTTCAAGGAAAAGGTGTACGACACGGTCATTCCGAGAAACGTGCGGCTGGCCGAAGCGCCAAGCCACGGCATTCCCGCGATGGCCTACGATGCGAAGTCGCGCGGGGCCGAAGCCTATTCGGCGCTGGCCGCGGAGTATCGGCAGCGGCAAGGAGCAGCCTGACGTGGTGGACAAGAAACCCGCACTCGGCAAGGGACTGAGCGCCCTCATCCCGGAAGCCACCGCAGCCACCGACCCGGCGCGCGGGCCCGCCGACGTCGACATCGACCTGCTCGAGGCCAACGCCGTCCAGCCGCGGACTTCCTACGACGACACCAGGCTCGACGAGCTCGCGCGATCGATTGCGACGAGCGGCGTCATCCAGCCGATCGTCGTCCGGCGGCTGGCGCCGGCGGCCGCCGGCGCGCCTCCCCGCTACCAGATCATCGCGGGCGAGCGTCGCTGGCGGGCGGCGCAGAAGGCGGGACTGCACCGCGTCCCCGTCGTGGTCAAGGACGTCCCGCCGGACGATCGACGGCAGCACCTCGAGATCGCGCTCGTCGAGAACATCCAGCGCGAGAACCTGAATCCCATCGAGGAAGCCCACGCCTACCAGCGGCTTGCCGACGAGTTCGGGCTCCGGCAGGAGGACATTGCCTCGCGCGTGGGCAAGGATCGCGCGACCGTCGCCAACCTGCTCCGCCTGCTCAAGCTGCCCGACGAAGTGCAGGCCGATGTCGCCGCAGGGGCGCTCAGCATGGGCCACGCCCGCGCCATCGTCTCGTTGCCGACCGAAGACGCGCAACGCGGTATCGCCCGCGAGGTCATCTCGCGCGGCCTCTCCGTGCGCGAGACCGAAGCGCTCGTCAAGCGCGCGGTGTCTGCGCCGCCCGACGAAATGTCCGCGCGGCCCGCGCCGCCGAAAGACGTGCACACGCGCGCCGCCGAGGAACAGCTCCACCTCGCGCTCGGCACGCGCGTCGAGATCGCGCGCCGCGGCAAGGGCGGAGTCGTCCGCATTCAATTCGCCAGCGAGGAGGAGCTGCAGCGCATCTACGAGTTCCTGACCGAACGCCGATAGTCGGACAACAAGAGGACGATCACATGAGCACCAGCAAGAGGAAGCGGCTGACCGAGATGGTCAGCTGCGCCGGTTGAGCGAGTAAGCTCGCCGCAGGCGACCTCGCTCAGGTCCTGAGCGACATACCTCCCACGTCGGATCCGCGCGTCCTGGTCGACTTCAGGACTGCCGACGATGGTGGTGTGTACGCCTGGGAGGGGGGACCAGCGCTGGTGCAGACGGTGGACTTCTTCACGCCGATTGTCGACGACCCGTTTCTGTACGGTCAGATTGCCGCGGCCAACGCGTTGAGTGACGTGTACGCCATGGGCGGGGAGCCCAGAACCGCGCTCGCCATAGCAGCCTTTCCGAAGGACGACCTCGACCGCGACACGATTGCCGCCATCTTCAAGGGCGGCTACGAGAAGCTCCGCGAAGCGGGTGCGGTGCTCCTTGGCGGCCATACCGTCCAGGACCGAGAGATCAAGTTCGGGTACGCCGTGACCGGCGCCGTGCTGCCCGATCGGATTCTCACCAATGCGGGCGCCCGGAATGGCGACGTGCTGATCCTCACCAAACCGATCGGAACCGGAGTCGTGGGGACCTCCATTAAGTTTGGTCGTTCAACCAATAACGCGACCGATGCCGCGGTCGCGTCGATGCAGACGTTGAACCGGGCCGCGGCGGAGGCCCTGGCGGAGTTGCCGGCAGGGACCGTACACGCCTGCACCGACGTTACTGGCTTCGGTTTAATTGGTCATTCAACAGAAATAGCGTTAGCAAGTGGTGTCACCGTGGTCCTCACGGCAGGGACCGTGCCCCTTCTGCCCGGTGTGGCCGAGCTGGTCGCGGCCAACGGATCCGGCGGGATGTCGACGAATCGCGCGCATTTCTCGCCGACGACCGACCTCTCCGACCTCCCGAAGGACCTTGCGGACCTCTTGTTCGACCCCCAGACATCCGGTGGGCTCCTTGCGGCAGTCGAACGCCAATCAGCCCCCGCCGCCATGGACGCACTCGCCCGCCGCGGCGTCTCCGCAGCAATGGTCGGCGAAGTCCGTCCCGCCTCTGCGTTCCGAGTCGTCATTGCCTGAGGGCATTATTCTGTCATTCGCCAAAGATAGCTGAACCTGAGGACCCGCCTTCGCTCGCCTGGCTTCGCTCTGCGAGCTACGGCGAGGGCAAGCCCCTGGGCACTTGTGCACCCCGGGCACCCCCGCAGGCAACCCTGAAGGGTTGCCTCTACATAACGCTCCCCTCACCCGCGCACCTGGGCACCCGGGCACCCTGAGCACCTCGGGCACCCTGAGCACCCGGGCACCCTGAGCACCCGGGCACCCGGGCACCTCGGGCACCCTGAGCACCCGGGCACCCCGGGCACCCTGGCACCTCGGGCACCCTGAGCACCCGGGCACCCTGAGCACCCTGAGCACCCTGGGCACCCTGGGCACCCCGGGCACCCCGGGCCCCCCGGGCACCCTGATTTCCCTGTGCTATCCTTAGTCGTTTGCCATGACCCCGGATCTGTCGACCCTCTGGGTCGTTTTCTTCCTCTTGCTGTGCACGTTCCTGCTGAACTCGCTGATCTTCACGCCGATCCTGCAGGTCATCGACGCGCGGACCAACGCGGTGCGCGATGCGCGCGAGCTCGCCGAGTCCGCATCGCAGAAGGCCGCTGACGCGTCGGCGGAGTACGATCGCACGCTGAACGCGGCACGCGCCGAGGTCTACAAACAGCTCGACGACACGCGCCGGGCGGCGCTCGAGAAGCGCGCGTCGCTTCTGGCCGCCACGCGGGCGGAGGTCGAACAGGAGTCCCATGCGGCGTCGGCACGCGTGCAACAGGAATCGGCAGCGGCGCGCGAGGTTCTCGACCGCGAGGCCGCGAGCCTGGCGGGAGCCATTGTCACGCGCGTCCTCGGGCGCGCATCCTGACAGCGGGAGCGCGCGTGATCGAGCCACAGGTGACAGAGCGGCGCATGAGCGCTTGTGAATTTATGCACAGAGTGCGAACCATCGGGCCCGTCCTGCTCGTGCTCCTCGTCGTTCACGTCGGAGGCGCGTTCGCGCAACACGCCCCCGAGGGAGACGCGGCGACCGCCGACGCCGCCGCGCACGAGATTCACCTCATCGACTTCTTCTGGCCCGTCGTCAACTTCGCCATCCTCTGCGGCGTTCTCTATTACTTCCTGAAGGCGCCCCTCCTCGGCTACCTCGCGAACCGCGGCACGTCCATCCGCAAGGATCTCGTCGAAGCCGCGTCGCTCAAGTCCGCTGCGACCGCGCAGCTTGCCGAGATCGATCGCAGGCTCCAGGCCCTTCCGGGCGAGATCGAGGCGCTCCGCGCGCGTGGCGAGGCGGAGACGGCTGCCGAGGAACGGCGCATCGCCGAGACCGCGGAGCTCGAGAAGACCCGCCTCGTCGAACAGGCGCGCCGCGAGATCGACGTGCAGGTGCGCCTTGCGAAGCGCGAGTTGACCGAGCACGCCACGGACCTCGCCGTGCAGCTGGCATCCAATCGAATCACATCCGAAATCACGCCGGACGATCAGGACCGCATCGTCCGGCGCTATCTCGAACAGGTGAAGGGCTGACATGTCGAAACGGACTTCGGCGGCCCGCTACGCTCGCGCCCTGTTCGAGATCGCCCTCCAGGAGTCGGATATCGAGCAGGTGGATCGCGATCTGACGGCCGCGGCCGCCGCGATCCGCGAGCACGCGGACCTCAGGAAGGTTCTGGGCAATCCGCGCGTGCCCGAGACCGTACGCCGCAACATCATCATGGGCGTGGCTGCCGAGCTTGGCGTCGCTCCACCAGTCGCTAAACTCCTCGCGCTCATCGCCGATCGTGACATCGTCGATCTGCTGCCCGACATCGCGTCCGTGTACCGGGCGCGGCTCCTGGCGCACCAGAACATCGTCGAGGCGGCGGTCACTTCTGCGCTGCCGCTCTCGCCCGAGGCCGCGGCGGGTGTGCAGGCCGGCCTGGCCTCTGCCACCGGCAAGCGCGTGGAGATGACGGTATCGGTGGATCCCTCGCTGCTGGGCGGCGTGGTCGCCCGCGTGGGGAGCACCGTATTCGACGGCAGCGTGCGGACGCAGTTGAAGAAGATGCGCGACCGGCTGGTCGCCGACGCCTGATCGCTGAGAGCTGACATATGAGCATTCGACCTGACCAGATTTCGAAGATCATCAAGGAGCAGATCGGCAGCTTCACCGTGGACGTCGACGTGGCCGAAGTGGGCACGGTCACGTCGCTCGGCGACGGCATCTCGCGCCTGCACGGCTGCGAGCGTGCCATGGCGGGCGAGATGCTCGAGTTCCCGCACGGCGTCTTCGGCATCGCGCTCAACCTCGAGGAAGACAGCATCGGCGCCGTGCTGCTCGGCGAGTACCGCGAGATCAAGGAAGGCGACACCGTCAAGCGCACGGGCCGCATCATCTCGGTCCCGGTCGGAGAGGAGATGCTCGGCCGCGTCGTGAACGCGCTCGGCCAGCCTCTCGACGGCAAGGGTCCGATCCTCACCAGCCAGTTCTCGCCCATCGAGCGCCTGGCGCCGGGCGTCGTCGATCGACAGCCGGTGCGCGAGCCCATGCAGACGGGCCTCAAGGCCATCGACGGCATGGTGCCCATCGGCCGCGGCCAGCGCGAGCTCATCATCGGCGACCGGCAGACCGGCAAGACCGCG
>CAZJBN010000094.1:0-18791 GCA_964543955.1 uncultured Bifidobacteriaceae bacterium
CGCCGAACAGCTGGAAGGCCAACCAGTACGACAACCCGTCCAACGCCCAGGCGCACTACGAGCAGACCGGGCCGGAAATCTGGGAGCAGACCGGCGGGGCGGTCGATCACATCGTGGTCGGCGTCGGGACCGGCGGCACCATCTGCGGCGTGGCCCGGTACCTGAAGGAGCGGAAGCCGTCGGTCAAGGCCTGGGGCATCGACACGTATGGTTCGGTATTCAAGAAGTACAAGGAGACGGGGGTCTTCGACAAGAACGAGATCTACCCCTACATCACCGAGGGCATCGGCGAGGACTTCCTGCCGCAGAACGTGGATTTCTCGCTCATCGATCACTTCGAGAAGGTGACCGACCGCGACGCGGCCATCATGACCGGCCGCATCGCGCGCGAAGAGGGCATCTTCGCGGGCAACTCCGCGGGTTCGGCCATGGTCGGGCTGCTTCAGCTGGCGGACCGCTTCAGCAAGGGTGAGACCGTCGTCGTGATCTTCCACGACCACGGGACGCGCTACCTGGGCAAGATGTACAACCCCGACTGGATGCGCGAGAAGGGCTTCGTGGATCGCAAGGGCCTCACGGCCAAGGATCTCGTCGCCGATCGCAAGAAGGCCCGTCTGACGACGATCGATCGGCTCGAGACGGTGGCGCACGCCGCCAACCTGATGACCGAGCATGGATACTCGCAGATCCCCGTCACGGTCGACGGTCGCATGGTGGGGTCCGTCAACGAAGGCCACCTCTTCGACCTCATCGTCAAGAAGCCGGATCTGCTGAAGGGGCCGGTCGAGGACATCATGGAGCCGGCCATCCCGTTCGCGGACATCTCGACGGATGTCGAAGCCCTGGCGGGCATGCTCACGGCCGACAGTCCCGCCGTGCTCGTCCGCGACTTCAAGAGCGACGAGACTTACATCATCACGAGGTGGGACGTGATCAAAGCGCTCAGCTAGATCAGACACACGTAGGGCGGAGCTTCAGCTCCGCCGCAAACTTCAGCCCCGGCTCCCGGTTCCCGGTTCCCGCCAGCGTCAAGAGGTTCAACCCCGCGTGCCCTAGAATCGGACGATGCTGTCCTATCATCGCCGCCTGTTCGCCTTCGACCACTGGGCGAATCTCGCATCGCTGGATGCGGCCGCGCCGGTCGCGGATCGAGTGCCTCGGTCGATGGCCTGGCTCAATCACATCCTCGGCGCCAAGCGCGTCTGGCTCGCGCGCGTCGCGGGGATGCGCCCTCCGTTCGGCATCAATCCGGCCTTCGACATCACAGGGCTCCGGGAGGAATTCGAAACGGCAAGGGTTGAATGGGAGCAGTTCCTGGATACGCAGACCGACGTGGACATGACGCGGATCATCCACTACACGAACCTGAAGGGCGTCCCGTTCACGACGCCGCTCGGCGAGATTCTCGCCCACGTGCCCCTGCACGGCCAGCACCATCGCGGCCAGATCAACGCCGACCTGCGCGCCGCGGGAGTGACACCGCCGGTCATCGATTACATCCACGCCGCCCGCGCGGGCGCAATCTGATCGCGCGATCCCGAGTCGATCTCCAGATCACCAGCTCGCTCTTCGGATCGTCAGCTCAAGCGATCAGATCATCGGATCGCCAGCGCAACAGATCATCAGATGACCTCGGCTCACCCCCGATCTGCCACCGCCGTCATCGGCGAGACCCGTGCCGCACGCCGTGCGGGAATGTAGCTGGCAACGACGGCCGCCGCGGCAAGGAGCGCGGTCGCCGTCATGAACGCGACAGGGTCCATGCCGCTGACGTTGAAGAGCAGGCCGCGTATCGCCTCGACGGCCCACATGGCGCCGAGCAGCCCCAGGACGATGCCCGCCGCCGCGAGCCGGAGACCCTGCCACACGACCAGGCGCACGACGGATCCGGGCGAGGCGCCCATCGCCACGCGGATGCCGATCTCCTGCGTGCGCTGTGACACCGTGTACGCCATCACGCCGTAGACGCCCACGACCGCCAGCGCCGCGGCGACGGCCGCGAAGATCCCGAGCAGCACCATCTGCAGCCGCGGCTGCGCCGCGGTATTGCCGAGCGCCTGCTCCATCGTCCGGACGTTGACGAGCGGCTGGCTGGCGTCGATCTCGCGAATCGCGCCGCGGACGGCGCCGGCGGCCGCCGCCGGATCGCCCGAGGTACGGACGACCAGCGCGGTATTGCGGTACGAACCGGCCAGGACCGGATCGGGATGCTGCAGATAGGGGAGAAACATCTCCGCCTTCGCGCCGGCCTCGAACGACTGCTTCACGTCGCCCACGACGCCGACAATCTCCAGCGTCGGGAAATCGGGAGAAGGTTCGGTGCCAAGCTGCATGCGCTGACCGACCGGATCGAGATCCGGAAAGTTCTGGCGCGCCATCGACTCGTTGATGACGACGACCGGCGGGCTGCCCTCACGATCCCGGTCGTCGAGCAGGCGGCCGCGCTGGAGTGGAATGCCCAGCGTCGAGAGGTAAGTGGGCGACACGGCACGATAACCCGCCATGATGTAGTCGTCCGGGCCGCGCGGCGGCCGGGCGACGCGGTTGAAGTGAATCGTCGCCCCCGCGCCGTGCATCGGGAGCATGGTCGTCATCGCGGCGCCGCGGATGCCTGGCAGGCTCTGGACGCGCTCGAGCAGCCGTTCGACGAACGAACTGCGGGCGACGTTGTCCGCATAGGCCACGGGCGAGAGCGGCAGATCCACGACGAGCAGGCGCGACGTGTCGAACCCGGGTGCGACCGCGGTCAGCGTCGCAAAGCTGCGGAGCAGCAGGCCGGCGCCGACGAGCAGCACCAGCGCGAGCGCCACTTCGACGACCACGAGCGCGCCGCGCAGCCGGCGATGCTGGACGCCGCCGGAGGCACTGCCCTTGCCGTCTTCGTTGAGCGAGGCACGTAGATCCACGCGCGTGGTCCGCACGGCAGGGATCAGGCCGAAGAGCACTCCGGTCACCACTGCGAGCGCCATCGCGAACAGGGCGACCGGCCACGCCACCCCAATCAGCTGCGCGCGCGGCAGGCCGGCCACCGTCGGGCCGCTGAGGAACGACACGAACCAGCACGCAACCAGCAGCCCGGCTGCACCGCCGATGAGGGCGAGGACCACGCTCTCGACGATCAACTGGCGAACCAGACGGCCGCGAGCGGCGCCGATGGCCGTCCGGATCGCAATCTCCTTCTGCCGTCCGACCGCGCGGGCAAGCAGCAGGTTGGCCACGTTCGCGCAGGCGATGAGCAGGACGAGCGCGACCGCGCCCAGCAGCACGAGGAGGGCGGGGCGGACGTTCTGCACCATCTGGTCCTGCAGCGGCGTGATGAGCGGCCGCACGTTCTTGTTGGAGTCGGGGTACTCCTGCTCGAGCTGCAGGGCGATGCCCTGGAGTTCCGCGCGGGCCCGTTCGATGCCCACACCCGGAGCCAGCCGGGCCACAGGGAAGATTCCCGGGTGCCAGCCTCGATCCTCCGGCAGTGTCGCCACCCACGGGCCGAACGGCACGTAGACATCTGCCGGCTGGAAGAGCTCGAAGCGCGGCGGAAGCACGCCGATGACGGTGTACGGGCGATTGTCGAGCACGAGGGCCTGGCCAACGGCTGGCCCGGTCGTGAACCGCCGCCTCGCAAATCCGTCGGCCACGATGACCACGCCTTCGGCGCCAGGCCGGTCGTCGGCATCATCGAACGCGCGTCCCTCCGCCACGCCGACGCCGAGAAGCCGCAGGAGCGAGGCCGTGATCATTTTCGCAGGCACGCGCTCGGGCTCGCCGGCGCCGGTGAGCGTCATGTTGAGCGATCGGAGTGCGCCCATGCCCTCGAACGACCGGCTCCGGTCCCGCCAGTCCTCGAAGTTGTACCTGGTCACGGAGGCCGACGGAAACTGCGGCGTCTGTTCCATGAGGACGACAACACGCGAAGGGTCCACGTAGGGCAGCGGCTGCAGCAGCACGGCGTTGACGACGGTGAAGACAGCGGTGTTCGCCCCGATGCCCAGAGCGAGCGTCAGTACCGCAACGACGGTGAAGCCAGGGCGCGTACGGAGGTTCCGGAGCGCGAGACGGACGTCCTGCATCGGTCGATGGTAGACGCAACAGGCGGCAAATGGGGCCGCGAAGGGACGAACCGTGGGATGAGCACCGTTCGTTGCGCTGGTGCTCGCCGTCGGAGGCGCCGCTGGCTCTCGACACTGCTCTTCGGCGTTCCTCCATACGACGCGCTCATCCTGGCGGCAGCAGCGCTATGCCTCGGAGCGACGGCCCTTGCCGCCAACTGGCTGCCGGCCAGGCGCGCCGCGCGAGTGGATCCGCTGGTGTCGCTCAGGAGCGAGTGAGGCCATCGCTTCACGGCCTGCGGCGTTCAATCACGCTGATGTCCACCCAGAAGACCTCTCCCTCCGCTGCCTCCTCCCAGGACGCACCGATGCGACGAGAAAAGAAGAAATACCTTCCATCGGGCGTGACCATGGGACAGAAGTCGGTCTGATCCGTATTGACCGCGGAGCCCAGATTCTCGGGTTGACCCCAGCCACCATCCGGTTTGCGAAATGAAACATAGAGATCGTTCTGGCCCAGACCGCCCGGGCGACGGGACGACAGAATCAGATAGCTTTCGTCCGGTGCAACGAACGTATCACCCTCGTGGAACTCCGTGTTGATCGGAGGACCCAGATTCACAGGTTCTTCGAAGCTGCCGTCTTGACGAAGCTGGGATCGATAGATGTCGTATCCCCCAAGGCCGCCTGGCCTTTGAGACGAGAAGTACAGGCTCCCGTCTTCGACGACGACCGGGTACGACTCCGGAAACTCGGTGCTCACGGGATGGGGCACACGCTCAGCGAGCCCCCAGCCATCCCGGTCGCGCCGGGTTACCCAGATGTCGAGGTTCGGCGGCCCAATCTCATCCTCGTGCGCGTGTTGACCCAGGAAATAGAGACGCTTCCCGTCCGCCGAGACCGTCATGTCAACTGCCAGCGCTCGAACGCCATCCGGGTACACATCCATCGGCGTCGGTACCGCCCAGCCGGTCTCCACGAAGTCGGACCGGAGAATCGTGAAGACACCATCGATCTGGCGTGCAAAGAAGAATGCGCGGCCGTCAGGTGCGAACACACCGTTGATCTCGATGGCGTCGGTATTCACAATCCCAGGCGCGAACAACTCCGGCGTGTGGCCGGGCACAGATTGGCCCAGATATGGCGCCAGTTCCATCGCACGGTCCGGTGCGCTGCAGCCGCCGGCCGCCTGCACGGCGGCGATGATGGCGCCGGCGCAGGCAGCAGATCGGAAGGAAGGGAGACGTTCTGTCATGTGAGTACCTTGCGAGCGTCGGTCCGTCGGCCTGACGTGTCGGTGGAACGCAATAGGTTACGCCATTACCCGTCGTCGCGCGCGACGCCTCGCAAGCAGGTCTATCGGGTAGAATCCCCCGCATGACACTCTGGCGGGTGATCCTGGCGCTCATGGGCTTGACCTTTGCCGGGCTCGGATTCGCCTTCATCTTCAATCCCGACGAGATGGGGGCACTTGTCGATCTGAGGTTCGTGCTCGCTCCCGCGCGCACGGATGCACGCGCCACCTACGGCGGGCTGCAGTTCGGCGTCGGCGTCTTCCTGCTCCTCTGCGCGCTGCGGCGCGAGTTCGTGCGTGTCGGCCTCTTCGCGGCCGCCTGTGTGCTCATCTCGATGGCCACCGCACGGACCTTCGGCCTGGTGATCGACGGGTTTCACATTCTCGAGCTCATCATCGCGCTCACCGAGTGGGTCGGCGGCGGACTGGCCACGTGGGGGTCGCTCGTGGCGAAACCCGATCCGGATGCGGTCCCGCCTCCTCTCGAGGATCCGACGCCCGACGAGCCGCCCTCGTACGATTCCTCCATGCCGCCGGCGGCGTGAACACGGAGGTTCGACGCGCGGAGGTTCGAAGCCACAGAGGTTCGACGCACGACGGGTTCAAGGCACAAGGCGCCCAGCTCGTGGACCGGACGTGGGACTGCATGTGGCGAGGGACGAGGGATCTTCAATGAGGTGCGGAGCGTATTATCTGCGGGTCGCGGGGTTCGCAATGGTCCTGCTGACCGGCTGTTCTACGGAGCCACCAGCGCCGGCCCACCTGCCATCCGGCGCGGCCCAGGCGCCGGCAGACCCGGAGCATGAGGGCGTCACCGAACCGCACGGCGATCACAGCCCCCACCACGGCGGCATCGTCCTGATGAACGGCGACGTCCACTACGAGGTCGTGCTGAATCCGGCGGGGCGCCACGCCGTGTGGTTCACCGACGCGATCCGCGAAGACCTCCCGGCCTCCATCGCACGGGGCGTGCGCATGCAGGTGGCCCGGCCCGACGAGCCTGTCGAGAGCCTGTCCCTCGAAATCGACGACGCCGGCGAGAGCTGGATCGCCGGCGGGAAGCCGATATCAGGTCCCGATACTGTCGTGTCACTCCACTTCGAGATGGACGGCGAGCCGCACGAGATCGATCTGCCGTTCGTGCCCGCCACGAAGTAACCGGCCCTTCGGAGGAACCCCTCATGCGTCGTTCAAGGTTCGTTTCGATCGCGGTCATCCTCATGACCGCCACGCTCCTCGGCGGGGATCGGCAGGCTGCCGCGACGGCGCCACCTGCTGCACCACCGGAGATCGACGCCCTCGTCGAGCGGGTACGAACGACTTTCGAGGTCCCCGGCATGGCGGTGGCCATTGTCAAGGACGATCGGGTCGTCCTTGCGAAGGGCTACGGAGTGCTGTCTACGGAGAACGGCACTCGCGTGAACGCGCAGACGCTCTTCCCGATTGCGTCCAACAGCAAGGTCGTCACCGCGACGGCGCTTGCACTCCTCGTGGAGGAGGGGAAGGTCGAATGGGATGCACCAGTCATTGGTTACCTGCCGTGGTTCCGGATGTCGGATCCGTTCGTCACCGCCGAGATGACGGTGCGCGACCTGCTGGTCCACCGGAGCGGCCTTGGCCTGGGCGCGGGAGACCTGCTGTGGTGGCCGCCGTCCACCTATACGAGGAGGGAGATCGTCGAGCGCCTGGCGGCCGTTCCCCTGGCAACGAGCTTCCGCAGCGCCTATGCCTACGACAACGTGCTCTACCTCGTCGCAGGAGAGCTCATCGAACAGGTCAGCGGCCAGACGTGGGAGGACTTCGTCCGCGCGCGCATCCTCGACAAGGTCGGCATGACGAGCAGCCAGCCGCGCTTCGACCCGAAGGCCAACGGAGGGAACCTCGCCGTGCCGCACGCGCCGGTCGACGGCCGCGTTCGCCCCGTCACGCCGTTCGCCGGCGACAACGTCAACCCCGCGGGAGGCATCATGTCGAGTGCGGACGACATGGCGAAGTGGATGCGGGTGCTCCTCGCGAGAGGCCGCCTGGCAGACGGCTCCCGGCTCTTCTCGGAGCAGACCTGGCGCGAGATCACCACGCTCGTCACGCCCATGCCCAACCCGGACCCGCCGGAGGAACTGTCCGCGCTCCGGACCTTCGTGCAGGGCTACGCGCTCGGCCTGAACGTCCGCGAGTATCGCGACCACCACGCCCTCACGCACACGGGCGGCCTGCCGGGATTCGTCTCGCGCGTGCTGCTGCTGCCGGGAGACGGCGTCGGCGTGGCGGTGCTGACCAACCAGGAGTCGGGCGAGGCGTTCAACGCGGTGGCCTACTCGGTCGCCGACCATTTCATCGGGGCGCCGGCCACCGACTGGGTCGCCGCGTACGAGAAGACGCGTGCCCGAGCGCGCGCGAACGTCGCCGCTGCCGAAGGCAAGTCCGCGGCGGCGCGTGACGAGACGTCGAAACCCTCCCTGCCGCTTGCCGGCTACGCCGGCACGTATACCGACGCGTGGTACGGCGACATCGTCATTACCGAGAGCGGTGGGAGGCTGTCGATCGCGTTCTCGAGAACACCCCTGCTCACCGGCCCGCTCGAGCACTGGCAGCACGACACCTTCGTGGCCCGCTGGACCGACCGTGAGCTGAGGGCCGACGCGTTCGTGACCTTCGCGCTCAATCCGGATGGCACGATCGAGCGCGCCAGGATGGAGGCCGTCTCGCCGGCCACGGACTTCAGCTTCAACTTCCAGGACCTGGTGCTGGTGCCGGCGCGGCGGCAGTAGCGCCAGGTAGACCTGCAAGGGCTGCGCAGCCATCGCGCCCGGGCGGCGCTTCGCTACGGAGGATATTTGTCAAGCGGGTCGCGCCCGTCGTAGGATTCAGCGTTCTGCGGCATCCGCCGCCTTCGAGGAGCCCCCATGCCGACGTTCGTCATCGAGCGAGAGATCTCCGGTGCCGGCGACCTCTCCGCCGCTCAGTTGCAGGCGATCTCCCAGAAGTCCTGTGCCGTCCTTACCGCGATGGGGCCCAGCATCCAATGGGTGGAGAGCTTCGTCACCGGGGACAAGATCTACTGCATCTACATCGCGCCGGACGAGGCGACGGTTCGCGAGCACGCCAGTCAGGGTGGATTCCCCGCCAACCGCGTGTCGCGCGTGACCGCCAGGATCGACCCCACCACGTCGGAATAGCGCGGCATGCCGACCCCGGCCGCGCCTGGGGTCTCACCTGGCACCGCGTCCACCACGTCTGACGCGCTGGACTTCGACGGCTGCCGGCTGTCGTTCGCAACCGATGGCGCCGGCCCGCCGGTCATGTTCATCCAGGGCGTGGGCGTCGGCGGGCGCGGATGGCTGCCGCAGGTTCGCGATTTGCGGGCCCGCTTCACCTGCCTCTCCTTCGACAACCGCCGTCTGGGCGCGAGCCAGCCGACCGGCCGGCCCATCACCGTCGAGCAATTGGCCGACGATGCGCGGGCGCTGATGGATCACCTGGGGTGGGAGTCGGCGCACGTGGTCGGCCACTCGCTGGGTGGACCGATCGCGCTCGATCTGGCACGGCGGGATCCGCGACGGATCCGAAGCCTGTCGCTCCTGTGCACCGTGGCGCGAGGCGCCGACGCGACGCGCCTGTCGCCGCGGATGTTGTCGATCGGATTGCGGTCCCGGATCGGGCCGCGCCGGTCCCGCCGCCGCGCGTTCATGGAGATCGTCAGTCCCGTCGCACGGCGCAGCCTCCTATTCGACCAGGTACCCGAGCGCCTCGGCATTGTCGCGAACCCGGGCGTCCCGGGTCACGATGACGGTCAACGCAGGCGGCTCACCCAGCAATTCCGCGGTTGCCAGGTGCACGGCATCGAGCGTCCGAACCGGCTCCACGGGAAAGGGCCGGCGCACGCGCGCGAGGATTGGGTCCGTGACGGCAACCACGAAGCATCGCCGCTCGAAGCGCCTCAGTGCCCGAACCGCCGCTCGCTCCTGGCCGTCCGTGAGCCGTTCGGTCGCCCGTGCGCGCAGAATCGCCCGGGCGGCTTCGGCAAACGTGAGCGCCGAAGTGACCTTCGGCCCGCGAGCGCGGACCGACTTCAAAGCGCCTGCCTCACGCTCCAGCAGCGCGGCGACCAGCGCGCTCGACTCGATATATCGAAGGCTCACCGCGCCAGGGCCGGGAACCCTCGCGCCTGGCCTAGGCTTCGCCACGATCGGTGTCGATGAGGCCGGCGGCAGTTCCGGCCGGAAGGCGGATGTCCGGCCACCCCTCGGTCGGGTCGCCGCCCTCGAGTGGCGGGCGGATCACGCCCGAGTCGACGAGCTCGTCGAAACGGCTTGGCGTGCCGCTCGTCTTTGCTCCCGGCGGGACGAGCTCCGCAACCACACGACCATGGGCCGTAATGGCGATACGCTCGCCGGCCTCGATTCGCCGGATGTAGCGGCTCAGATTGTCCTTGAGCTCACGAATTCCCGCTGTCGTCACCTGCTGATTATGGCCATATATGGCCACAGACGGCAAGCCTCGATGACGGCAGGTATCGGCGTACGACGTTGCCACGACTGGCGGCAGACGTGCCCCGGACGTGAGAAGAGCGGCAGCCTCAGTGATTGCATTCGGGTTCTGGAACCTCGGTCCCAGAGCATCCGGCACGTTCGAATGCCCCGGCGGGCAGCAGCGACCACACGACCGGGATCCCGTCGACGTCTGTGAACCGTTCGCCCGGCATGAGGCCTTCGGTGTGGAGGATGTGCACGACGGCTGCACCGCGGCGATCGGACACGCCCCAGCCGGCGGCGCGGTCGTCCCGGCCGAGCCGCCGGGCCACCACCGCCAGCGCGCGCGCGACGTCGGGCGACGGGTCCGTGCTCTCGAGCGGCGACAGGAACAGCCCGTCTGCGGCCTCGGCATCGAGTGGCTTCCGGCGGGCCGCCGCCCCGCGGAGCCGTCGTCCCTCCGGCGAACGAAGCACGACCTGTCCTTCCAGCACAGTGACCTCGATATCCGAAACGACCAGGGGTCTCAGCTGCTCGACATCGCGCGCCTTTACCGCAGCACGGAGTTGCTCGCGGAAGCGCGTCAACGGCTCGATGGCGGCGGCGTCATCTGCAGGGCAGATTCGACGGCGCTCTTGCGCGGCGCTCACGAGCGGGCATCAAAGCCGCCACGCCAAGCACCGCGGATGCCGCGGACGAGTGAAGCGGGGCGCTCGCGCGCAGCACCGGTGGGTTGCCGGGCTCCAGTACTTCCAGGGTCAGACCCTGCAGCCAGCAGGTTGCTGAAACAACCAGCAACCTGAAGAGAATTCTTCACCCTTCCCTTCTCACTTCTCACTTCTCACTTCAGGCTGCGCTCTTCAGCAGCCTGCCAGATGACTCGGTCCTCCAGCGCCCGGACCTGTCGATACCGCTATTCGTAGCGAAGCGATTCGATCGGGTCGAGTCGCGACGCACGCCGCGCCGGGTAGTAGCCGAACGCCACGCCGACGAGCGCGGCAATGCCGAAAGCCGCCGCCACGGTCGATGCGGTGACCACCGTGGGCCAGTCCAGGATGGCCGTGAGGATGCGGGCCGCGGCAATGCCGGCCGCCACGCCCAGCGCGCCGCCGATCAGGCTCATCACGACGGCTTCGACCAGGAACTGCAGCAGCACGTCCCGGCGCCGTGCGCCGACAGCCAGGCGGAGGCCGATTTCGCGGGTTCGCTCGGTGACCGACACGAGCATGATGTTCATGATGCCGATGCCGCCGACGATGAGCGCGATGGCGGCGATGCTGCCGAGGAGCGCCGTCATCGTGGAGTCCGCCCGGCTGAGCGTGCTGGACATCTCCTGAAGCGTGACCTGATCCAGCTTCGGCATGTTCGCCAGCGCAAAGGCGGCAACCGACGTGTAGAGCCCTTTCGTCACGTTCGCGGCCGCCTGCGTCCTGACCGTGAAGTCGTCGGCAGGACCGAGCGTGCCCGGCCCCTGCAGTCCGCCGAGACCCACCGTCGTAGCTGCCTGCTTCCCTTTCGCGTGGCGCTCGCGCAGCAAGGCCGTGATCTCCATGGCGATCTCACTCGCCCGCCCGGCTTCGTCGACCGACAGCGTGATGGTGTGGAGGTGCGGAATGCCGAGCAGTGCCTGCGCTGCTGCCAGCGAGACGAAGGCCGACTCGTCCTGATCGGCATCGTTGGTCCGTGCGACGGCTGCCACCTGGAACGGGCGCTCGCCGATCGTGACGCGTTCGCCGATACCGCTGAATCCCTCGCCAAACAGTTCCCTGGCGGCGACCTGCCCCAGCACGACCTGATCGTCGCCGCCTCGAAGCTCGCCCTCGACGACGACCCAGCCGTGAATGTCGGCCAGTTCGGCGCCCGTCCCCCGGACCTGGCCGAAGGAGCGGCGGTGCGCCGAATCGACCCACGTGCGCGTACGGACGCCTGGCGCGACGGCAGTCACGCCAGGCACGCGGCGGATGGCTTCGGCGTCTTCGGAGATGAGCGTCGTGGCGGTCCCGAGCCCGCTGGCGATGTTCATGCTCTCGCCGCCACGCGTGTAGTTGCCCGCGCTCACGACGATGATGTTGGTGCCGGCGGACTTGAGCGACCGTTCGACCGTCGATCGCGCGCCGCTGCCGAGGGCGACCATGGCGATGACGGCCGCGACACCGATGACGACGCCGAGCATGGTCAGCGCCGTGCGGAGGCGATGACGCCCAAGCGCGCGGAGCGCGATGCGCGTGCAGACGAGGAGGCGGGCGATCACGGCATCAGACCACAGAGACACGGAGCCAACGGGACCACAGAGACACAGAGACACCGAGGCACAAAGTCAACGGGACCACAGAGACACCGAGGCACCGAGGCACGACGGCGACGAGACCACCGAGACACCGAGACACCGAGGCATGAAGTCAACGGGACCACCGAGACACCGAGACACCGAGGCACGACGGCGACGAGACCACAGAGGCACAGAGACACCGAGGCATGAAGTCAACGGGACCACCGAGACACCGAGACACCGAGGCATGAAGTCAACGGGACCACCGAGACACCGAGACGAGGCACGAAGTCGACGAGACCACAGAGACACCGAGGCACAGAGGCACGAAGTCAACGGGACCACAGAGACACCGAGGTACGAGGCACGAGGTCGACAAGATTCACAGCGGCACCGAAGCCACAGAGACGGACACGCCACGTTGGTGGGCGTTGCGGTGAGTCGTCGGCGAGCCGGGCCGCGAAGCGGCCCGGGTGGCTGGGAGTGTCACCCCACCGGGAAGCGGGCCGCCAATGACCTGCCTCGGGCTCGTTTCCCGGAGGGGTGACGCTCCCAGCCGCGCGGCTCTGCCGCGCTCGCCGGATTCGCTGTCGTGACATCTCGGTGTCTCGGTGTCTCGGTGTCTCGGTGGTCTCGGCCACTCTCGCCTGCGGTCACGCCTCGGTGGCTCGGTGGTTTCGTTCGTCACTCCCGGCGAAGCGCGACGATCGGATCGAGCATCGATGCGCGCCGGGCCGGGTACCACCCGAAGAACACGCCGACCGCGCCGGCCACGCCAAAGGCGAGCAGCACCGACAGCGGCGATACGACGGTCGACCAGTTGAGCGTCCGCGCGATCACGGCCGCCGCGGCGACGCCGATGACGATGCCCGCGACGCCGCCGGCCAGGCTGATGGCCACGGCTTCGGCGAGAAACTGCGTCATCACATCGCGGCTGCGCGCGCCGACCGCCAGCCTCAGCCCGATCTCCCGGGTGCGCTCGGTGACCGACAGCAGCGTGATGTTCATGATCCCGATGCCTCCGACGACGAGCGACACCGCCGCCACCGCCGCGAGGAGCCAGGTCATCGTCCGGCTGGCGCGTTCGAGGGTCAGCGCCAGCTGCTCGAGCGTGACCTTCTCGAGCTCGGCCACGTTGCCGGCCACGGCGCGGGCCACGCTCGGCGGCAGGCCACCGGTCGTCAACGCTCTGGCCGCCTGCGTCGTCACGGTGAAGTCGTCCGGCCCGTCGTCGCCGATGCCGTGCCGCGCCCTCAGCAGCGTCGTGATGTCGCGCGACAACCGCGTGACGTCCCCGGACGATGCGGCGGTGACGGTGATGTCGTTGAGCTTCGTGAGGTTCAACAGGCGGTGCGTGGTCGTGTACGGCATGTAGACCGCGTCGAACTGATCGTCGCCAGGCGCCGGCTGCACGACCCACGTGGCGCTCGCGATGACGCCCACGACCTCGAACGTCTGGTTCCAGAGCGTGACGTCCTTCCCCAGCGCGGCCGCGGCGTTCCCGAAGAGCCTCTCGGCGACCACCTGCCCGAGAACGAGCACCTGCGCCGCACGGTCCTGTTCGCGCCGGGTGAAGAACCGCCCGGACGAGAAGGTCCATGCGCGCTTGATGGACGGCATCTGCACGTCGGTGCCGTGCATGCGCGTGAACCATCGCCTGTCTCCCGCATGGACACGCGCGTTCTCGTGGATACCGCCTGCCACGTACTGCACGCCAGGCATGTCGCGGATCGCCTTCACGTCGTCAAAGGTGAGCGTGGCCGCGGAGCCCAGGCCGGCGGCGAGGTCGCCCAGCCGCTGCCGGGCCAGCGGGTGGTCGTGCTTCTCCATCGGGTCGTTCTCGGGGTGAAACGCGGCCCGGATCGCGTCGGGAGCCGTTGTGCCCACGGGACCCAGGACCGACGACGGGACGAGAACCGGCTGGTCGGGAACCAATTCCGGCACGGGAGGCACGAGAGAGTCCTGCGCGTCGCCCTGGTGAGCCACCGCCTCGCCGGTATCCTCCTGCTTCGGCCTCCAATTGCCTGCCCGAATGGTCAGCTGGTTGAGGCCTGCGGCCCGCACCTGCTCCTCGATCGATTGCTGCGCGCCCGTGCCGACGGCCATCATCGCCAGCACGGTGGCCACGCCCACCGTCATGCCGAGCATCGTCAGGCTCGTCTGCAGCCGGTTGCGGCCGAGCGCCTTGATGGCGAGATCAACGACCGGATGGCTGAGCCAGCGTCTGATCATGACGAACATCCGAGGTGATGCGCCCGTCGCGAAAGTCGATCGTGCGGGATCCGTAGGCCGCGATGTCGCGCTCGTGCGTGATGACGAGGATCGTGAGGCCGCGCTGGCGGCGCAGGTCGGCAAAGAGCTCCATCACCTCGTGGCTCGTGGCCGAGTCGAGGTTGCCGGTCGGCTCGTCGGCGAGCAGGAGCGACGGATCGCCGACGAGCGCGCGCGCGATCGCCACGCGCTGCTGCTGGCCGCCGGAGAGCTGGTTGGGATGATGCTCCGCGCGATCGCTCAACCCGACCGCATCGAGCGCCGCCATCGCTCTGGCACGCCGCTCGTCGGTCTTGACGACGCCAAGGCGCGTGTAGAGGAGCGGCAGCTCGACATTCTCGAGCGCGGTCGTGCGTGCGAGCAGGTTGAAGCCCTGGAACACGAATCCCAGCATCTCGTTCCGGATGCGCGCCAGCTCGTCGGCCGTCAGCGTGGCCATGTCGCGTCCGTCAATCAGATATCGGCCACGCGTCGGCCGGTCCAGGCATCCGATGATGTGCATGAACGTCGACTTGCCCGATCCCGAGGGGCCAACGATCGTCACGAACTCGCCGGCGTCGATGCTCAGCGTCACGCCGCGGAGTGCATGGACGATCGTGTCGCCCACGCGGTATTCCTTGGTCAGCTCGCGCGTTTCGATCAGTGCCATCGAGACTCAGTTCGTCGTCGCCGCGGGTGCGGGCGGCACCTGGCCCGCAAACGCGTAGGCCATGGCCGCCACGACTTTCTCCGCCCCGGCCATGCCGTACACCCGGCCCGCACCTTCGATCACATAGTACTCGTTGGCGGCATGCGCGCGGCCGCCGTGCCCGCCGCCGCCGCCCACGATCGGCACGCCGGCGAATGACGAGATCTTCTCTCCCACTTCGCCGTTGCCGAACATGTAGGCCGGCCAGTAGCCGCCCGCCGCGCCGCCACCGCCGCCGATGCCCCAGTCGGCCCGGAGGCTGCCGTGCGGGATGTTCATGATCTCGTAGGCACGCTTCAGCGCACGGCCTGCGTCGTGGTCGGAGTTCATCTTCGCCCACGGCACATCGCCGATGAGCTTGATCTCGACATCCTCGTAGCCGTTCTTGTCGAGCTGCGCGCGCAGCTTCTTGACGATGCCCGGCCCGGTCATGTTCGGCACATAGCGGAAGTTGTGTTTCGACGTGATCTTGTTGGGCAGGATCGCGCCCGCGCCGCCTGCATACATGTTGCCGCCCCAGATGCCGTCCAGGTTGAAGGACGTGCCGTAACGCTGCATCTTGAGCATCGTGTAGGGATCGTCGGAGATGTAGCGTGCCACGCCGACGTTCTGGGCAGCGATCGTCAGGTCCGTGCGCGCGGCGGCAGCCTGGAGATCCGCGTCCTGCGCGTCGGAAATCGGCACCATCCCTTCGAAGAACCCGTCGATGAGCGGCGTATTGCCGTCGTCCGAGACGAGCGAGGCGAGCATCTTGATGTGGCGCCAGGCGGGGCTGTCCACGCTGCGCTTGTTGCTGCCGTGTATGTCGGACACAGTGGGACCCCGCCCCCACGCCGTGCCGCTCGTCGTCAGTTCGACGTAGACACAGCCTTCGGACCCGCCGCCGAAGCCGCCGTTCCCGCTCGGCGACTGGCTGCCGAAGAGGAGCATGGCGTCGGCGCCAGCGAGCAGTTCCGGGTGGTCCTTGACGAACTTGCGGAGGCCGATGTCCATCCGCTCCTCGTCGCCCTCGGCCACGAAGATGAGGTTGATGGGCAGCTTGCCGTGGACGGCCTTGATGGCGCGGAAGGCGTTCAGCTGCGCCATCTGCGGTCCCTTGGAATTGGTCGCGCCCCGGCCGATGAGCACCTTCTTGTACGGCGCCTGCTCGACGAGCCGTCCTTCGAACGGCGGAGCGATCCACGCGTCGACCTGCGTCACCGGCATCGTGTCGTACATCCAGTAGACGAGCAGCGTCTTCTCGGCGCCCTCGTCGCACTTGGCGTACACGACGGGATTGCCCGGTGATCCGTACTCGGTGATGCCGACGTCGAAGATCTGCGTCTGCTGGCAGCCGAGCTCGTCGAAGAAGCCCTCGACCATCTCGGCCGTCTCGCGGATGCCCTCACCGGAATTGGAGATGCTGGGCTGCCGAATCCACTTCTGCAGGTTCTCGACGTGCGCGTCGATGTTCTCGTCGATGTGCGCGAAGACCTTCTGCAGGTCGGCTGGCACCTGGCTCATGTCCGGCTGGATCTCCGTGTCTCCCTGGGGTCGGATGCCGAGCTTCGCCGCGGGCGCCGTGGCGCTCGGGCCGGGGGTCGGCGGTGCGGGAGGCGGCGAGCAGGCCGCAGCGAGGATCAACACGGCACTCCCAACGAACAGTCGGCGCATGGCCTTCTCCTTGGAACCGGCTGACCTGGGGAATGAATGAGCCGGAGTCTGAGTGGTTCTACCGGTTCTGACTGGCCTGGTCAACAGTGATCAATCCCCTCGCTCGGATGTGTCGAAGATCCCATCGGCTCGGACGCCAGCTATTCTGTGCCCGTTTCCTGCGGATCAGCGAGCTGATCGATACTCAACCGAAGTGAACTGAGGAGGTGAAGTGCGCGGCGTGACCGTGAGCGCTCGTGTGCAGGCCACATCCGTCATCGCGATAGCCGCGATGACCCTGGCGTGTCAGCCGCCACCGACGTCGTTGTCTCTGGATGTCATTGCAAAGCGCTACCTCGAGACCGTGCAGGCGCTCGGATTGCACGACCCATCGCTCATCGATCACTGGATCGGCGAGCCGCCGTCCGCGGTCGGTGCGCGGCGCCCGGTCGCCGAGCTGAGCGCGGAGATCGCCGGACTGAGAGCGGCACTGGACACGCCGAGGCCTTCAGGGGCCGAAGGTGACATCGGCCGGCAGGCGCACCTCACCGCTCAAGTCGACGCGCTTCTCGTCGCCGCGAGGCGCCTGCTCGGCGAGTCGCTGCCGTTCGACGAGGAGGCACGGCTCGCCCTCGGCCTCGCGCCCCATCGCATGGACGAGGATGCGGCAGCGGATGTCAGGCGCCGGCTCAACGCCGAGCTTCCAGGCCCCGGGTCACTCGTCGACCGCGTGGCAGCCTTCAGGCAACGGTTCGTCATCCCGACAGAGCGCCAGGAAGAAGTCCTGCGCGTGGCACTGGACCGATGCCGGGCCGCCGTCGGCACGGCGGTGCCGCTTCCTTCAGACGAACGGGTCGACATCCGCATGGTCCCAACGCTCGGGTGGGATGCCCACGCTCGCTACGCCGGCGGACACCGCACGATCATCGATGTCAAGGCGAGTCGTCCGCTGGATCTGACACGCGCGTTGCGGCTGGCGTGCCACGAGGGCTACCCCGGTCATCACGTGCAGCATCTGTGGATCGAGGACGAGTTGATCGGCCGCCGCGGGTGGATCGAGTTTCGACTCGTGCCGGGGTTCGGCCGGCAACTGCTCGTGGCCGAGGGCGCTGCCGAAGCGGGCGCGGACCTGGCCATGCCGGCGGACAGGCGCCTCGCAGATTACCGGGATCACCTGGCACCCGCCGCGGGACTGTCAGGACGCGATCTCGACCGCCTCGTGCGCGTCGAAGAGCGGCTCGCCGAACTCGAGCCGCTCATCGGCGACATCGCACGCGAGTACCTGGACAACGCCATCACCGCCGCCACGGCGCGTGCGCGGCTGTCGACCGAAGCGCTCGTCGCGGATCAGGACGCGCTGCTGCCGTTCATCGAACGCCAGCGCACGCGACTGCTCGCCTATCCCGCCGGCCGGCGGCTCGTGCATCAATCGGCATCCGGTGTGGCCGACCTCCGCCGCGCCTTCTTTTCCAGCTGGTAGACGCAGATGCGGACGAGACACAGATACACAGACCATACACAGATGCGCCGACCATACACAGATGCGCGGGCCATACACAGATGCGCAGATGGACTCAGGAAGCGGAGGGAAGGCGACAGCACGACAGCTTCGGTCGAGCGCGACGTCACCCGCGCGCCGGCGCGCAAGCGCCGGATCGGACCGTCGGACCCCTGCCGGCAATGTGAGCCTGGTCGACCGTGTGTGGCTCACATTGCCGGCGGGATCCGACGGTCCGGCAGGCCGGTCTTCGACCGGCCCCGCTCGGGTTCGCCATCAACGATGGGCGGTGGCGCGTGCTGTCCGATGCAATCTACGGACTGTAGGGCGGAACTTCAGTTCCGCCGGGGAGACGCGGGTCTGACCGCCTCCGCTGACGCTACCGCGAGTCCGCCAGACTCTTGGCGACGGCGAAAGACCGCCCTACACCACGCTTGTGAAGCAGGGCGACTCTGTGAATCTGTGTTCGATCTGTGAAGCCGAAGTGTTTGCTCCGTGAATCTGTGTCTGCGCCTGTGTCTGCCTGCGAATCTGTGTCTGTCTGCGCATCTGTGTCTGTCTGCGCATCTGTGTCTGTCTGCGCATCTGCGTCTGTCTGCGCATCTGCGTCTGTCTGCGCATCTG
>CAZJBN010000095.1:0-15720 GCA_964543955.1 uncultured Bifidobacteriaceae bacterium
TCGTCTCACGTTCCTTGCGGACGCTCCGGTAGTGGTCGATGCAGAGGTTCCGGCTGACGCTGACCAGCCAGGTCTGAAAGTTGGCCCGGCGGTCGAAGGTATGCAGCGACTTGAAAATCTTCAGGAAGATGTCCTGGGTGAGGTCTTCCGCCTCGTCGTGCTTGCCTGTGAACTTGTAGGCGATGTTGAAGACCTTGCGCCGGTGCTGGCGGACAATGGCTTCCCAGGCCTGCTCGTCGCCCGCCAGGCACTGCTGAATCAACGCATCGATGGCGTCCGTGGGAACCGGCGACGGATCGGGCATGGGCTGCAGGGCCGAAACCCCGGTAGGCGGTGGCCAGAATACCACGAACCCCAGGCAGTACGAGGTCGGCTTCGCGCTATGATCGCTCTCTCAATGCCTGCACAGCCACATGACGATGTGAGGCCTGGTGGCCAGGTTCTGGACGGTGTGCACGAGGCACCGCCCTACGCCGGGATTGCCGCCGCCGTGGGCACGCCCGCCTACGTCTATGACGCTGCCGCGATCCGCGGCGCCTACGGCAGGCTCGATCGCGCCTTTGGCGACACGGCGCATGCCATTCACTATGCGATGAAGGCCAATTCCGCGATGGCCGTCGTGCGCCTCGTCGGTGCGCTCGGCAGCGGCGCCGATGCCAACTCCATGGGCGAAGTGGACGTGGCGCTCAGATGCGGCTTCGAGCCGCGCGACATCGTCTTCACGGGCGTGGGGAAGCGTGCCGACGAGCTGGAGCGTGCCGTCGCACTCGACCTGGGCGCGATCAACGTCGAGTCGCCCGGCGAGCTCGACCGTCTCGCGCGGCTGGCCGCCGACCGCGGCGCGACGGCGCGCGTCGCGCTTCGCGTCAACCCGGACATCGACGCCCAGAGCCATCCGCACATCTCCACGGGACTCAAGTCCAACAAGTTCGGTGTGCCGATTGCCGAAGCACCCGCGCTCTTCCGCGCCATTGCCGAACGGCCGGCCCTTCGCGCCGTCGGCATCCACGTCCATATCGGATCGCAGATGACCTCGCTCGATCCCATCGAGCGATCGGCAGAAGCCGTGGTGGCGCTGGCGCGCCACCTGGCCGGCCTCGGTATCGGCGTCGAGCACCTGGACTTCGGCGGCGGCGTCGGCATTGCCTACGACGGCGGCACGGCGCCCGATCCCTCCGAGTATGTCCGCCGCCTGGTCGGCGCCGCCGGAACGTCCGGATTCAAGCTGATCATCGAACCCGGCCGCGTGCTCGTCGGGCCGGCCGGCGTGCTGCTCACCCGCGTCGTGGACGTCAAGCAGTTTCCCGGCGCCCGCCGTTTCGTCGTGCTCGACGCCGGCATGACCGAGCTGATGCGTCCCGCGCTCTACGGCGCCTATCACCGCATCGAGCCGCTCGATCCCAGGCCCGGCGCCGCCGAGCCGGCCGACATCGTCGGGCCGATCTGCGAGAGCACGGACACGTTCGCCCGTGACCGCGCGCTTCCGCCGGTCGAGGTCGGCGATCTCGTGCTCATCCGGGATGCCGGTGCGTACAGCGCCGCGATGGGCTCCAACTACCTGCGCCGGCCGCTCCCTCCGGAAGTGCTCGCCGACGGCGGCTCGTGGTCGGTGACGAGACGGCGTCAGACGCTCGACGACATGCTCGCGCTCGAATCGGCATGACTCGCGGGAGCCTGCTGGCATTCGAAGGCCTCGATCAAAGCGGCAAGCAGACGCAGGCAGAGCGCGTCGCCTCCGGGCTCCGCGCGCGCGGTCGCCGCGTGGAGCTCCTCACGTTTCCGGAGTACACGACCTTCATCGGCCAGGAGATCGGCCGCGTGATGCAGGGCATGCGCCACTACGAGGCCGATACCCTGCAGCTGCTCTACATCGCCAACCGCTACGAGTTCAGGCCGGCCATCGAACAGTGGCTGGCCGACGGCGCCGTCGTCATCTGCGATCGGTACCTGGCGTCGAGCATCGCGTACGGCGAGGCACAGGGCCTCGACCCGACGTGGGTCCTCGACGTGCAGCGGGGCTTGCCGTCACCGCTCCTGACCATCGTGCTCGACATCGCTCCGGGAACCTCGCTCGGCCGCAAGCGGGCCGCGCGTGACCGGTTCGAGCGCGACCTGCCGCTGCTGTCGCGCGTGCGCGACAGCTACCGGCGCCAGGCGTCGCAGCCAGGCTGGGTGCTCATCGACGGGGAACAGGACAAGGACACTGTCACGGCGGCGGTGATGGCGGCCGTCGAGTCACGACTCGGGCCGCGGTAATCGCGCGAACTTCCCGCGCGCCGGCGGCCCGCAGCACGCGGGCACAGGCCTCGAGCGTGGCGCCTGTCGTCATCACGTCGTCCACGAGCACGAGGGTGAGGCCGGCGAGGGGTGCTGTTGACGCCGGGGCTGAAGCCCCGGCGCGCCAACCTGCTGCCCACGACGGGACTGAAGCCCCGGCGATCCCGCGGACTCCGGTGGTCCAACGTGGCATTCCGGCGGAGAGCGCAAAGGCGTGCCGCACGTTGCGATGGCGCCGGGCCGCCGGGAGCCCCACCTGCGGTGCCGTATGGACGACGCGCGCCAGCACAGGCAGGACCGGAAGTCCGAGCCGCGCGGCAAGCAGCGCCGCCTGGTTGAAGCCGCGCCTCCACTCGCGAACCGGATGGAGCGGCACGGGGACGACCGCGTCGGCCCCTGCCAGCGCCGTCTGCCCGGCCTCGCACATGAGTGCGCTCAGCCTGCCGGCAATCGATCGGCGGCCGCCGTACTTGAGGGCGTGCACGATCTCGCGCAGTGCGCCGTCGTAGGCGCCCACGGCCGCGATGTGCTGGACCTGGCGCGGCTGGCGCCGGCATCGCGGGCACGTGGACGCGCGGAGACTGGCGACCCGCCAGGAGGGGAGCGGCACTCCGCAACTCACGCAGAGCGGAGGCGTGAAGGGAAGGATGGCCTGCCAGCAGCGCCGGCAGACGGCGCCGTCGAGCGGCCGCTCGTTGACCTGCAGGCACGCCGGACACGGCGGCTCGAAGAGCGTGGCCAGGACCAGGTCGGCGAGCGCCCGCGGTGTCACCGGCCTCTCCGATCGCGGGCCCGGGCGTCGGGCCTCGCGCCGTCAGGACGCCGCTTCTTCGTCGAACGGAATGCGCGTCGCCGTGCCCCACAGGCGGTCCAGCCCGTAGAAGCCGCGCGCGGCGGGTGAGAAGACGTGCACGACGAAGTCGAAGTAGTCCACGAGGATCCACTCCGCGCGCTTGTGGCCCTCGACGTTCGAAGGCCGGACGTGCGCCGCCTTGAGGTTCTGTTCCACCGCATCGGCAATCGCCTGCACCTGCCGCGGATTGGCGCCGGTCGCGATGACGAAGAAATCCGTGAACGCGTCGCTCTTGCGCAGGTCGAGCACGACGAGATCGAGGGCCTTCTTCTCCTGCGCGGCGGCCACGGCCATCTGCACGGCGCGCGGCAACCGCGGACGCCTGGGGCGCGGCGCCTTCGCGGCGCGGGGGCGGCGGGGTCTAGATTCCGTCATGCAATCGCGGCTCCAGTTGTCGACTGTCGGTTCGCTCAACGGTACAGGTGACAGGCGGTGATGTGACGCGCGACGGCGTCGGGAACGAGGTCGGTCAGCGGTTCGCCGCGCGACGCGCGTTCGCGGATCTCGGTCGACGAGACATCCGGCGTATCGGCATTTACCAGGAGAATTGCCGGCCCGCCGGGCAGTTCCGCGGAAGAATCCGGCGCGAGGTCAACCATGCGCCGCGCCAGGGCGGGCAGGCGCGTTCGGAGCGTGTCGAGCGCGTGGCCGGACCGCGCAATCACCACGAAATGAGCCAGGTCCAGCACGTCGGGGTAACGCCACCACGAAGCAATTTCGGCAAACGCATCGGCTCCGGTAATGAAGAAAAACTGCGATCCCGGGTCCTGCCGCTTCAACGCCGTGAGCGTGTCGAACGAGTAGGACGCTCCGGGCCGGACGAGCTCCATGTCGGAGGCTTCCCAGCCCGGCACGCCGGCCACGGCCAGCGCGGTCATCGCAAAGCGATGATACCCGGATGCCCGCGGCCTGTCAGTCCGATGTGGGGGCAGGCTGGACGGAATGAAGAGAAGGCGCTCGAGCGCGAGGGCGTGGGCGGCGGCCCTCGCGCCGGCCAGGTGGCCGAGGTGAACGGGATCGAACGTCCCGCCCATGATGCCCACGCGGGCGCCGCTCATGCCCAGGTCGTGTCCTCGGCGGCGGCACCCTCGGCGTCGCGGCCCGCGGCCACGCGCGCCCAGACGGCTTCGAGCAGCTTCGGCACGCCGTCGCCGGTGACCGCCGATGCCCTGAAGAACGGCAGGTCGAGCGCTCTGGCACGCTTCTCGAGCGCCTTGACCCGTGCGGGATCGTCCACCGCATCCATCTTGTTCGCGACGACGACCTGCGGCTTCTCGAGCACGCGAGGGTCGTAGAGATCGAGCTCGCGACGGATGGTGTCGAAGTCCGCCACCGGGTCGCGGCCCGACGCGCCCGAGACGTCGACGAGGTGCACCAGCACCTTCGTTCGCTCGACGTGCCGCAGGAACTGATGTCCGAGCCCATGGCCGGAGTGCGCCCCTTCGATGAGGCCGGGGACATCTGCCACCACGAACGCGCGGTCGTCGCTGAGCGTGACGACCCCGAGGTGCGGCGTCAACGTGGTGAACGGGTAGCTGGCAATCCTGGGCCGTGCGGCGGAGATGCGGGCGATGAGCGTGGACTTTCCGGCGTTCGGATAACCGACGAGGCCGACGTCGGCGAGCAGCTTCAGCTCGAGCTTCAGGTGCCGCTCGTCGCCGGGCTCGCCCGGCTGTGTCTTTCGCGGCGCGCGATTCGTGGACGTCGCGAAGTGCGCATTGCCGAGACCGCCGCGTCCTCCCCTGGCGACGAGCACACGCTGGCCGGCATCGGTCAGGTCTGCAATCTCCACGCGCTCACCGGTCTCGGGATCGTGCGCGACGACGGAGGTGCCGACGGGAACGGGGATATCGAGGTTGCGCCCGTTGCGGCCATGCCGATTGGACCCCTCGCCATGCCCGCCGCGTTGGGCCGTGTACTCGGGATTGAACCTGAAGTGGACGAGCGTGTTCCTGTGCTGGTCAGCGACCAGGTACACCGAACCGCCCGAGCCGCCATCGCCGCCGTCCGGCCCGCCGCGCGGGACGAACTTCTCGCGGCGGAAGCTCATGCAGCCGCGGCCGCCGTCGCCAGCCTTGACGTGAATCTCGGCTTCGTCAACGAACATGATGCTGGAAGAGACCACGGACCCACGACAAGGCGTGGCGGCCGCCAGGGGCGGCACGTGTCGTCGCGGTCTCTCCGGTTATTCGACCGGCTGGACTGACACGAAGCGGCCGCGCGAGCCGTGATCCTCGAACTTGACGGTGCCGCCGATCTTGGCGAAGAGCGTGTCGTCCTTGCCGAGACCGACGTTCCGGCCCGGCTTGAACTTGCGTCCGCGCTGGCGAACCAGAATCGACCCGCCCGTCACGACGTTGCCGTCGAACCGCTTGACGCCGAGGCGCTGCGAGTTCGAGTCACGCCCGTTACGAGAACTGCCCTGTCCCTTTTTTGATGCCATCGTGCAACCTGTGGAGGCAACCCTTCAGGGTTGCCTGCGCTTACGCCTGAATCTCCGTAATCCGAACGCGGGTCAGGAGGCTGCGGTGCCCCTGCGTCCGGCGGTACTGCTTGCGGCGCTTCTTCTTGAACACGCGCACCTTCTTGCCCTTGTCGGTCTTATCGATGACGCCGACGACCCTGGCGCCGTCCACGTACGGCGTGCCGGTGAGCACGTCGCCGGCGTCTCTGCCGACGAGCAGCACCTGCTCGAACGAGACGGCCGCGCCGGCCTCGCCGGTATGGCCGTCCACGGCGATGATCGCGCCGGGCTCGACGCGGAACTGGCGGCCGGAGGCCTGGATGATGGCAAACACGGTTCTACTCCGCTGAATCTGTGGCGCACCCAGGGACCCCATTCGGCCGGGCGCAGGAACCTCTAAAGATACCACAGTCATTGGGCCGGCCTTCGGCCGGTGGGACCCGCGCATCCGCACGAGCAGGACTCCTTCGGAGTGGGACCGCCTTCGGGCCTTGGGACCCGCGCTGCGCGGGTGGGACCCTTCGGGTGGGACCCGGGCTTACGCCCGGGTAGGATCTCGGGCTACCCCTCGGGTCGGATCCTCACTTCGTTCGAGTCGAATCCTTGCGGTAATCCGAGGTCCTGCCCGCGCGGAGCGCGGTCCCCCCGCGAAGCGGTCCCACCCGGCGGGCGGTCCCTATTTCAGCAGCACCCTGGTGCCCCGTATCTTCTGGGCGCTCAGCGTGTTGAGGAAGGTCGGCAGGAGGCGGTCCATCAGCTCGAAGTACGAGGAGAGGGCCGGGGTCTGCTGGTTGGCGTTGTACAGGATTTCCTCGCGGAACGTCTCGCGGTGCAGCTGCTCGCCGGTGCGTCCGTCGATGAAGATGAAGGTCGGCGTGAGGATGAAGCCCTTACGCTCCTGGTACGCACGCTCCGGCACCACCTGGCGACGCCCGAACGAGTCGTAGACCTCGCGCTCACGCTGCACGAATCCGGACCGCGCGTGCGGCACGAACACGATCGTTCCGGTGACGATGAGCGGCTGCTGGAGCTCTTCGCCAACCTTCTTCCAGTAATCCTTATCATCGAAGATCGCGGCGTACTTCTCGATCTCGCGCTCGGTGGTCTCGACGGATTGGGGTGCCTGGCCATCCGCGGGGATCTCCTGCGAGGCAGGCGCGGGTGTTCCGTTGCCGTCCCCTTCGTCGTGCCCTTGCCGGGCGGTCTCACCGAGCGGCAGGGCGTCGGCGTCGATCACCCGAAGGATGTTTTTCGTGCGCAGCTGGCTTCTGAGCAGGCGCACGGTTTCCATGTTCGCGTCCACGTCGTCGGCCTGTCCGGTCAGGAAGCCCGCGACGAACACGCGCGAGAATGCCGACACGTCCAGCTTGGGCGCAATCGGCGTTTCAATCGGAAGTTCGGTGTAGCCGCCAGTGCAACCGGCCAGTGCGCCGACAAGGACCAGGCTAAGGCTGGAGACCGTCCCTCTGAGCCGTACGATCATTGAGTTCCTTGAACAGGTCGAAGTTCTGCCTGATGAGCGCATTGCCTGGATCGAGCTCGAGGGCCTTCTCGTAGGCTTCCCGTGCCTTCTTCAAGTTGCCTTCCTGCTCATAGGCCACCGCGAGGTTGTTGAACGCGGCTGCGTAAGTGGGATCCAGCTGGGTGGCGCGCTCCCAGCGAAAGATCGCCTCACGCCAGAGGCCGCGCTGCGCCACCTGAACGCCGAACTCGACCTGCTTCTTCGCCTCGCCCCGCTGCGCGGACGCCGGGACCGCAGAACAGAGGAGCACGACGACAGCAAGCGCCAGGTAGCGGGCAGGCATGGCTCTCTCTCGCCACTATAGCTACTGCCCAGAGGTCCAGCAAGTGAATTGCCTGACGTCGTGCCGCGGTTCGGGTGTAGGCTGGGACGCGGAGGTCAGCGCGCCGGCGGGAGCATGTTCCCGTATGGCAGTTCTCCGACTCGAGCCGGGCGGCGCGGGCTTTCCCGAGCGGCTCAGGCCCATCCCCTCTCCCCCACGACAACTCTGGGTGCGCGGCAATGCCGAGCGGCTGCCCGGCTGGTCCGTTCCGGCCGTTGCCATCGTCGGGTCCCGGAGCGCTTCGAGAGACGGCCTCACCACGGCATACGACCTGGCGGGCGGTCTCGCGCGCGCCGGTATTGTCATCGTCAGCGGTCTGGCGCGCGGCATCGACTCGGTCGCGCATCGCGCCACGCTCGACGCCCGCGGCCTGACCATTGCCGTCCTCGGCTCGGGCGTCGACCGGATCTACCCGCCGGAGCATGCCGGCCTGGCCGCCGAAGTAGCCGAACACGGCGTCGTCGTCTCGGAGTACCCGCCCTCGATGGCCCCGCACGCCGGCACCTTTCCCATGCGCAACCGCATCATCAGCGGACTGTCGGACGCGGTCGTCGTTGTGGAGGCGCCAGAGAGGAGCGGGGCGCTCATCACCGCGTCTGCGGCGCTGGAGCAGGGAAAAGATGTGATGGTCGTCCCCGGTCGGGCGGCAGGCGGCCGGAACCGCGGTGGACATCTCCTCATCCGGGACGGCGCCCGGCTGGTCGAAACCGCGGCCGACGTCCTCCAGGAGATGACCTGGGAGGTGTCAGCGCTCGGCCCGAGGTCGGCCCAGGACAGAGACCAGGCTACACAACTGATTGAATTCACGGTGGATGAGGTAACTGCCCAAACCGGAGAGCCGCCACATGCCGTGCTGGCGAGGCTGCTCCAGATGGAGCTTGCGGGCCAGATCCGGCGTGTTGGATTCGCCCGATTCGCCCGTCCAGCAAGCCGCGTGCTAACGTAACCTGTTCAAACGAGACGAAATGCCGAAGCCCTTAGTCATTGTCGAGTCGCCGGCGAAGGCCCGGACGCTCTCCCGGTTTCTCGGAGACGATTACCGCGTCGAGGCCAGCTACGGCCACGTCCGGGATCTGCCCGAATCGGCGGCCGAAGTGCCCAAGGAAATCAAGGGCAAGCCCTGGGGGCGCCTCGGCGTGGATACCGACGGCGACTTCAAGCCGCACTACGTCGTACCGGCCGACAAGAAGAAATACGTCACGGCGCTCAAGTCCGCGCTGAAGGACGCGTCCGAAGTCATCCTGGCGACCGACCCGGACCGCGAAGGCGAGTCGATCAGCTGGCACCTCAAGGAGGTGCTCAAGCCCAAGGTCAAGGTCCGCCGCATCGTCTTCCACGAGATCACCGAGGAGGCGATCAACGAAGCGCTGAAGGCCGCGCACGACGTGGACGAGAATCTGGTGCGCGCGCAGGAGAGCCGCCGCATTCTCGACCGCCTCTACGGCTACACGCTCTCGCCGGTCCTCTGGAAGAAGGTGCAGACGGGCCTCAGTGCCGGTCGTGTTCAGAGCGTTGCCGTGCGGCTGATTGTCGAGCGCGAAGAGGATCGGATGGCGTTCCGTTCCGCGACGTACTGGGACATCGAGGCGCGGTTGCGCGCGGGCGACCGCGACTTCACCGCCACGCTCGTCAAGCTCGACGGCGTGCGAGTCGCCACCGGCAAGGACTTCGACAGCAAGGGCCAGCTCACCGGAAGCGGATCGGTCGTCCATCTCCAGTCCCAAGCCGAGACCAACACGCTCCGCGACGCCCTCATGCGTGGACTGCCGTGGCCGGTCACGAGCGTGGAGGAGAAGCCCTTCACGCAGCGGCCCGCGCCCCCGTTCACGACCTCGACGCTTCAGCAGGACGCCAATCGCAAGTTCGGCTTCTCGGCCGAGCGGACCATGCAGGTGGCCCAGCGGCTGTTCCAGGGCATGGACATCGGCGGCGGCGACCTCGAGGGTCTCATCTCGTATCACCGCACGGACTCCACGACGCTCAGCGACAAGGCGATGAAGGAGGCGGGCCAGGCCGTCAACGCGATGTACGGTGCGCCGTTCTACACGGGTCCGCGCCAGTATCAGACCAGGGTTCGCAACGCGCAGGAAGCGCACGAAGCCATCCGTCCCACGGAGTTCCGGCGGACGCCGCAGTCGCTCGAGCGCGTGCTCGAGAGCGACGAGCTCAAGATCTACGATCTCATCTGGAAGCGCGCCATCGCCTCGCAGATGGCCGACGCCCGCATGCTGCGGACGACCGTCGAGATCACGGGGCGGACGGCCGAGGGCCGGGAAGCCACCTTCACCGCCAGCGGCAAGGCGATCGAGTTCCCCGGGTACCTGCGCGCATACGTGGAGGGGAGCGACGATCCGTCGGCGGAGCTCGACGGGCAGGAGACGTTGCTGCCCAAGCTCTCCGTCGGGGACGTCGTGCAGGCGCCGGACCAGGTGGACGCGCCTGTCATTGCCGTCAACGTGGAATCGAAATCGCACGAGACCTCGCCGCCCGCGCGCTTCACCGAGGCTTCGCTCGTCAAGCGTCTCGAGGAAGAGGGCATCGGCCGCCCGTCGACCTACGCGCCGACGGTGGCCACGATCCAGCGCCGCGGCTACGTGTCGCGGCAGGGCAAGGCGCTCGTCCCGAGCTTTACTGCCTTTGCCGTGACGCGTCTGCTCCGCGAGCACTTCGCCGACTACGTGGACATCGGCTTCACGGCGGAGATGGAGGAGATCCTCGATCAGATTTCCAATGGCGAGAAGGAGTGGCTCGACTTCATCCAGGAGTTCTACCGCGGCGACGGCAAGCACCACGGCCTCGAGAACCTCGTCGAGGAAAAGGAGCAGGCCATCGACTATCCGGTCATCGATGTGGGCGCCGACCCGTCGAGCGGGTTGCCGGTTCGCGTCCGGATCGGGCGCTACGGGCCCTTCCTCCAGTTGGGCGAATCGAGCGACGATGGGCCGCGGGCCTCGCTCCCTGAGGATCTCGCGCCCGCCGACCTCTCGCTCGAGAAGGCGCTCGCCCTCCTCAAGGCCAAGGCGGAGGGGCCCAGGTCGCTCGGCATCGACGATCGCACGGGCCAGCACGTCTACGTGCTGCACGGCCGGTTCGGCCCCTACGTGCAGCTTGGCGAAACGCCGGAGCGCGGCTCCACCGAGAAGCCGCGCCGCGCATCGCTGGGGCGCAATTTCGCCGAGGACACCATCACGCTGGCCGACGCGCAGAAGCTGCTGTCGCTGCCGCGCGAGCTCGGCGCGGCCGACGATGGCGTAGTGATCGTCACCAACGTGGGCCGCTTCGGGCCCTACGTCAAGCACGGCACGGAGTTCCGGTCGCTCGAGGACACCGACGACGTCTACACGATCACCCTGGAGCGCGCGAAGGCGCTGCTGGCGCAGCCCAAGAAGTCCGGGCGCCGCCAGCGGCAGGCGCCCAAGGAACTGAAGGCGCTCGGCCAGCATCCGGAGAGCGGCGAAGCGGTGCGGATCCTGGACGGGCGCTACGGACCGTATGTCACCGACGGCACGACCAACGCCTCGCTCCCGAAAGGCGTCGCTCCCGAGAGTGTGACGATGGAGCAGGCCAGGGAGCTGCTCGAGGCGCGAGCCGGCTCGTCGAAGCCGGCGCGCGGGCGGCGGCGCGCCGCGAAAGCGCCCGCCAGGGGTCGCAAGTCCAAGAAGCCCGCCGCATGATCCACATTGTCGGCGGAGGTCTCGCCGGCTCGGAAGCGGCGTGGCAGGCGGCGGAGCTCGGCGTGGACGTCGTCGTGCACGAGATGCGTCCCGTGCGCGGGACGGCTGTTCACAAGACCGATGCGCTCGCCGAGCTCGTCTGCAGCAACTCCTTCCGGGGCGACAAGCTGGACAACGCGGTCGGTCTGCTCAAGGAGGAGATGCGGCGGCTCGGGTCGATCGTGATGCGCGCGGCGGACGAGGCGCGCGTGCCCGCCGGCGCCGCGCTCGCCGTCGACCGACACGTGTTCTCCCGCGCCGTGACCGACGCCATCGGCCGCCATCCGCGGATCACGGTCGCGCGCGAAGAAGTGCCGCGCGTGCCGAGGCCCGAGGACGGGTGGTCGCCCGTCATCATCGCGACCGGGCCGCTGACGTCGGACGCGCTCTCCGCCGATATCCAGGCGCTCGTCGGCGACGAGCACCTGTCGTTCTACGATGCGATCAGTCCGATCGTGCTCGCCGATTCCATCGACATGACGAAGGTGTTTCGCGCGTCGAGGTGGGATAGGAGCCTTTATCGAGGTGCTCAGGGTGCCCAAAGTGCCCAGGGTGCTCGGAACGAGGGCCTGCCGCGCCGAAGCTCGCCGGATGGCGCGCCAGCGGAGGCGGGTGACTACCTGAACTGCCCGTTCACGCGCGAGGAGTACGACGCGTTCTACGACGCGCTGGTCGCCGCCGAATCGGCGACCGTGCACGACTTCGACACGGCGAACTTCTTCGAGGGCTGTCTGCCGATCGAGGTGATGGCCCACCGCGGGCGTGACACGCTGCGCTTCGGGCCGATGAAGCCGGTGGGGCTGACCGATCCGAGAACGGGTCGGTTTCCATACGCGGTCGTTCAGCTCAGGCAGGACACGCTCGCCGGCGATCACTTCTCCCTCGTCGGATTCCAGACGCAGATCAAGTGGGGCGATCAGGCGCGTGTGCTCGGCATGATTCCCGGGCTCGAACGGGCGGAGTTCGTGCGGTTCGGCATGGTGCACCGCAACACGTACATCTGCGGGCCGAAGGTCCTGAGGCCCACGTGGCAGACGCGCGTGCGCGACGATCTGTTCTTCGCCGGCCAGGTGTCCGGTGTCGAGGGCTACGTCGAGTCCGCGGCCTCGGGCCTGCTGGCGGGGAGAAATGCCGCGGCGCTCGCGCGCGGAGAGGCACCGCGCGAGCTGCCGCGCACGACGGCCATTGGCGCGCTCGCCTACTACGTCTCCCACGCCGATCCGCGGCACTACCAGCCGAGCAACATCACCCATGGCATCATGGAGCCGCTCGGGAATCCGCCGCGCGACAAGGCACGGAAAAAAGCGCTCATCGCAGAGCGCGCGCTGGCCGATCTCGACTCCTGGATGGGCCAGGTGACAGCAGTCCCGTAGGGCGGGTCTTCAGACCCGCCGTCGTACAAGATGGCCAAGTCCCGCAGCCTCCTCGCGCGCGGCCCGGTTCCAGACGAACCGGAGAACCTGCGCGACTACCTCAAGGCCTTCCTCGCCTTCCTCTCGCTCAACCGCAACGTCTCGGAACACACCGCCCGCGCGTACGACGGCGACGTGACGCAGTTTCTCGCTTGGCTCGCCTCGGAGCGCGGCCGCCGAATCTCCGAGCTCCGGCCGTCCGACTTGGATGCCGCCGCGGTGCGCGCGTGGATTGGATCGCTCAACCGCGCCGGCAAGGCCCGGGCATCGGTGTCGCGCAAGCTGTCGGGGGTGCGCGCGTTCCTGCAGTATCTGCGGCACGAGGAGGTCCTCGACGACGATCCCTCGGCGGCGGTCGTCGCGCCAAAGCTCGATCGGACGATTCCCGTGCATCTCTCCGAGTCCGAGATCACCGCTCTGCTCGAGAGCATCGATACGAGGACCGCGCTCGGACGCCGCGACCGGGCGATGTTCGAGCTCTTCTACGCGTCGGGATTACGGCTGAGCGAGCTCGTCGGCGTGGATCTCGAGGACCTCGATCCCGGCGCGCGCGCCGTTCGCGTGCTGGGCAAGGGCGGCAAGGAGCGGATGGTCCCGTTCAACCAGACCACGGCCGACGCGATTCGGGCGTGGATGAAGGATCGGATGGCGTTCGTTTCGCCGAAGCCGGCCGAAGGCCCGCGACGGCGGGCCGCCGCTGCCCGCATTCGGGGGTCGCGAACCGAAGGGCGGGAAGAGCCGTTGTTCGTGAACGCCCGCGGCGGCCGCATTACCGGGCGCAGCGTGGACCGATTGCTGCGGAAGTACGTGAAGGCCTGCAGCACGCGCCTCGGCATCAGCCCGCACGCGCTCCGGCACTCGTTTGCCACGCACCTGCTGCAGCGCGGCGCCGATCTCCGCGGCATTCAGGAACTGCTCGGCCACGCCCGCATCAGCACGACCGAGCGCTACACGCACGTCAATGCCGCGCAGTTGATGGACGTCTACCGCAAGGCACACCCGCGCGCGAAGAAGAAGGCCGGCGCCTGACCGCCCCTCGGCCGCTGCAACCCCCGTGCGGGTGTATAGTGTCCTCCCCTGGCGTCGGCGTCGTCGTGAACGCGCTCTGACAGCGACGGAGTGGCCTCCTCGCTGCGGGAGGTGAGTCATGAAGTTCCCGCGGACGGCTCTCATCGCATGGCCGCTCGGCCTCGTCGCCGTGCTGGGCCTCGGGCAATCGGCTGTCGAGCGCCTCATCTCCGCACGCGCGCAGGGCCGCGAGGCGCCGCGCTTCGAGGTCGATCCGTTCTGGCCGAAGCCGCTGCCCAACCACTGGGTGCTCGGCCAGTCCATCGGTGTGTGGGTCGACCAGCGCGATCGCGTGTGGATCGTGCATCGTGGGGCGCCGTCGCTCGCCGCCAACGAGAAGGCGCTCGAGGTCGGCAACGGCGACTGCTGCGCCGCCGCGCCGCCGGTTCTCGCCTTCGATCGCGAGGGCAACCTGGTCACGCACTGGGGCGGACCTGGCGAAGGCTTCGACTGGCCCGTGTCGAACCACGGCATCTTCGTCGACCACACCGGCAGCGTGTGGATTGGCGGCAACGGCCCCGGCGACTCGCACATCGTGAAGTTCACCGAGGATGGCAGGTTCCTCGCGCAGTACGGCAAGCCGAACGCGCGACGAGGTCCGACGAACCAGCAGGGCCAGGCCACCTACGCCGGCAACAGCCACGACAAGACGAGCTTCGGCCGCGTGGCCAAGATCGTGGTCGATCCACGCACGAACGAGGCGTTCATCGCCGACGGGTACCTGAACAAGCGCGTGGCCGTCCTCGACGGCGCGACCGGCGCGCTCCAGCGCTACTGGGGTGCCTACGGCAAGCCGCCCGACGATGCCGATGCCGGCCCGTACGATCCGGCCGCGCCGCCGGCCTCGCAGTTCCGCAATCCCGTGCACTGCGCCGACCTGTCACACGACGGGCTTCTCTACGTCTGCGATCGCGCCAACGATCGTCTGCAGGTGTTCCGCCCGGACGGCACGTTCGTGAAGGAAGCCTTCATCGCACGGAACACGAAGGCATCGGGATCGGTGTGGGACGTCGCGTTCTCGAAGGACCCGGACCAGCGGTTCCTCTATGTGGCCGACGGCATGAACGATCGCATCTATATCCTGCAGCGCGACACGCTGGAGGTGCTCACGAGCTTCGGCACCGGGGGGCGACAGGTCGGCCAGTTCTACGGTGTGCATAGCATTGCCGTCGACTCCGGCGGCAATCTCTACACCACCGAGACCTGGGAAGGGAAGCGGCTGCAGAGGTTCGTCAACCGCGGGCTCGCACCGGTCACCGCGCCGCACCAGTTGACGGTGTGGCCGAAGGGGCAGGGCGGGCCTAGTTGATCGCTCGTCTCCGCGGCAGCTCAATCCCCAGCGTCTTGATCTTGTAGTTCATCACGCGGGGGCTGATGCTCAGCAGATCCGCCGCGTCCTTCTGCACCCAGTTGGCCATCTTGAGCGCCTCGGTGAGCGCCTGCCGTTCGATGTCCTCGAGCGCGATGCCCGTCGGCGGGATCCGCACGACCGACGACTCCCGCGCGCCGCCGGTCTGGAAGTCCCCGAGCCGGAGATCATCCGCCCGCACGAGCCCATGCTCGGCCAGCAGCGCCGCGCGCTCGATGGCGTTCTCGAGCTCGCGGATGTTGCCCGGCCAGTTGTAGCGCATCAGCAGCTTCTGCGCGTCGGGATCCAGGCCGTCCAGGCGCTTCTTGAGCTCGTTGCCGAAGCGGCGGAGGAAGGACATCGCCAGTGGGAGGATGTCCTCCTTCCGCTCGCGGAGCGGCGGCGTCTGGATGGACACGACGTTCAGGCGATAGTAGAGGTCTTCGCGGAACCCGCCCGCCGCCACCATGGACGGGAGGTCGCGATTGGTCGCCGCGATGAGCCGCACGTCCACCCGGATCGTCCGCGTGCCGCCCAGCCGCTCGAACTCGTGCTCCTGCAGCACGCGGAGGATCTTGGCCTGCGTGCTCGGACTCATGTCGCCGATCTCGTCGAGGAAGAGCGTGCCGCCATCGGCCTGCTCGAAGCGCCCGATGCGCTGGCGATCCGCGCCCGTGAACGCGCCCTTCTCGTGCCCGAAGAGCTCGGACTCGAGCAGGTTCTCCTGGAGCGCGGCGCAGT
>CAZJBN010000095.1:15730-18584 GCA_964543955.1 uncultured Bifidobacteriaceae bacterium
CTCACGATACTCCTCCATCAGTTTCTCCGTCAGCCGGTGTATCAGCGGCGCCCGCCGTATCCGGACCGACCTGCAATTCTTTCTGCTTCTTGCGCGGCTCGAAGCGATGACCTAAACGTTTCCACATGCCGTTCTCATACACGCCGGAACCGGCCGATGCGCTGCTTGTCGGCACCCGTGAACGCGCCCCGTTCGTGTCCGAACAGCTCGGACTCGAGCAGGTTCTCCTGGAGCGCGGCGCAGTTGACCTTGACGAAGTTGCGCGCCGCGCGAAGCGAGTTGTGGTGGATCGCGCCCGCGATGAGCTCCTTGCCCGTACCCGTCTCGCCGTGGATGAGCACGGTCGAGTTGCTCTTGGCCACCTTCCGGACGACGTCGAGCACGCGCCGGAGCGGCTCGCTCGCGCCGACGATCTTCTCGAACTCGTAGGATTCCTGCCGCTCGGTCCGGAGGTAATCGAGCTCGTGCCGGAGCCGGCGGAGCTCCAGCGCCTTCTCGATCTTGACCTCCATCTCCTCGATCTCGAACGGCTTCTGCACGTAGTCGAACGCGCCATGCTTCATCGCCTCGACCGCCGTCGTCACCGAGCCGAACGCGGTCATCAGGATCACCGAGACCGTCGGATGGAGCGACTTGGTCGTCCTCAGCACGTCCAGCCCGTCGGACCCGCCCATCTTGAGATCGCTCACGACGACGTCGAAGTAGCCCTCGTGGAGCTTCTCGAGGGCCGCATTGCCGTTGGCCGCCTCTTCGACCTCGTGTCCGGCGGTGGAGAGCGCCAGCGCGAGTCCGCGCCTCAGCGCATCGTGATCGTCCGCCACCAGTATTCGCGCCATGACTCTCCTCGTTCTCCTCAGTGTGACGGCTCGACCGGCAGGGTGACCCGGAAACGGGTCCCACGCTCGTCGGTCGACGCGACGTCGATACGCCCTTCGTGCGCGTCCACGATCTTCCGCACGATGGCCAGGCCAAGGCCGGAGCCCTTGGGCTTGGTCGTGAAGAACGGCTCGAAGATCTTCTCGGCCTGCTCGGCGGGAATGCCCGGTCCGTTGTCGGCCACCTCGACGATGACGCTGGCCGTGGGGTGCTGGGCGTCGGGGACGAGCGCGCCGGCGTCGGCCGTGTCGGCCGCGCGTGCCTCGATGCGAACCTCGCCGCGGCCGTCGAGCGCCTCGTAGGCGTTGTTGAGAAGGTTGGCGAAGACCTGCGTGAGCTGGTGATGGTCGGCGCGGATACGGGGCAGGGTCGCGGGCAGATCCGCGACGACCTGGACCCGTCCGCGATGCGCGTGGCCGTGGACGAGGGACACGGCGCTCGCGACGGCTTCGGCCACCGACGTCCGTTCGACCTGCAGCCGGACGGGACGCACGAAGTCGAGCACCTCCTGCACGATGCCGTTGGCCATCTTGGCCTCGCTGATGATGTCGTTCACGAGGGCCTGTGCCTGCGGGTTGTCCGGCGTCTGCCGGCGCAGGAGTCCCGCCAGCACCTCGATGCCGCCCAGCGGGTTCTTGATCTCGTGCGCCATCACCGCGGCCATCTCGCCCACGGCCGCGAGCCGATCCCGCAGCCGCTCACGCTCGGCCATCTGCTCGACGTAGGTGAGGTCCTTGAAGAACATCGCCGCGCCAATCGTCTCGCCGGTCTGACTGCGAACGAGCGACAGCGTGTAGCCAATCACCGTGTCCGTCGACTTGACCCGCAGCTCCGCGCGATTGGGGAGCGTGGGACGGTCGAACACCCCGCTCAACACGCGCACGATGTCCGGGTGCTCGCCGAGCACGTCGTCGAAGCGGCGGCCCTGGAGATCGCCCTCGCGGAGGCGGAAGATGCGGCGGGCCTCGGCGTTGATCAGGAAGACGGCACCCGAGCGCTCGATGGCCAGGACGCCGTTCCGCATGTTGGACACGAGGTCCCGATAGAAGTCGGTCGTCGGCGAGCCGGCGGCGGCACGCGCGGGGGATGGACGTCTGGCCATGGGAGCAGCAGGATGGAAGGGCAAACGGCGTACCTCCTCAGGATGGGACGCAGATGCTCCCATTTGCCTGCGATGACGGATTTCGCATTATGGGGCAGGCCGGACCAGGATTACAAAAGTGTCTGAATCTAACGATTTTCGTTGGCCTGGGCGCTCAGCATTTCCCACTGACTGAGCAGTTCGCCGACCTTCCACATCAGGGCCTGATGTTCGTCAATCACGGGTTTGGAGGCATCCGGCCGGCTGAAGAAGCCGTCGGCGGACATCTTCTCTTCGAGGACCTTGATCGCCTTTTCGTGCGCGGCGATGCGCGTTTCGAGATCGGCGATGCGTTCCTGTAACTCGCGCCGCGCCTTGTCCTGCTTGCGCTTCTCGGCTTCCCGCCGCTTGCGTTCGGCGTAGTCCTGCGGCTCGACCGCGCCTTCGGCGGCGACTCTTTCGCGCGCGGCGTCCGCTGCCCGGGCACCTTGCGCATCCCGCGCACCCCGCGCACCCTGCGCACCCTGCGCACCTTGGGCACCCTGGGCACCTTGCCCACCCTGCGCAATCTGCTCCCTTGTCTTCTTGCTCCACAAGTGCGCTTCGTACCCGCCCGGATAGAGCACGGCCGCGCCGCCGCCGACCTCGATCACCTTCGTGGCCAGCCGGTCCACGAAGTAGCGATCGTGCGAGACGAAGACGAGCGTGCCGCCGTAATCCTCGAGCGCGTCGAGCAGCACGTCCTTCGAATCGATGTCGAGGTGGTTGGTCGGCTCGTCGAGGAGGAGCGTATTGGACGGGCGGAGGAGCATGCGGGCCACGGCCAGGCGCGTCCGCTCGCCGCCCGACAGGAGGCCGGCCTTCTTGTAGACGTCGTCTCCCGAGAAGAGAAAACCG
>CAZJBN010000096.1:0-18570 GCA_964543955.1 uncultured Bifidobacteriaceae bacterium
CGGCGCGGGGGCCGTGGGCTGTCTCTGCGCGTGGCTTGCCGCGCAGATCCCCGGATGCTCGGTGGATCTCGTCGACGTCAATCCGACCCGCGCGGAGGTGGCGCGGGCGCTCGGCGCGCGGTTCGCCACGCCGGATCGCGTCACCCGCGACGCCGACGTCGTCCTGCATGCCAGCGCGTCGGCCTCCGGCCTGGCCCTTGCGCTCGAGACCGCCGGCTTCGAGTCGAGAGTCGTCGAGCTCAGCTGGTACGGCGCGGGCACGATCCCCGTCGCTCTCGGCACGGCCTTCCATGCGCGGCGGCTCACCATCCTGTCGTCCCAGGTGGGCGTCGTCGCGCGATCGCAACGCAGCCGCTGGGACACACGGCGGCGCATGGCCCTCGCCCTCTCGATGCTCGCCGACGACGCCCTCGATGTCCTCATCACGGGCGAGAGCCGGTTCGACGATCTGCCGGCCGTCATGGCGGAGCTGTCATCGTCTCCCGGCAGCGCCATCTGTCATCGCATACGCTACGGATGACGCTCCCGCTTCGACGCGTCCGGCACAGCTTCAAGGAGTGAGATGTTCACCGTCACCGTTCGCGATCACATCATGATCGCCCACAGCTTTCGCGGCGCCGTGTTCGGACCGGCGGAGCGTCTTCACGGCGCGACGTATGTCGTCGACGTCGAGTTCCGGCGCATCGACCTCGACGAGCACGGCATCGTCGTGGACATCGGGCTGGCCACCGAGTCGCTCCGCTCCGTCCTGGGCGATCTGAACTACCGGAACCTCGACGACGATCCCGCATTCGCCGGGCGGAACACGACGACCGAGGTTCTGGCGAAGGAAGTCTTCGATCGGATGGCCGCCGCGATCCGGGGTGACCGCCTCGGCCCTGGAGGCCGCGCCGTCGAAAGCCTGCGCGTGACGCTGCACGAATCGCATGTCGCCTCGGCAGCGTACGAAGGTCGCGTATGATGACACGCTCCGCGACCGGGATGGCCTCATGACCCACGTCACTGTGCTCGTCCCCGGCCACCTCGACACGCCGACGGGCGGCTACATCTACGATCGACGCATGGTCGATGGGCTGAGCGCCCGCGGCTGGACGGTCGACGTCCGTGTGCTGGACGACAGCTTCCCCTTCCCCACCGACCCGGCCCGCAGGCAGGCAACCGACGTGATGGCCGGGCTTGCCGACAACGCGCTCGTCGTCGTGGACGGACTGGCGTATGGCGCTCTGCCGGACGAAGCGGCCCGCGAAGCCTCGCGCCTCCGGCTCGTCGCGCTGGTCCACCACCCCCTGGCCAACGAGACGGGCCTGGCCGCGACGACGGCGGCTCGGCTGGTGGACAGTGAGCGCCGTGCGCTCGCCCTCGCGCGGCGCGTGATCGTCACGAGCAGGGCCACCGCCCTGTCGCTCTCCGCGTACGGTGTTCCGCCGGACCGCATTCGAGTCGTCGAGCCCGGCACGGACGCGGCGCCCCTGTCGCGCGGCAGCGACGGCGGCACGCCGGAGCTCCTGACGGTCGCATCGCTGACCCCGCGAAAGGGTCACGACACGTTGTTCCGCGCGCTCGCCCCGCTCGCCAACCTTCCCTGGCACCTGACCTGCGTCGGGAGCATCTGGCGCGACCCCGGGCTGGTCCACCGTTTGCGCAACACACTGCGCGCACTCGAAATCGAGGACCGTGTCACGCTCGACGGCGACGTCAGTCCGGAATCCGTGGCGGCGTACTACGACAAGGCAGACGTCTTCGTCCTTCCTACGCGGTATGAGGGCTACGGCATGGCCGTCGCGGAGGCCATCGCCCGCGGCTTGCCCGTCATCAGCACGCCCGTCGGCGGCATCCCCGACATCGTCGGCGATGTGGCAGGTCTGCTGCTCCCGCCGGGGCGCGTGGGCGTGCTGGCCGACGCGCTCGCACTCGTGATCGCAGACGGCTCGGTCCGCCAGCGGCTGGCCGAAGGTGCGCGTCAGATGCGGGTGAAGCTGCCGGGTTGGGACGAGCAGGCGGGTCGCATGGCCGAGGTCCTGCAGGATGCCGCGACGGCATGACCTTCAGCGCCGAGTGGCTGGCCCTGCGCGAGCCGGCCGATACGGCCGCGCGGAACGCGCCGCTCGTTGAATGGCTCGGCGCCAGGCTGGCGCCCCTCGACGTACTGCGCGTCCTCGATCTTGGCGCGGGGACGGGCGCCAACATGCGCTATCTCTCGCATCGACTGCCGGTGCCGCGCCAGGACTGGCAGCTGGTCGATCACGACGCGCGGCTGCTCGATGCGGCGTGGGAACAAATGGCCGACTGGGCCGCGCGAGCCGGCACCGCGCTCACGCGAGGCGATCAGGAATTCGGCGGGCAGGCGGACCAGCGCGCGCTCCGCATCCTCGCGCGGTCCATGGATCTCCGGCGTGTGCGTCTTCTCCGTGACGTCTGCGCCGGATGCCATCTCGTCACCGCGTCGGCCTTGCTGGATCTGGTCTCGCCGGCATGGCTGAACGCCCTCTCGTCCGCCTGCCGGGAGGCCGGCGTCGCGGTCTTGTTCACCGTGATCTACGACGGCCGCATCACCTGCGAGCCGTTCGACCGGGACGACGAGGTCGTCAGGCGGCTCGTGAACGAGCATCAACAGACGGACAAGGGTTTTGGCGCGGCCGCGGGACCCGATGCCGCACGCCTGGCCGAGGCGTGCTTCGCGGAGGCTGGCTACGAGGTGCACGGGGCTCCGGCCGACTGGCTGCTGCCGCCCGAAAGTGCGGCGCTGCAGCGCGCGCTCATCGAAGGATGGGCCGGGGCCGCCGCGGCGACTGACCCGGCCCGTGAGGCGGACATCCTCGACTGGAAGCGGCGGCGAACCAGCCACGTGGACGCGGGCCGGTCGACCCTTGTGGTCGGCCATCGGGATCTGGCCGCCTGGATGGATTGAACGTAGCTTCTCAGATCACTCTGGCGAGAGGCGGACCGCCGTTCGGCGTGGCCCCGTCCAGGGGACGCGACAGGTCGCAGTCGAAGAGGACGTCGCCGCCCATGCGAAACACGCGATAGCGCGGACGCTGGCACTCGTCGAGCAGTGCGCGCGAGGACAGGCGGATGGCGGGACGCCCATCGCCGATGATGAGCGGCGCGATGGCGACATGGAGCCGGTCGAGCAGGTTGGCCTCGAGGAACATCGAGACCGTCACGCCGCCCCCTTCGACGAAGATCCTGGCGCAGCCCCGTGCGCGGAGCGCCCCGACGACCGCGTGGGCGGTCGCGACTCCCGGGCCGTCTGGATCGTCGGGGACGCCCACGATCAGCGCAGTCCCGAGCCGCGCTTCGCCGGGCCGCATGAGCGAGCGGTTGCACACGTACAAGGTCTGGGCGCTCGTGTCCTGGAAGATGCGGTAACCCTCGTTCAACCGGCGGCCCGGGTCGATCACGACGCGTATGGGGTTCCCGCCGGGAACCAGGCGTGTCGTCAGCAGTGGATTGTCCGCCTCCACTGTGCCGGCGCCGACGACGACGGCGTCGCAGAGCGCGCGGAGGCGATGCAGGTGAACGATGTTCTCTTCGCCGGTCACGAAGCGCGACTCGCCGGCGTGGGTCGCGATGAACCCGTCGAGGCTCTGGCCGAGGTGGCCAATCGTCACGGGCCGGGCCTCCGTGGCGCTGGCAATGGGCAGGTAGAGTTCGAGAAACGCGCGACGGCTGTCGCCTGGCGCGAGGCGGAGGGACCATCCGCTGCCGGGCTGCCACTCGAGCACGCACTCGGCGTTCGCGGGATCCGCCCGCTGCAGTTCGCCGTCGTGATCGACGGCAAACGACGCCGGCTCGTTGGTCTGGCTCAGCGATGCCGACCGCCGCGCCGCGCCGCGGACGAGGTACCAGACATCCTGCAGGGAAGCCGCGTTCATCGCCGTCTCGATTATAGTGGCCGCCGCCGCCCTGACCACGGGCCGCGCACCTTCGTCGACGTCGGTGTGGACTGCGCGGCGTCACCGGTAGCGGTATCCTCGTAGGCGCATGACCGTGACCGAGCTCAACGTCTATCCCGTCAAGTCGTGCCGCGGGATCGCGATCGATACGGCGGACATCGGCAGGATGGGGATCCGCTACGACCGACAGTGGATGTTCGTCGACGCGCAGGGGATGTTCCTGGCACAGCGCAGCGACGCCACCGTGGGTGTCGAAGCGCGCACGCTCTGCCTCATCAGGGCGGCGTTCGTCGATGGGGTGCTGCGACTCACGGCGCCGGAGATGCCGCCCCTCGACCTCCCGCTCGACGGTCGTGATGGCCGCGCGATGGACGTGCAGGTCTGGGACTCCAGGACAACGGGCATCGATCAGGGCGACGAGGCCGCGGCCTGGGCACACGGCTTCCTGTCCCGCGAGCGTCCCGGGGCCTACCGTCTCGTCAGGATGCGGGACGACGTGACGCGCCGGGCGTCGAAGGGCGACTCGACACTCGCCTTCGCCGACGGCTATCCGTTCCTCATCATCTCGGAGGCGTCGCTGGTCGATCTCAACGTGCGCCTCGCCGAGCCTCTGCCCATGAACCGCTTCCGCCCCAACATCGTCCTTGGAGGGTGTGAGCCGTATCAGGAAGATCGCCTGGACCGCATCCGCATCGGCCCCGTGGAGTTCGAGGGCATGAGCCTCTGCCCGCGTTGTCCGATTCCGACGACCAACCAGGACACCGGCGAGCGATCGAAGGAGCCGCTCCGCACGCTGGCGACCTACCGGCGCACGGATCGCGGCGTCGTGTTCGGGCGGAACTTCAATCACCGCGGGGCTGGTCGCATCACGGTCGGCGATCGCGTGCACGCGGTGACGATGGAGGGGTTGTCCGATTCATAGCCGGACGTCCGGGCAGGCGCAGGAACGGCCGGCTGGAACCGTGGCGTCGCGCGTCCAGTCCTGATGGAGCCGAGAGTATGATGAGGCTGAAACGGTCCGGCTCGATCGACTGACCGCCACGATGGTAGGACGTACCCTCTCTCACTACCGCATCCTGGCCCAGCTCGGCGCTGGCGGCATGGGGGTCGTCTATAGGGCGGAGGACATCCGGCTCGGACGTGAAGTCGCCGTCAAGTTCGTCTCCGAGGATGCCGCGCACGACGACCAGGCCGTGCAGCGTCTCCGCTCCGAAGCCCGCGCCGCGTCGGCGCTGAACCACGCCAACATCTGCACGATCTACGACGTCGGCGAAGACGAGGGACACCCCTTCATCGTCATGGAGCTGATGAAGGGTCAGACCTTGCGCGACCGGCTGGTGAGCGGACCGCTCAAGGTCCATCAGCTCGTCGACATCGGGATCGAGATCTCCGACGCGCTGCACGCCGCTCACAGCGACGGGATCATCCATCGCGACATCAAGCCGGGCAACATCTTCCTGACCGACCGCGGACACGTGAAGATTCTGGACTTCGGGCTGGCCAAGCTCACCCGGCCGCCCACCGGTGCGGCGACGACCAACGACCTGCCGAGGACGGTGGTCGGCGTCACCATCGGCACTGTCTCCTACATGTCTCCCGAGCAGGCGGCCGGCGAGGATCTCGACGGCCGCACGGATCTCTTCTCCCTTGGTGTCGTCCTCTACGAGTGCGCGACCGGGAGGCATCCGTTTCCCGGCAAGACCTCGGCGGTCATCCTGTCGGCGATCCTCAATCGCTCGCCCATCGCGCCGGTCACGATCAATCCGGCACTGCCGCTTCGCCTGCAGGAGGTGATCAACAACTGCCTCGAGAAGGATCGGGAGCTGCGCTATCAATCGGCCGCCGATCTGCGGGCCGACCTCAAGCGCGTCCGTCGCGACATCGAATCCAGTCACTCGCGCGTGGATGTCGTCTCCAGGCGGAGCGGTGCGGCGGTGGATCCGGCCGACGAACCGCATCATGCTGCGACGCGTGAACCCTCGTCACACGTGACGACGTCTCGATCGTCGCGTGCGCGGATGGTGATGGTGGCCGTGGCGGCGGCGGCCCTGCTCGCGGCAGCCGCTTACGCGCTCTGGCCGCGCGCGTCCATGCCCACGGGAGACGACGACCAGGTGGCTGCACTCTCGAGCGCAGCCATCGAGAACCGGGTGTCGCTCGCGCGCGTCAACTTCGCCGCACGCAACTACCGTGCGGCGCTGTCGTACGCGCGCGAGGTCCTCGCCGCGCAGGCGGATCATCCCGAAGCCACACGGATCCGCAACGACGCGCAAGCCATGCTGCTCCGGTTCGACGAGGCCATTGCCCAGGCGCGCGCGCACCTGGCCAGCGGCGACGTCCAGGAGACCGTGCGCAGTCTCGAAGCGGCGCGAGAGCTGGACCCCTCGTCGCCGATCGTGGTGGAGATTCAGTCGGGGCTGTCGGACCTCGTGCGCGAGCGCGAGAGCGCCGCCCGCGAGAGCGCACAGCGTCAGGCCGCCCGCGTGCCGCCGCCGGCGCGCGAACCTGCCCCACCCCCACGGGAGTCGCCTCCGCCCGACACGCCCAGGTCCGTGCCGTCGGAGCCCGCGCGCGTCGAGAGCCCGCCGGCTCCCATCCCGGCTCCGGTGTCGCCGTCGATTCCCGAGCCGGCGCCGCCGAACGCCCCGCCACCGGCGAAGACCGCACCACCCGAGCCGGCACCGGCACCGCCGCAGACGCCACCGCCATCGCCGCCGCCGGAGAAGCGCCAGTCCGAGCCGTCACGAGCCGAACTCGACGACGCAGCCATACGGAGGGTGATTGCGAGCTACGGCCGCGCCATCGAGACCAAGGACGTGGGGCTCTTCCGCGCGATCAAGCCGAACCTGTCCGGGGACGAGGAGCGCCGGCTGATGGACGCCTTTCGGGCCACGACGTCCCAGCAAGTCAACCTGACCATCGTGTCCGTCGATCAGAAGGGGGACGCGGCCACGGTGGTGCTGCAGCGCCGCGACGTGCTCGACGTTCGGGGACGCCGGCAGACGGTCGAGAGCCGGCAGACGCTCTCGCTGAGCCGCGCCGGGCAGGGCTGGGTGATTACGGAGATCCGGTAGCCGGCACGAAACCCAAGTGGAGGTCCTATGGCGAGACGATTGGCGCTGGTGGTCGTGTGCGTGATCATGGCGGACCCTGCCCAGGCACAGAATCCGTACAATCTGGCGTCACCGGTGCGGAACCTGTCTACCATCTTCACCGACCTCTTCGGGCCTCGCGGGCTGGTCGTGGACAGCCTGGCGACGCTGCCGGGCGAGCAGGAGCACACCGCGCACTTCGTCAGCGACTTCCAGTTCAATTTCGGCCAGTTCAGCACGGCGCTCGTCAGCCAGCTGGTGAACGTTCCGCTGCCCTCGCCCGGCGGCGGCTTCACGTACCGGTTCGATCCCTCGCTCGGCGTGTTCCAGCGCACGACCCAGAGTTTCGGTCCCATCCTCACGGACCGCGCCGACACCATCGGCTCGCGCCACGTGTCGGTCGGCTTCACCATGCAGCGCTTCACGTTCGATTCGATCGAGAACGTCGCCCTGCGTCAGGTGCCGGCCGTCTTCACGCACGACAACGCGGAACTGCTGGGCGGCCGCGAGGACGTCGTCACGACCACCAACGCCATCGAGGCCAACGTCAACCAGTCCACGATGTTCGTGACCTTCGGCGTCACGGACAGCTTCGACGTCTCGCTCGCCGTGCCAATCGTCTCCGCCGACCTCAGGATCGTGTCGGACGCCCGGATCAGGCGCCTGGGAACGACGAACGAGTTGACCCACTTCTACCGGCAGTCCGACGGCAGCGTTGGCGACGAGCGGATGTTCACGGCCGTCGGCAGTGCCACCGGGCTCGGAGACCTGCTGGTGCGGCTCAAGACGACGGTGCACAAGACCGATCGCAGCGGCATCGCGGTGGGCATGGATCTCAGGCTGCCCACGGGCGACGAGCTGAACCTGCTCGGCAGCGGCGCGCCCGGCATCCAGCCGTTCTTCATCTGGTCGGGGACCGTGCAGCAGGTCTCGCCGCACGCGAACGTGGGTTACCGGTGGAACGGCTCGAGCGTGCTGGCCGGCAATCCCGCGACCGGCGAGTCCGCCCACTTCCCCGACCAGGTGAGCTACGGCGCGGGCGCCGACATCAGCGTCAATCCACGGCTGACGCTCGCCTTCGATCTCCTGGGCCGCTACCTGATCGACGCCGAGCGCCTGCAGCTCGTCGAGTTTCAGGGGCTCGACGGCGTCTCCACCTTCCCCAACATCGTCTTCGACCGCGACTCCTACAATGCGTTGAGCGGCGCCATCGGGATGAAGGCCAACATCTTCAGCCGCGTCCTGTTCGATTTCAACCTGCTCTTCAAGCTCGACGAGAACGGCCTCAGGGACAAGGTCACGCCGCTCATCGGACTCGAGTACAGTTTCTGACCGGCCATCCCGGCTGGTCCAGTGCCTTCACCGACGGGGTCCCGAACGCATGATCGTCCACGACAGCCACTGCCACTTCTTCTCGGAGCGTTTCTTCGAAGCGCTCGGGCGTGAGAAGTATGGTCCCGGCGGAACGCCGGGCGTCGCTGCCATCGCGGCGGAGCTCGGCTGGGAGGCGCCAGGCGCGGCCCAGGTCCTGGCGACACGCTGGGTGAGCGAGCTCGACCGCCATCGTGTGTCCCGCGCAGCACTCATCGCGAGCGTGCCCGGCGACGAGGACTCGGTCGCAACCGCCGTCTCGGCGCATCCCGATCGGTTCGTCGGCTTCTTCCTGCTGAACCCTGTGGCGCCCGACGGCCGAGAGCGTGCACGACGCGCGTATGTCGATCTCGGGCTGCGATGTGCGTGCCTCTTCCCCGCCATGCACCGCTACCGCCTCGACGACGAGCGCGTCGTGGAGCTCTTCGAAGTGGCAGCAGAATGCCGCGGCGCGATCTTCGTCCACTGCGGCTTCCTGTCGATCGAAGCGCGCACGCGGATGGGCCTCGAGACGCGACTCGATCTTCGCTTCGGCGATCCGCTCGCCGTCGCGGCCACCGCAGTGGAGTTCCCGAACGTGCCGGTCATCCTCCCGCACTTCGGGGGCGGCTTCTTTCGCGAGGCGTTGATGGCCGCCGAGGCCTGCCCGTCGATTCACTTCGACACGTCGAGCTCCAACGGCTGGATCAAGTACGTGCCGGATCTCTCGCTGGCCGACGTGTTCAAGCGGGCCATTGCCGTGGTCGGGGCCGAACGGGTCATCTTCGGGTCCGATTCGTCGTTCTTCCCCAGGGGGTGGCGCCGCGTGATTCACGGCGCGCAGCGGACGATCCTCGAGGAACTGGGCGTCGAGGAGCCGGCCGCGGCGAAGATCTTCTCCGGCAATTTCGAGCGCCTCTTCCCGGCCCGACGAGCCGGCTGACATGGACGGAACGATGTCGACCCTGCCGTTCACCGAACCCTCGTCGTCGATCCTGAAGACCATCGGCCGGACGCCGGTCGTCCAGCTCAACCGCATCGTTCCGCCGGGTGCCGCTGACGTCTTCGTCAAGCTCGAGTACTTCAATCCAACCGGGTCGTACAAGGACCGCATGGCGCTCGCGATGATCCAGGGCGCAGAAGCACGCGGCGCGCTGAAGCCGGGCATGCGCGTGGTCGAATACACGGGCGGAAGCACCGGCTCGTCGCTGGCCATGGTCTGCGCGGTCAAGGGTTATGCGTTCTCACCGCTGTCATCGGACGCCTTCGCACGCGAGAAGATTCAGACCATGGAGGCCTTTGGCGCCACGGTCGAGATGGTCCCGAGCGACGGCGGCAAGGTGACGCCTGCACTCTTCGACCGCTTTCGCGCGCGCATTGAGACGATGGCGGGCGAACCAGGTATCTTCTGGACCGATCAGTTTCACAATGTCGATGCGCTCGACGGGTACCGCGACATTGGCGTCGAGCTTCTATCGCAGGTCGGGTCGCTGGATGCGTTCTGCGGCGCGGTCGGAACGGCAGGCATGCTCGTCGGCGTTTCGCGAGCGCTCAAGGCGGGCGGCAGCGCGGCCCGCATCGTGGCGCTCGAGCCGGGCGGATCGCCGATGCTGACGGAGGGCCGTGGTGGTCCGCATCGGGTGGAGGGCACCGCGCCGGGGTTCGTGCCACCGCACCTCCAGCGGTCGGACTACGGCGAGGCGCGGGCGATCGACGAGGACGAGGCACGAGGGATGGCGCGGCGGCTCGCGAGGGAGGAAGGCGTCTTCGCCGGCACCTCGACCGGCCTCAACGTCGTCGGAGCGGTCCAGCTCGCCATCGAGCTCGGTGCCGGGCATCGCGTCGCGACCGTGGCCGTGGACACCGGGCTCAAGTACCTGGCGGGCGATTTGTACGCATAATGAGGTCCGGTTCGAAAGGGGGACCAGCCGATGAGTTCGATTGCAGCAAGGGCCGTCGATTCTGCCGGGTTGGCTCGCGGCTCGACTTCCCCGTGGAGTGTCGCCGCCTGCCTCGTCGCGCTCATCGCCACGCCGGCGCTTGCCCAGGAGCACGTTCGCGTGCCCGATCGGCAGACGCAGACCGACGTCAAAGCAGGGCCCACGTCGAACGCCCAGGTGCTGGTGTTGATTCCAGCCGGAACCACACTGCCGCTGGTCAAGAGGCAGGGTGAATGGGTGCAGGTCAAGCTGTCGCCGGACCTGCGCACGTCAGGCGTGCCCATGCGGTGGTACCGGGACGAGGAGCTCGGGTTCGTGCACGAGTCCACGGTGGAGATCGTCAAGGGCTCGCCTCCAGCCGCTCCGTCGCAGGAGCCGCCCGTCAGCCAGCCGCCGCGCGACTACGCGCGCGTCCCTTCTCGGCAGACGTACACGGACGTCAAGGCAAGCGCCGGTTCGGGGTCTATCGTGCTGCTGCTCGTGCCCGCGGGAACCATCCTGCCGGTGATTGGCCGCCAGGGAGAGTGGATCCACATCCGCCTCTCGCCGGAGTTGCGCGGCGTCGGGTCGCCAATGCGCTGGTACAAGAACGAAGACGCCGGGTTCGTCCACGAGTCCACGGTGGAGCTGTTCTCACGGTAGCCGGCACGTGCAGCGCGTGTCATCGAGTTTCGGGGGGCTGATATGAAGCACAGGAGACCATCGCTTGTCGTGGCGGGCCTGGCGGCACTGGTGCTCGTCATGTCGATGCACACCGAAAGCGCCGATGCCCAACGGCGCCGGCTGACCACCGGCGAGGAGGCGGGCCGCATGGGCGGCTACGAGGTCGTACGGGACTGGCCGAAGCCGCTGCCGGACACCGACCTGTCCCATACGGGATGGACCTGGGGATCGGGTTGCGGTGCGTGGGCGGAGAGTCCCGACAAGGTCTGGGTCTGCCAGCGCGGCGAGCTCGAGCTGCCCCCCGGTGCCAAGCCCTGGACCTTTGCCGGCCTCCTCACACCGCCCCGCACGAACACTGGCCGGTGGCCGTACTCGGGGAACGACCCGGGTTACCAGCTCCGGCGGCATCACGTCGTCTTTGCCGTCGATCGGGAAGGCAAGACCATCGTGGAATGGCTTCAGCACGACAAGTACCTCGCACCGCCGCAGGGTTCGGGACCGGGATCCGTGTCGCGGGGCCCACACAAGATCCTGATGAATCCGTACGATCCGGAGAAGCACCTCTGGATCGTGGACGACGACATGCACGAGATCAACGTGTTCACCAACGACGGCAAGCTGGTGAAGACGATGGGCGTGCGCGGCGTGCCGGGCCGCGGACCGAACCACTTCAACCGCGTGACCGACATCGCGTGGCTGCCCGACGGGACGTTCTTCGTCGCCGACGGCTATGCCGGCGTCCGCGTCGCCAAGTTCGACAAGGACGGGCAGTTTCTCTTCGATTGGGGCCAGGTCCCCTACAACCCGGAGAACCCGGGGCCGAACGAGTTCTGGTCGGTGCACAGCATCGGCATCAGCCGCGACCGCCGGATCTTCGTCGCGGACCGGGAGCACCACCGGATGCAGGTCTTCGACGAGCACGGCAGGTTCCTCGACATGTGGCCGACCGGACAGGACTCGGCCGTACTCGCGCACATCGTCACCGAAGACGACCATGTGTGGGTGGCCGACTGGACGACGGATCGTCTGGTGAAGTACGACCTGGACGGACGTTACCTCCTGGACATCGGCGGGCCCGGCGCCTTGCCCGGGCAGTTCGACGGCGTGCACCAGATGCACGTCGACTCGGACGGCAACCTCTATGTCACCGAGGTGTCGAACGATCGCTCGCAGAAGTTCCGCCCGAGGCCGGATGCCAACCCGGCGCAGCTCATCGCGCCAATGGTCGGGGCGCGTACGCACTGGTAGCACGAGTCGCGCCGTCCGAATCGGTTTGCGTTCCGCTGGTGGCGCCGGTTCGCCTCCAGGAGTAGACCGCGTCACTCGACAATGTCGAGTGACTGTACAGAGAGATAGCGGCCGAAGATGCCTCGATCGACTTCAGCCACGAGCCGGACCTTGGTCTCCGGCGCGACCTTGCGGTCGCGCCAGAGTCGAGGAGAGATTTCGACACGAATCTCACCGGTCTCGTCGCGGAACGTGTAGTAGTCCTCGCGGATGTGCGCGACGATGTTCCCCGTGACCGTGACGTAGGTGCCGAGGCGGGCATCTCTCGCCTCCTGGACGGTAGCCGGCCGCCCGGTCTGCGACGGCCCTGTGAACTGCGCACTGACGGCCGCGGCCGCCAGTGTCGCGAACAGGGTGATTGCGAGGAATGGCTTCATGGTGGGCCTCCGCAGGAAAGGGTGGGCCTCCGCAGGAAAGGGTGTGGGGACGTTCCCCAACTGCCACCACGGCATGTCTGACATCCGAACGTGGCGGGTGAGCGTGACCGTCACGACCTGTCTCGACAACGCGTGCCAGACCGCTCACCCGTCATAGGCGACGAGCGTTGTCAAACGCCACGAATGTCTCACGCCGTCATGCGGTCGTCAACTTGCGGGAGAGTCGAAGCGCAGGATTCTCGTCACACACGACCGCTCTGCCCCGTTGTTCCGGAGGACCAGCCATGGAGTACTCGGCCGCACTCATTCCCGCCAGCGACGTGCCGCAGGCCCGCAATCCCCTGCTGCAGCACATCGTCGACACCTATGCCAGCGAGATCAACAAGGTCGCGTCCGTCTGGGGGGAGTTCCCGGACGCCGACCTCGACTATCGTCCCCACGAGCGATCGAGCAGCGTCGGGGACATCCTGAAGCATCAGCTCTTGTCCGAGCGGCGCTTCTTCGGGGAGTTCCTCGGGCTGGACGAGCCGCCCGCCGCCGAGGTCCTGCCGGCGGTCGCGCAGGTGCGTGCGTTCACCGAACGGCTGGGCTCCCTTGCGCGGCCGCGTCTCGCGGCGCTTGCGGCACACGAGGATGCATGGTGGGTGGGGCGTGTGCCCTTCTTCGACGTCGAGCGCGAGCGGATCTGGATCTTCTGGCGCCGGGTCCTGCACACGGCGCACCACCGCACGCAGCTGACGGTCTATCTGCGGCTGCTCGGGCGCAAGGTTCCGCCCGTCTACGGGCCGACGGCCGATGCGACGTGGACGGGCGCCGATCCGACCTCGTCGGTGGACACAGCCGGACGGCGCTGAGCATCGCGGGCACTGAAATCGCCGCGCAGCCTCCCGTTCACCCGACGCGTTCCGACGCGCGCGGCGCGCTCATGTCCGGTCAGCCTGGTTCCTGCGTGCGATGACGCCGACGGCGCACAGATGGTGCCGATTCGCGCTGAAGACGCCGCGGATGACCCGCAGCCGTCGTGCCGCGCCGGGCGTGCGGACGGCGTTCCACACGAACCTCAGCATGCCGCCCACGCCTTCGTCGCGAACCATCCGGCCCGGCTCGAGCAGCCGCATCGGCACCGTCGTCGTCTGCTCGACCGTGAAGCCGGCCTCTTCCAGCCAGTCGGTCCAGTCGCCTACCGTACCGATGCGTACGCCGACGTGAATGACGGCGGACAGATCCTTCTGGATGCGCGAGATCTCGACTGGATCGAGGGTCTCCGGAGTGATCGCGAGCTCGTGAATCAGATATCGCCCGCCGGGCCTCAGCAATCGGCACGCTTCGGCCATGATGGCGCACTTGTTCGCAAGCGTCTGCATGCTGAGCATGGCTTCACCGATGACGACCGTCGCCGACTCGCGGGCCAGGGGCACCGACGCGGCGTTGCCACGCACCACACGCGCGGCGGCGAAGCCGGCGTCGGCGAGCGCGCCTTCGGCGGACCGGGCGGCCTGCTCATCGCGTTCGACTCCCGCATACGTACGGGGCCCCTGCGACAGGATCAGCATCGCCGTCCGGCCCAGCCCTGGTGCGAACTCGATCACATCGTCCTCGGCACTGATCCGGGCGCGCTCGAGCAGCCAGCGCGTCATCTCCAGACCACCCGGCCGCAGCACGCGCTTGCCGAGCCGGGCCATCAGCCAATGCGCGGGCATCTTCTGCACGTTCAACCGCGCGCCGATCTCGGGAAGCATCTGGTCGTCGGCATGGGTGTCGACAAGCGTGGATTCGGTCATGATCGAACTCCTTCGGCTGCCGTGGCCTGGCCCGCGGTGAGCGGCGCCGGGGCCAGCAGAAACGTCGCGCTCATGTTGATCGCGAAGAGGGTCACCGCGCTCAGTTCGAGTACGGCGGAGATGGGGAGCACGGCCCACGCCCAGGCGACATCGCCCTGATAGGCGACGATCTCGCTCGCGACCCGCGCGAGGCAGCCCGTGACGAGAAGCAGCAGCCCGAGGAACATCAGACCGGGGCTCCACAGCGGACCTATGGCCGCGAAGGCCGGGAGAACGCGCTGCCCGATCGAGAACACCATGACGGAGATGAACCCGACGGTGAACGCATGCCGCGACGCGCCCCAGATGCCGCCCGAGACATCCCAGAGCGCCGCGGCCGTGCCCAGGAGGGCGGCCACGATGAGCCACGCGTACGCCATGCGCACGAACAAGGGGAACGTCGGGTGCACGCCTCGCGTCTTCGGCGCGTGCATCGACGGCTCGAAGATCCGCAGGCTGCCGGCCACCAGCGTCGCCGCGATCACGAAGAGGCCAGTGGCTGCACTGCCCCGTCCCGCAAGGGTCATCAGCACGCCTGCAGCATTGGCCGCGACGGCGGCCATCAGACCGCGACTCCACATCGGCCGCAGCCCGAGCAGGACCGGCAGCCACTTCGTGCTGAATCCCCACACGAACGGCGCGAGGAAGCCCCACGTGATGAGCGTCAGGAACCGCTGGTTCAGGCCGTGCGGGATTGCCGGCGAGACACCCAGCCAGGCGATGTACATGCCGAGAGCCAGGTTGGCCGCGAGCGTCAGCGCCATCCCGATCGACGCGGCCATGACGACGCGGACCCACACGTCGGGTGCACCAAGACCTTTCGCGGCCCTCTTGTGCTGCGAGACGGCGAGAAAGAACACCGCGAACGCCGCCGTTTCGAGCAGGGCGGAGATCGGGATGAGGAGACGCCAGTGCCAGGCGTACACGGTCGCGGCCCATCGCAACCCGACGCCGGCGGTCCACATGGCCCAGCACGCCCGCGAGGCGGCCAGCGAGGGTCTGGCGCCGGCGTTGACGAGCGGAATGGAATAGAACCCGATCCCGAGGATGAACGTCGCGACCCATCCGAACACCAGCGCGTGCCCATGCGCCTGCAGCCAGGCCGGCGACACGAGGCTGACGCTCTGCCGGGTGCTGACCTCCAGGAGGTTCCAGACGCCCAGCAGGGTCCCGGGCCCCAGCATGTAGACGAGACCGGTGCCGATATAGAGCGCGAGCATCCGTGAATGCGCGATCTCCGTCCCGCGCATGCCCGCGGCGGCGCCGGTAGACGACGAAGACTCGACAGCCAGTTCCAGCATGGCTCGGTACGGAGTGACACGGCGCGGAGCGGAGAGCGCCTGCATCACACCTTGGCCCGTCGAGCCGCTGGTGTCTTTGCGCGTACGCAAACTTACCGCCGCAGCGATCCTACCCGAAGGGTCCCACCCGCGCCGAAGGCGCCGGGTTAGCGCGGGCACCGCCGCCCGTCGTGAACGGACTGCGATGCTGCCGTATACTGGCGTGGTGAAGACTGTGGGCAGGACGCCCGGGGCACGTTCCCTCGACCTGCTGTATCCGGCGCGATGAACTCGAATCAGCTCGCGTTGTTCGAGGACGCCCCTGCGTCCGTTCCGCGGCATTCGAACCCGGTCACGCTTCTCGACGAACTGCGCACATTCCGGTGGGACGACAGGGAGACGCTCGTCGAGAACGCGACTGCGGAGTGGGACGGGATTCACGTCTCGGTGCCGTTGCTCGTCAACGAGTTCTGGACGAGCCGCCAGCGCGCCGCGCACAGCCTTCACGAGGTGTCGTACCGGGCGTGCTTCAAGCCTCAGCTGCCGCGGTTCTTCATCGAGCGCCTCACTGAGCCCGGACAGACGGTCTACGACCCTTTCTCCGGACGAGGCACGACGGCGCTCGAGGCGGGGCTCCTTGGACGCATTCCGGTCGCGTGCGACGTCAACCCGCTGAGCCGGGTGCTTCTCGAGCCCAGGCTCTCGCCGCCGTCGAGCACGCAGATCGCATCGAGGCTCGCCGAGATTCCGTGGTCTCGTGTGGAGGGCCTCCGAGACGACCTCCTCGTCTTCTATCATCCCGACACCCTGGCAGAGATTTGTGCGTTGCGGACTTATCTGCTGGAGCGGGAGTCGTCGGGCACTCTCGACCATGTGGATCGCTGGTTGCGGATGGTCGCGGTCAACCGTCTCACCGGCCACTCGCCCGGATTCTTCTCGGTCTACACGTTGCCGCCGAATCAAGCCGTGTCGATTGACGCGCAGGCGAAGATCAACGCCCAGCGTGAGCAGACGCCACCGCGACGGCACGTGCCGCGTCTGATTCTGGCGAAGTCCCGCGCCCTCCTGAAGGACGTATCGGCCGACTTTGCCAGCCGCAGTCGACACGGGAGGACGGGCGGCGTGCTGGTGACGTCACGCGCGTCGTCCACGCCTCAGATTGCGTCGAATTCCGTGGATCTGGTCGTGACCTCCCCACCCTTCCTGGATGTCGTCGACTACGCCGGCGACAACTGGCTGCGCTGCTGGTTCTGCGGAATCGATACTCGGCAAGTGGCCATCACGATCGCGAAGCAGCCGAGGGACTGGCAGGCCGCGATGCGCGGAGTGTTCGATGAACTGCATCGTGTCGTGCGTCCCGGCGGGTTCGTCGCTTTCGAGGTCGGCGAGGTTCGTGGCGGCAGGCTGAGGCTGGAGGACCTGGTCCTGCCGGCCGCACTGGGTGCCGGGTTCGAGGCCTGCCTCGTCGTCGTCAACGCGCAGAAGTTCACGAAGACCGCGAACTGCTGGGGTGTGACGAACAACCAGAAGGGAACGAACAGCAACAGGATTGTGGTGGTGCGAAAGCCCGGATAGACGTCGAACGGTGTGAGCAGGGCGAGGTTCGCGCTCACACCCGGGTCGCACCCGTCACGCGCCGGCAGTTCCGCTTCACGCCGGAGAGGGTCGTGTCCGGGATGCCTCTTCATTTGATTTCCGAATAGAACATGGGTAGAGTCTATTAGAATGCCTAATAAAGGGCCTTCCAGGGCGGAGGTCCTGCGGGGCACGCTCGACCTGATGGTGTTGCAGACGCTCGCTGCGCTCGGGCCGCAGCACGGCTACGCCATCGGCGCCCGGCTCGCGCAGGTTTCGTCGGGCGCGCTCACGCTGAACATGGGTACCCTGTACCCGGGCTTGATGCGTCTGGAGCAGCAGGGCCTGGTCAAAGCCGAGTGGGGTGTCACCGACAACAACCGGCAGGCGCGCTTCTACACCATCACCGCCGCCGGACGCCGGCGGCTCGCCGCCGAGAAGAAGGCGTGGGATCGGATGGTGTCCGTCATGCACACGCTCTTCGAGGATCCGGCATGACGCGTCCCGGGGTTCTCCCCTCCCTTCGGGAGTGGACACGCCGGGCATGGGGCGCGCTCAGCGGCCGGCGGACCGACCGTGACCTGCAGCGCGAGCTCGACGGACACCTCGCCAGGCACCCGTCGCGGCGCTCTCGTCGTACTTCCCAGGGCAGAAGGTGATGCCGATGCGGCCGAACGTCGCGCCAACAGGTATCGAAGCGATCCTCAATGGATGTGTGAGAGACGTGCGAACCACTTCAGGCTCCTCCAGCGTCCAATGCCTCAGATTCGTCCAGGAGCGAACATGGTTTCATGGATGACTCATGAGCGTCCGCTCGAACAGGTTTGGGAGCAGCACACGGGAAAGGACGACTCTGCCATGCGCCACGGCCTCTGCGCAAATCCCGGCCATCTGCCTGGCCCACGGCGTGCGGCACGAACGTTCCCCTCCCGCCGCCCGGTTTCGACGACTTGTCGGTGGAGGAGAAGCTCGACGACCTGGAGTCGGCGTGGGATCGCATCACCGCCGACGCTGACGCCATTCCGGTCCCAGACTGGCATCGCGACGTCCTCAACGAGCGCCTGAAGGACCTCGACGCCACGCCCGACGCCGGCGAGAGCTGGGATGTCGTCCAGGAGCGGCTTCGCGCCAGTCTCAAGAAACAACACGAAACCCATGCCGAGCAAGCTCATCGAATCCCTTCGCGGCGAGCGCGCTGCACAAGGGCCATCAGCTGCCTTCGCGCGCATGTGATGCAGCGCGCGCTGCGGTGAGCTTCGCTGGGTTGGGCGGAGGCGAGAAAGCGAAGAG
>CAZJBN010000097.1:0-18523 GCA_964543955.1 uncultured Bifidobacteriaceae bacterium
CCGTCGTTGATCGTCGTCTCGTCGTACCTGGCGCGTTTGACGACGGTCTCGTTCAGCTCGACCGCCACGCGGCGGGCGTCGATGTCGAGGTGCGCCAGGAGCGCCGTCACGCTCAGCGGCGCGGGCAGGGGATGCGGTTCGCCGTTCAGGATCACTTCCATGGGCGTGTCACTCCCTTCTAACACGCCGACCGGCCGGGTGCCAGCGGGCAGGCCGTGGCGAAAGCCTGCACGGGCTGCTGGAGAATGTGCCTCACGGATGGACGTCAGGTGATGCATCCACGTCAGGCATTTGAACATGTGTTCCACAGGTATAATGTCGAGACTGATGTCTCCATTGCCCTCAGCGTCCGATCCGCTCGGCATCAGCGGCTTCACGTTTGCCGACCTCCACGACCCGGCGCGGCTCCGCGACCTGCACGACAGGTTCGTTGACGAGGTCACGCGGACCGAGCCCGAACTGTGGCAGCAGTGGTCACAGCACCGGGAGGTGCCCGGCGCGCTCAGTCCGACCGCGCGCGCCAATCTCATCGTCCAGATGGCGCCCCACGTCAGCCGCTTCCTGACGCGCCTCTTCGGCGTCGGCGCCGAGGCCGGGCAACTCGTGGCCGCCACGCGCGCCTACGACGACCTCTTCCGCTTCAAGATCGATTTCGTCCGACGGCGGGCGCTGCCGCTCCTCAAGGGCGGAACCGTCGTGACCGCCACGGCGGAGGATCACGCGCTCGTCGAGCGGCTCGTCGGGCCGGCCGCCGCCAGCGGTCCGCGCGGCCCGGGGAGCCTCTTCGAACTGGCGCTGGCGCGCGCCGGCTGCTCGCTGCTCGATCGGGACGACGAGGTGCGTGCGGGGGGCACGGAGGAGGTCAAGGCGTCGGTGGCCGCTGAGATCGAGGGACTCAAGCGCTGGGTGGCCGCCCACGTGCACGACGCGCGCTATCGCGACTGGGTCGTCTTCCGCTTCCCCGAAACGCTGGATCCCGGGCACCTGGTGCACATCCGGCGGCCGAACGTCGAACAGCCGCAGATCGTCACCGGCCCCGACGAGGACCTGCGCCGCCGCGAGGGCTTCACGCTGACCGACCAGCGCTACTCGACGCCAGAGGTGCTGAGCGAGATCCACTACTGCGTCATCTGCCACGAGCGCGACAAGGACAGCTGCTCCAAGGGCATCCACGACAAGGAAGGCAAGGTCGTCGAGAACGCGCTCGGCATCCCGCTCCACGGCTGCCCGCTCGACGAGAAGATCTCGGAGATGCACGCCGTGCGCAAGCGCGGCGACGCCATCGGGGCGCTCGCCATCGTCACGGTGGACAACCCGATGGTGCCGGGCACGGGCCACCGCATCTGCAACGACTGCATGAAGGCCTGCATCTACCAGAAGCAGGACCCGGTGAACATCCCGCAGGCCGAGACGGGCGTCCTCACCGACGTGCTGAAGCTGCCGTGGGGCGTCGAGATCTACGGCCTGCTCACGCGCTGGAACCCGCTCAACATCGCGCGGCCCCATGCGCTGCCGTACAACGGCAGGAACGTGCTCGTCGTCGGGCTGGGCCCTGCCGGATACACCCTCTCGCACTATCTCCTGAACGAGGGCTTCGGCGTCGTCGCGATCGACGGGCTCAAGATCGAGCCGCTCGCCGGCGAACTGACGGGGACGCCGGGGCACCCGCCGCGGCCCGTGCGCGACTGGAGCGAGATCTACCATCCGCTCGACGAGCGCGTGCTCGAGGGCTTCGGCGGCGTGTCGGAGTACGGCATCACCGTCCGGTGGGACAAGAACTTCCTGACGCTCATTCACCTGACGCTGGCGCGCCGCCAGAAGTTCAAGGTGTACGGCGGCGTCCGCTTCGGCGGATCGATGCCGATGGACGAGGCCTGGGGCTACGGATTCGACCACGTCGCGATTGCCGCCGGCGCCGGGCGGCCCACCATCATCGACATCAAGCACAACCTGATTCGCGGCATCCGCAAGGCCAGCGACTTCCTGATGGCGCTGCAGCTGACCGGCGCCTTCAAGAAGGACGCGCTGTCGAACCTGCAGGTCCGGCTGCCGGCGGTCGTCATCGGCGGCGGCCTCACGGGCATCGACACGGCGACGGAGCTGATGGCGTACTACCCGATCCAGGTGGAGAAGACGCTGGCGCGCTACGAGACGCTCGTCAAGGACCTGGGTGAGTCGCACGTGCGCGGCATCATGGACGCGGAGGAGCAGGGGATTCTCGACGAGTTCCTGGCGCACGGCCGCGCCGTTCGCGCCGAACGCGCGCGGGCGCGGGCCGCGGGCGAGAAGCCCGATTTCATCTCGCTCATCCGCGGCTGGGGCGGCGTGACGCTCGCGTACCGCAAGCGCCTGCAGGATGCACCGGCCTATCGGCTCAATCACGAAGAAGTAGCGGAGGCGTTCGAGGAAGGGATCGCGTTTGCCGAGAACATGAGCCCGCTCGAGGCGGTCGCCGACGAGTTCGGCCACGTCAACGCCATGCGCTTCGCGCACGGCGAGGAGACGGCTGTCGAGCTCCCTGCACGGACCGTACTCGTCGCCGCGGGCACCGCACCGAACATCACGTACGAGAAGGAGCACCCCGGCACCTTCGCGCTCGACTCGCGGATGCGCTTCTTCCAGGGGTATCGGGCCGTGCGGGGCGAGGACGGCGTGTTTCGCCTGGAGCGGGACCCGAACGGCTTCTTCACGTCGCACGACCACCAGGGGCGCTTCGTCAGCTACTACGGCGACAACCATCCGCGCTACAACGGGAACGTCGTCAAGGCCATGGCCTCGGCCAAGCACGGATATCCCCACGTCGTGGCGCTCTTCGCGGATGCGATTGCGGCGCTCGATCCGGCCGCGCAGCCCGAGCGCGAGGCCGCGTGGGCGCGTCTGGTCGCCGAGCTCGACCACCAGTTCCTCGCGCGCGTCGAACGCGTCGTCCGCCTGACGCCGACGATCGTCGAGGTCATCGTCAGGGCGCCGGCGGCGGCGCGGCACTTCCATCCGGGCCAGTTCTACCGGCTGCAGAACTTCGAGCGGCGGAGCCCGCACGTCCATGTGGACGATCACGTCGCGTCGATGCTGATGGAAGGCATTGCGCTCACGGGGGCCTGGGTCGATCCCGAGCAGGGCCTGCTGTCGCTCATCACGCTCGAGATGGGCGTCTCCAGCCGGCTGTGTGCCTACCTCACGCCGCATGAGCCGGTCGTCGTGATGGGTCCGACGGGAACGCCGACCGAGATTCCCGAGCACTCCGCGGTGCTGCTCGCGGGCGGCGGGCTCGGCAACGCCGTGCTCTTCTCGATTGCCAAAGCGCTCGAGGCGCGCGGCAACCGCGTGCTCTACTTCGCGGGCTACAAGAACGGCTCGGATCTCTTCAAGCGCGAGGAGATCGAGTCTGCCACCGATCAGGTGATCTGGGCGACGGACATGGGCGAGGCGATCATGCCCTCCCGCCAGCAGGACGTGCACTTCAGGGGCAACATCGTCCAGGCCATGGTGGCCTATGCGCAAGGCGACCTCGGCCCCATGACCGTGCCGCTCGCGGACGTGACGCGCATCATCGCCATCGGGTCCGATCGCATGATGAACGCCGTGCGGCTGGCGCGGCACGGCGCGCTCGCGCCCTACCTCAACCCGGAGCACGTCGGCATCGGGAGCATCAATTCACCGATGCAGTGCATGATGAAGGAGGTCTGCGCGCAGTGCCTGCAGCGCCACGTCGACCCGGTCAGCGGTCAGGAGGAGTTCATCTTCTCCTGCTACAACCAGGATCAGGACCTCGACCGCGTGGACTTCGCCAACCTGCAGGCGCGGCTGCGGCAGAACAGCGTGCAGGAAAAGGTGGCCAACCTCTGGTTCGAGCACCTGCTGGATCTGGCCGAGGCCGAGCTGGCGCACGTGTAGGCGACCCTTCCGCCTTCGCACATGCTTCGGCGGACCGCCGTAGCCCTGGCGGAGGCTGGTCAGCGTCGCCCCGGCTTCAGGGCCGCCCTCCTCTCTCCGAGTAGAATCGCCCAGATCAATGTTCTCCCCCGGCACGCGCATCGACGACCGCTACGAAATCCTTGGGGGGCTCGGCTCCGGCGGCATGGGCCAGGTCTACAAGGCCCGGCGGCTGCGTCTCGGCGACGAGGTGGCCATCAAGGTGATGCAGGGCGGCAAGGACGTGGCCGCCGACCTCCACGAGCGGTTCCTGCGCGAGAGCCGTGCCTGCGCGCAGCTCCGGCATCCCAACATCGTCGGCATCCTGGACTTCGGCCTGAACGACGCGCACCAGCCGTACATGGTGATGGAGCTGCTGAGCGGCCCGAGCCTGGCCGAGGAGATCTCGCTCGACGCGCCGATGCCGGCGTCGCGCGTCGCGAGCGTGATGGGCCCGGTCGGTGCGGCCCTCGACCTCGCGCACGACCGGGGCATCACGCATCGTGATCTGAAGCCCGCCAACATCGTGTCGCACCGCTACGAATCGGGCGAGCGTGTCTACAAGGTGATCGATTTCGGGCTGGCCGCGATGCGGGCGGCGAGCGACGAGACGCGGCTCACCTCGCCTGAGATGTTTCTCGGCACCATGGCCTACGCGGCGCCCGAGCAGATCCGGGGCGATGCGATCACCCCTGCCGCCGACGTGTACGCGCTCGGCGTCATCGCGTACGAGATGCTGGCGGGCGCACGCCCGTTCCAGGCGGGCAACCGCGTCACGCTCATCAACCAGATGCTCACGGTGCGTCCCGTCCAGCTCGTCGAGCGGCAGCCAGGCGTCTCGGCCGACGTCGATGCCGTCGTCATGAAGGCGCTCGCGAAGGATCCCTCAGAGCGCTGGCCGTCGGCGTCGGCCTTTGCCGAGGCGCTCGACGAGGCGGCGGGCGCCGGCGCCGAGACGCCGCGCGGTGGCGCGAGCGGGCTCCTCGCGCGGTACGAGCTCGGGACGCTCATCGGTCCCGGCCGACTGGGGAGCACGATCTATCGCGGCACCCATCGCGCGCTCGGCATCCCGGTCGCCATCCGCAACCTCAAGCGCGACGATCGACCGCACTGGGACGCGGTGCGGGCCCGCTTCCTGCTCGAAGCGCGGACGCTCCAGGTCGCGCACTCCAGCCTCCTGCACGTCCGCGACTTCGGCGAGGACGAGCGGGGCGTGTTCCTCGTCACCGACCTCATCGAAGGCCCCAGCCTCCGACAGGCGCTCGCCGATGCGCCGTTTCCCTGGGAGCGGGTCACGACGCTGATGACACAGGCGCTCGACGCGATGGCCGCGCTCCACGCCCGCGGCGGTTTCATCGCGGGCGTCAACCCGGACATGATCCGCCTCACCTCCGAGGGCGGGACGGAGCGGATCATCGTGTCGACGGCCGGCATCCGTTCGGTGCAGGACGTGCTGTCCACCATGCGCGAGCAGGAGCTGAGAGGGCAGGAGGCGAGCGAGAAGGAACTGCCCTACGTCGCACCCGAGGTGCTGATGGGACGCGCGCCGGACGTGAGCGCCGATATCTTCACGATCGGCGTACTCGCGTACCAGATGGCCACCGGGCACCTGCCGTACGGGGCGCCTTCGCTGCCGGAACTGATCGGCCAGATGCTGCAGGGGACGCCGAAGCCGCCCGCCGAGCTCAATCGCGCTGTGCCGGCCGTCGCGAGCGATGCGCTGTTGAAGGCATTGCGCAACGACCCGGCGCAGCGGTTCGTGTCCGCAGCCGAACTGGCCTCCGCCCTGCTGGCCACGAGCGAGCCTCCCTAGGGGACCAGGCGGCGGCCAGGCTCTCACCCCCGTGCGAAGAAGAGCGCAGCGATACTGGCAACCTGCCCGATCCAGAACACGAACGACCACCGGAGCATCTCGGTCCGGCTGGCCGCGAAGTCCTGTCGCAGCAGCGCACACTCCTCAGCCAGCCGCCATTCGAAGCGATCGGTTGCCGTGGTCAGCACTTCTTCCTTCCATTCCTTCTGCGCGGCCAGGAGCGCGGCCACGCCGTCATCGCCGACATGCTGGCGGAGCGCGAAGGGCCAGCGGACAGGTTCTGCCATATGACCATCCCATCTGACCTCTGCGACGACGATGCCATCGTCCTGGAAGGAAAGCAAGAGGGGAGCGCGAGGGAGGAGCGCGAAGTCGGATCCGAGCGGCTCGCGCATTGACTTCGCGCCGGATCTGCTCCATCTTGAACGAGCACCGATGTCCGAGCTTCCGTTCGACGATCCGGAGCGACCACTGAGCGGCGAGACGGTGGTCTTCACCGGCAGACTCTGGTCGCTTGGCCGCAAGGAAGCGCGCGCGACCACGGAACGCGCCGGCGGCGTCTGCGACGACGACGTGACCCTGCGGACCACGCTTCTCGTGGCCGGTGCCGAGAGCTACCCGGACGGCGTCCCTGATCTGTCGGCCATCGTGGACGACACCAGCACGCAGAACCAGAAACTGCGGCGTGCCGCGCAGATCAACGCCGAGCATCCCGGGCGCGTCCGTGTGTGGAGCGAGGACGAGTTCTGCCGTCGCGTCGGACTGCCGGCGGTCGCCAACCTGCGCACGCAGCACTACGGACAGAAGGACGTGCTGGCGATGTACCCGCTGCTCCGTGAGGATCACCTCCGCTACCTGCAGAAGTGGGGATTCATCAAGGCGGCGTTCAGGAACAACGCGGACACCTGGTTCGGGTTCAGCGACCTCACGGCCCTGCGGCACGTGCACGGCCGGCTCCAGGACGGCGTGCCGTTCCGCGTCGTCCTGCGGGATCTGCAGGCCACGCGTACGGGGCAACTCGCGTTCGACTTCAGGCTCGACGCACACCAGGCGCGCATTCTGGACCTGCCGGCGGCGCGTCGAATGGCGCAGAGCCGCGACACCGACGCGCAGCAGGCGCAGAAGGCGCAGATGGAGGCGTGGCTCCGCGGCCAGGTCCACGGCGCCGAGAAGGAGGTGCCGGACGCTCCGCGGGCGATGAGCACGGCCGAGGAACACTTCCTGATGGGCTCGCTCCTGGACGATGGCACGCCGGAGCGGCTCGAGGAAGCGGCGCACGCCTACCGCCGCGCGCTCGACGAGGATCCCGATCTCGTCGCGGCGCTCATCAACCTCGCCAACATCCGCTACGCGAAGGACGAGCTCGCCGAAGCCCAGGCGCTCTACGAGCGCGCGATCGGCCTGGACCCCACCTACTTCGAGGCGTACTTCAACCTCGGCAACATCCATCACGACCACGGCCGTTACCTGGACGCGGAGGCCTGCTACCGCGAGGCGCTGGGCCTCAACCCTTCATATCCGGACACGCATTTCTATCTGGCGGTGACGCTGGAGAAGATAGGCCGCTCGACCGACGCGCGCACGCACTGGCGCGCGTACCGGGACCTGGCGCCGACGGGAGAGTGGGTGGAACTGGCTCGGGAGTTTTCGGAATGAGTTCAAAGTTCAAGAGTTCAAAGTTCAAGAAGAAAGTTCGTGACGCTCTGTCCGACACGCCCGAACACCGGAGGCGTTTCGATGCGTTGGTCACGAGCTTTGAACTCTGAACTCTGAACTCTGAACTTTGAACTCTGAACTGCCCCAGCCTTCTACCACCTGTAGTCGTCGCGCGGCGGCTCTTCCTCGCGCTTGCGCGTCACACGCCGCGCCTTGTAGTACGAGCAGTCCCCGCACCACGCCTCGGGGTTGAAGCCGGTGACGCCGGCCATCGGTAACACGTCGCGATGGCCGCAGTGTTCCGGGACACCGTTGTCCGCCGCCTTGCGCCAGCGGCACGACTGGAACCGCGCGACCGCGGGAGTCTCAGCTGACATGGATACCCACTGCCTGTTCGACGGCGCGCCACGCCCGCTCCTCGGCGGGGGACACCAGCGTGACGGCATGTCCGGTCGCGCCGGAACGGCCCGTACGCCCGACGCGGTGCACGTAGGTATCGGCCGTGTCGGGCACCTCGAAGTTCACGACGTGGGCGATGCCCTCGATATCCAGTCCGCGCGCGGCAATGTCGGTGGCCACCAGCACGGGATGCTTGCCCGACCTGAAGCCCTCGACGGCCGACAGCCGATCCTGCTGCGTGCGGTCGGCGTGAAGGGCGGCCGCACGAATGCCCTTGGCCTGCAGGTGCCGCGCGACGCGGTCCGCACCGACCTTCATGCGGACGAACACCAGGACGGGGCCCGTCGCATCGCGCCTGATGAACCTGGCCAGCCATTCGATCTTGGAAGGGTTGTCGACCTCGTGCATCTCGTGCGTGATGGTCCGTGCGGCGCCGCGCTGCCCCACCTGCACGAACCGGGGCGTGCGCAGCATCTCGGTGGCCATCCGGAGGATCTCGCCGGGCAGCGTCGCCGAGAAGAGCAGCGTCTGACGTTCGGGCGGCAGCGCCGACAGGATCTTCTGCACATCGGGCCAGAAGCCCATGTCCATCATGCGGTCCGCTTCGTCGAGCACCAGCACCTGGACGCGCAGGAGGTCCACCGCGTCATGGCGCATGTGGTCCATCAGCCGGCCCGGCGTGGCCACGACGATGTCGACACCGGCCTTGAGGGCGCGCTCCTGCGGCCCCATCTCGACGCCGCCGAAGACCGGCGCGGTCGTGGCGGGTGCGTGGTAGGTAAGGCCGACGAGCGTGTCCTCGATCTGCACGGCCAGCTCACGCGTGGGCGCGAGGATCAACGCGCGCGTGAAGGGCTCGCGCTGCGAATCGCCGTACGGCGGCTGCTCGACGAGAAGCCGCTGGAGGATCGGGACGGCAAAGGCCAGCGTCTTGCCCGTGCCCGTCTCGGCGCAGGCCACGACATCGTGCCCCTCGAGCGCGAGCGGAATCACCGCGCCCTGCACCGGCCGCGTGGACTCGAAACCGAGATCGGCCATGCCGGCCGCCAGGCGCGCGTCGAAGCCGAGCGTCGAGAACCTGATCGGCTCAGCCGCCGCGTCCACCTGCAGCCACGGCAGGTCGGGTGGTGGCGCCGAAGGTGCCGGCGCGGATCGTGGCCTGGCGCCGCGGCGCACAGGGCCGCGGCCGGAGCCGCCTCTTCGTCGGACGGGTCGAGATGTCGCAGGGCGTGGATTCAAGTGCGTCTGGAACCTAACGCGCGCGGAAGGTGATGATGCCGCGCTGGGGATCGTATGGGGAAATGCCGACCGTCACGCGGTCGCCGGGGACGACCTTGATGCGGAATCGACGCATGCGGCCGCTCAGCTGCGCCAGGACTTCATGTCCGGCATCGACCTGCACCCGGTAGAGGCCTCCGCTGTGCACGGCAACCACCGTGCCTTGCATGTCAATCAGATCGTCTTTGCTCATTCAGTCCGCTTTGGGCCTCTGGCTCTGTCGTTGGGGTTACTGACGGTCTGTTCCGGGCCGGGGGACGCCTTGGCGACCGAAGCCCGATGTCCAGAACCCGACAATTGTGTCACGCGGAGGGCGGTGCATGCAAACGGCGCACCGCCTCCTCCACCTGGAGGGCCAGTGCGGCGTAGTCGTCTCCCGACAGCCGCATGGGCTCGCCGAAGGTCACCCCGCAGGGGCCCGGACGCGCCATCTTCCAGCTCGGGTGGAGGACGCGGTCGACGTGGTGAAGCCGCACGGGCACGACCGGCAGCTGCAGCCGCGACGCGATCATCCCGATGCCGCCCCTGAACGGCTTGATGTCGCCCGTGTCGGACCGCACACCCTCGGGGAAGATCAGGATCGAGAAGCCGTCGCCGGTCACCTCGCCGATGTACCGCAGCGTCTGGCGGGCCCCGGCCTCGCGCTGCGGCAGCGGAAAGGCGTTGAAGAAGAACGCCGCGAGATGGTAGTTCAGCCGGTTGCCGATGACCTGCCGCGTCGTGTGCCCGGCGGGGAAGAAGTGTGCCTTGAAGAACTCCTTGGCCATGGCCGGCGCGACGCGCGCACGCCACCGCCAGGGGAGTGCCGCGAGGATGACGGGCACATCCATGTGGCTCTGGTGATTCGCGGCAAAGACGACGGGGCCACGAAGTCCGTCGAGGTGCTCCAGTCCGCTGACACGTACCCAGGCGAAGATCCGGGCAATGGGCAGGATCCATGTCGCGAGGCTGACCTGCCGGATGAACCCGACAAGCCGCCTGCGATTCCACCGCGGGAAGTCCACCGGCTCCTCGACCGCGGCTTCGGCCGGCGCCGCTTCGATGAGCGTCTTCAGGTCCTCGAGTGTCCGGGCGGACGCAAACCGGCCTTCGTCGATACGCGTCTGGAACGTGTCCTCGAGCGCCACCATCAGCTCGACCCGCTCGAGCGAGCTCAAGCCGAGTGACTCGAGCGGCGTGTCGCCCCCGATCTCGCGGCCAGCCGCGAATCGCGCGAGGACGGCCTCCATGGGATTGGCGCCCACCGGTCCCTTCGGCGGCGCGCTCCCTCCGGCGACCCACTCCCGCACTGCCGCGCGTTTGAGCTTGCGTGTGCCCTCGGTGCGCGGCAGCGGCCCGCTGGTCCACACCGACACGTGGCGGACGCGCTGATGATCCTGCAGGCGCGCGTTGGCCGCCGCGACACTCGCCTCCGCACTGGCGCCAGGCGCCAGCACCAGCACGGCGTGCACGCGTTCCTCGGCCGCGCCGGGCACACGATGGCCCACTACCGCCGACTCCAGGACGCCCGGCTCCGCGTCGAGCTCCCGTTCCACATCGTCGGGAAAGACGTTGAGGCCCTCGGGCGTGACGATCATCTCCTTCTTCCGCCCGCGGATGAACAGCCGCCCCTGCGCGTCCATCTCGCCGATGTCGCCCGTGTGCAGCCACCCGCCTTCGCGGCTGCGCTCGCCTTCGGCGATCGGCCGCTTCGGCGCGGCAAGCGCCGGGATGCGCTCGCCCGCCTTCGCGCCTGCGGCGCTTCGGCGAGGCTCAGCCGTGTCGGCGCCTTCGTAGTACCCATCGGTGACGTTCTCGCCGCGGACGAGAATCTCGCCGTCCTCCGCAATTCTGATCTCGACGCCGCCAACCGGCTTGCCGACCGAGCCCGTGCTCGTCTTGAACGGGTGATTGAGCGTGACGATGGGCGCCGTCTCCGTCAGTCCGTACCCCTGGATGACGACGAACCCGAGGCGTTTCCAGAAGTCCTCGAGCTCCGGACCGAGCGGCGCCGCGCCGACGATGAATGCCCAGAACTTGAGCCCGAACGCGCGATGAAGCCGGCGATAACGCCACCAGCGGGCCGAAATGGAGAGACCGGCCGGTGGATCGGCCGCCTCCGGATCCATGCGGAGTGCGTGCTCTCGCAGCACGTCCAGAATCTTCGGGACGCACACGATGACCGAGACGCGCCATTCCTTGACCCGTCGGACGATGTCGTGCGGGTTGAAGCTCCGCATGAAGACCACCGTGCCGTCCACGAGCGGCGGGATGTTGGTGGCCATGGACTGGCCGAACAGATGGCTGAGCGGCAGCAGGTTGAGGAAGCGCAGCGGCAGGAACGGCCGGGCATAGCGCTTGTACTTGGCCACTTCGGTGGCCACCGGCACCAGGTTGGCCAGCAGGTTCCGGTGCCGGACGACGACGCCCCTGGGCTCGGCCGTCGCACCGGAGGTGAAGACGATCTGCGCCACATCGTCGCGGGAGACCGGCACGGCGGGCATGGGGCCGTCGGCGCTCCAGTCGAGGTCGCGGAAGTGCCAGCGCGGCGCACCGCCGAAGCCGTGCTCGTCCCGATCGTGCGGCGTCGTCTCGTCGCCCGTCATCACCACCCGGGCCTTGACGAGGCCGGCGACCCTGGCCGCGAAGTCCGCGGACGATCGATAGTCGATGGGTACCACGACCACGCCGCTGATCACGGCGCCCCAGTAGCAGGCGAGCCACTCGCCGCAGTTCTCGCCCCAGAGCAGGATCGTGTCGCCTGACCGGACGCCCGAGCCGGCGAGACGGCCCGCGACGCCGCGAGCCGCCCGCGTGACGTCTGCATAGGTGAACCGGCGCACCCGGTAGCCATCGTCATGGATCACGAACTCGCCGCGCCGCGCTTCGAGCATCCGGAACACATCGATCAGCGTCGTCACTGAACCAGCAGACCTCCAGCCATCACCCACCGCACCCGTGCACCTGTGCACCCGAGCACCCGTGCACCTGTGCACCCGTGCACCTGTGCACCCGAGCACCCGTGCACCCGTGCACCTGTGCACCCGAGCACCCGTGCACCTGTGCACCCGAGCACCCGTGCACCTGTGCACCCTGAGCACCCTGAGCACCCTGAGCACCTAGTATGATCGCTTCGTCGTGGATACGTCCCGCCTTCCTCCCGCGCTCGTTGTCGGCGCCCACTACGATGTCTTCCTCCAGAGGGCGCTGCGGCGGTTCTTCGAACGCGCCACGCTCGAGACCGATGCCGTACCGTCGCCCTCGTCGGACGGGCGGCTCTCCATCGAGCCGACCGGGGATCCGGGTGCGTTGGCGGTCCGGTGGTTCGGCAACCGCTACCTCCTGCGCGTGCCGGGGCAGCGTCCGTTCACCGACGACGAGGTGCGGTTTGCGCGGGCCATCGGGACCGTTCTGGCCGCGCGCTTCCACGCCATCCTGAGGCCGCAGGCCATCATCGAACGGGGCGGGCTGTTCCGCGGCGCGATCGAGGACCGGTACGTGGGCGCCTTCTTCACGCCCGAGGCGTACAGCCTCTCGGGCGATCAGGACGTCGTGGACCGGGTGGCGGAGGTAGCCGAGGTCCTGCGCGTGGCCGCGCTCTCGACCTACGAGAACCAGCCGATCTCGACCGGCGTCCTGCTGCTGGGCACCGACGAGGACCCGGTCGGCACCGATGCCTGGGCCGGCCAGGCGGGGCCCTTCTATACGAGCGCGCTGACGTCCATCAAGAGCTTCTTCCGCCTGGCGGACGGCGAGCGGACGGTCTTTCTCGTGGCGCGCGACGGACGCCTCGTCGACATCGTGGACGTGGGTCGCTGGGCGGAACAGGCCGCGGGCGGGCAGGCGCTGAGCGTGCCGTGCGCCGAAGCCTATGTCGGCCACGCGCGCGCCACGCTCACCGGCAACCACGTGGCCGTGGTGCTCAGTCCGCAGCGGGAAATCAAGGTCTTTGCGCATGGCGCCCAGGTCTTCGCGTTCCGCAACGCGGACTGGCAGCTACTGGACCTGACGGCGAAGTACAAGATGTGGGAAGTGGCCGTCGCCTCGGCCACGCTCGCCCGGCGGCTCTTCCAGACGGCGTTGAACCTGTCGGACGCGCGGCAGGGTGCGCTCTTCGTCGTGCTGAGGCGCCCGATCGAGACGCTGCGCCAGCTCGTGACGAGCGACGATCGACTGGACATGGAGCCGCTCGGCGTGCAGGAGGATCCGGAGCGCCCGTCGCGCCGGCACCTGCTGCACGTGCTTGCGGGGCGGACCGTGCAGGATCTCGATGCCAGCGTGCTGGCCGCGCTGGCGACGCTCGACGGCGCGATGGTGTGCGACGTCCACGGGCAGCTGCTGGCCGTTGGCGCCATCCTGCGGCATCCGGCCAGCTCGGAGCCGGGACGCAGCGGCAACGCGGAAGGCGCGCGGACGACGGCCGCCATGGCCGCCGGCGCGTTCGGGCCGGTGCTCAAGGTGAGCGAGGACGGCCTGGTGACGTTCTTCGACGGCGGCAAGGTCTGGGATATCTAGCCCCGGTTCCCCGGGCGATCCGTTTGGCGCAACGCCTGCGGCGCGCTACTATGTAACTCGGCTGTAACGTTCTCGTACGGCCGGCTCATTCGAGCCGCCTGAAGGCCTCCCCCCAAGTGGCCTCGCCCCCGGCGACAGCTGGCAAGGAGGTTGTGACTTGAAGAGCCGATTTACGTTGGCCGCCTGTGTCCTCGCGGCGTTGTTCTGGATGACCGAGGATACCCACGCCTACATCGATCCGGGGTCCGGGAGCATCTTTCTGCAGATCCTGTTCGGCGGCGTGGCGGGCGCCGTGGTGCTGGCCAAGGTGTACTGGACCAGTTTCCGCGCCAGGATCGGATTCCCTGCCAGCAGGGCTGAAGGCACCGACGACGATCAGGCCCGATGATCCCGATGCCCGGTGCGGTGACTCCGGTTCCCGGATCGTTCCGTGATCCGTCGGGCGGCGTCTTCGAACGGGACGGCCGGGTCTTCAGAACGGTCAACGCTGTCGCGGCGCGTGACTTCGACTTCGTCTGCCAGACGCCGTTCTATGCTGCCGCCGTTGCCGACGGCCGGCTCGTCGAGGCGAGGAGGCTCGGCCCGGACGAGGCGCGCGAGATCTCTTCCGAGGCGGTGTATGTGGTCGAGCATCCGCGCCTTCCGTTCGTCTCGTTTCCATATGAGTGGTCGTTCCCGGCGCTGAAGTCCGCTGCGCTCCTGCATCTCGACCTTCAACTCGAGGCGCTCTCCTCCGGCGTCATGTTCTCCGACGGGACGGCCTACAACCTTCAGTTCGTCGGCCACAGGCCCGTGTTCATCGATACGCTGTCGCTCCGTGCCTATCGCGACGGGGAGTTGTGGGCCGGCCACCGCCAGTTCTGCGAGCAGTTTCTCAACCCGCTCCTCCTGCGCGCATTTCTGGGCGTGACGCACAACGCGTGGTACCGAGGCGCACTCGGGGGCATTCCGACAGCAGACCTGCGGCGGCTGCTCCCCTTGCGCCGCAAGTTCTCCCGCCGGGTCGGAACCCACGTGGTGCTCCAGGACGTGCTCCAGCACTCGGTGGGCAAGCGCTCCGATATCGACGCGTCGGCGCTCGGCAAGGTCGGCTTACCGCGTTCGTCCCTGACCCGACTGCTCCGCGGGTTGAGGGAATGGATCGCCACACTGACGCCACGGGACACGAGCGCGACGACCTGGAGAGACTACGCCCGGTCTCACAGCTATACGTCCGACGAGGCGGCGACGAAGAAGGCCGTCATTCGAGAGTTCGTCCGCGTCCGAGCCTTGAAACAGGTGTGGGACATCGGCTGCAACACGGGTGACTATTCGGTTGCGGCGCTCGATGCCGGCGCATCGCAGGTGATCGGCTTCGACTTCGACCAGGGCGCGATCGAGCTGGCGTTCGCCCGTTCCGTCGAAGGCGGGCTGAACTTCCTGCCCTTGTTCCTCGACGCCTCCAACCCGTCGCCGTCGCAGGGGTGGGCACAGTCCGAGCGCGCAGGGCTCGACGAGCGCGCCGGTGCCGATGGGGTGATTGCGCTTGCGCTCGTCCATCACCTGGCGATTGCGGGGAACGTGCCGCTCGATCGGGTCGTTCGGTGGCTGGTCGGCATGGCGCCACGCGGCGTGATTGAGTTCGTGCCCAAAGGCGATCCGATGGTGGCTCAGCTCCTCAGGTTCAGGCCAGACATCTTTCCCGACTACCACGAGGACGCGTTCCTGGCGCATCTCGCCGGGGTGGCGCGCATCGAACGAAGCACACCGACGTCGGCCACGGGCCGGGTGCTCGTGGAGTTCAAGAGGGACCAGGCAGGATGACGGTGGCGACCACCGGGACGTCGCGGCGCTGGAGCGCTGCTTCCACCTACGGGCAGGATCGGAGCACGCTGAAGGACACGCTCCACATCTTCGTGCTGTCGGCGTTTGCCGTCGCGCAGCCGCTGTACGATCTGCTTGGCAGAAACGCGGAGTTCTTCGTCGCGCATCGTTCGTTGCGCGGTGACATCCTTACGCTGGTTCTACTGCTCAGCGTGGCGCTTCCGGGCGCGATCGCACTGGTTCGGGCGGGTGTCGGCCTCGTTTCGACCAGGGCAGGCAACGCCTTGCACGCGCTCATCGGGTTCTGCGGCATCACGCTGATCGTCCTGCCGGTCTTGAACCAGATGGTGCCGTGGCCGGCCTGGGTGGTCCTGCTGGTTGCGTGCGGGCTGGGCCTGTGCGGCACTGCCGCGTACTTCAGGTTTGCTCCGGTGCGGTCGATCGCCTCCGTCATGTCGCCGGCGGCCCTGCTGTTCCCGGCGATCTTTCTCTTCGGCACACCGGTCTCGCGCCTCGTCGTACCGCCCGAGAACCCGCGGCTCGGCGCGTTGTCCGGTACTCTCGACACTCCCATCGTCGTGGTCGTCTTCGACGAACTTCCACTGGGTCACCTGGTGAACGCCGTTGGCCGGATCGACGGACAACGCTTCCCGAACTTCGCCGACCTGGCTGAGACGTCGCATTGGTTCAGGAACGCATCGGCGGTGTCGGAGTTCACGGTGTACGGGATCCCGTCCATTCTGACCGGCATCTATCCACCCGAAGACACTCGCGTGCCGACGGTCGGCGACTATCCGAACAACCTGTTTACGCTGCTTGCCGGCACGCACTCGTTCAATGTCGTCGAGTCCATCACGATGTTGTGCCCTGAGACCAGCTGCGCCGAGACGTCTGGTCGTGACGCATCGGATCGGAGCCGCCGCCTCCTCGTCGATGTTGCGATGGTGCTCATGAACGCGATCCTGCCGCAGGACTTCAGGGGCGGGCTGCCAACGGTAACCACGACGTGGGCGGACTTCGTGCCGGAGGCTGTGCCAGCCGATCCCGACGCCTGGCGGCAGCATGCCGCAGGCGTGAGCTTCGACGATCGGGCGAAGGCCTTTCTTGGGTTCGTCGATGGTATCAGCGGCGCAGGTCGGTCCCTCAACGTCATCCACACCCTTATTCCGCACGAACCGCTTTCGTATACGCCGTCCGGACGGATGTACGAGCCTGCGCCCGCCAGTGGAAGGGTTGATGCAGGAGACGACCTGTGGCACGAGGATCCTGGCGCGATCAGAACGACGCTCAAGCGCCACTTGCTGCAGGTCCAGTTTGCGGACCGATTGCTGGGCCTGGTCATCAAGCGATTGAGAGACCTTGGAAGGTTCGATGAGGCCCTCGTCGTGGTTCTCGCCGACCACGGCGCCAGCTTCAGGCCTGGCGAGCTCAAGCGGTCGCTCACCGACGGGAACTATCCCGACATCATGTCCATTCCGCTCTTCATCAAGCTGCCACACCAGCAGCATGGAGTCACCTCCGATCGAAACGTCCAGGCGATCGACGTGCTCCCTACAATCGCGGATGTCATTGGCGTCGAGATACCGTGGCCGGTAGATGGGGTATCTGCAGTCGATTGGTCCGCTCCAGAGTCGCCGTCCAAGATTGTCGTGACGACTGCAACGAAGGAACGATTGAGCTTCGAGGGTCGGCTGTGGGAGAGAGTCCTGCCGGGCCGCTCCGGCCCGACCGAGCGTCCCGAAGTGTCGGACGAGCTCGCCCTTTACCGCGTAGGTGCGTTCGCCGATCTCATTGGCAGCGATGCGGCGGGGTTGACCCCGGATACCGGATCGTGGCACGGAACCGTGTCGCTCGATCAGTTCGAGCAGTTGGCCTCGGTCGACTTGTCCAGCGGCTACGTTCCGATATACCTGACGGGCTCGTTTCGGCCTGCAGAGAGCCCGACGGCTCCGCCGGAACTGGCGATTGTCGTGAACGGACGTATTGCGGCAATCGCGCACTCGTTTCCTGACAACGACAAGCGATTCAGATTCGAGGCGATTCTCCCCGAGGAAGTGCTCGTGGACGGTCGAAATCCGTTCTCCGTCAACGTGGTCCTCGAAGGGTCGGAAGGCGAGGTGGCGCTGGCGCCGCTCGAAGACGAAACGTCGTCGACCGGCCTGTCGTCAGCGCTCGATTGGGGAGATCCCGGCGCGGTTGCGATACGGCAGAACACGGCAGCAAGCATACCCGTCGTCGTCGAGGGCATAGCCGGATGGGCCGAACAGGTTGTGGCCCACCCGACCGTTCTGACCTTTTCAGGGTGGGCGTTCGATGTCGTCGATCGATCCCCGGTCAGTCGAGTACTGCTGTTCGTGGACGGTCAGGAAGTGTATTCGTCGTCTCGCAGGGTCGTCAGACCGGATGTCGCGGCGGCCCTCGAAGATCCTGCCGCACTTGGGTCGGGATTCTCTTTCAGCGTGCCGATTGGCGATTTGCGTCGATCGGAAAAACCGCTGGTCGAGCTCATGGCAGTTTCGTGGAGGGGCGTTGCGAGCCCGTTGAGCTACGGCGACGACAATCGTGACGTCCTCATGAGCGCCGTCGGCCACCGCGACGTCTACGAGTTGGTCGACGGAGAGCAGGGCGTGCAGCTACGAAGAAACGGCCGCGAACTTCAAGCGGTAGAGACGCCCGGAATCGCAGCCACTATCGAAGAATCGCGAGTCGAGAACGACCGATTGATGGTCAAGGGATGGGCCGTTGACGATGTGCAACGGGCCAGCCCTGTCGAACTGCTGGTATTTTCCGGTGCGAACCTCGTCCACGCAGGCGGGTTCTGGGTTCCCCGGCCTGATGTGGTCGGACGCTTCGGTCGGTTTCCGACGTTGTTGCACAGCGGTTTCTCCTTCGATCTGCCCCTGCGCGAGCTTTCCGGCACCGAGGGGCAGCCGGTGCGGTTCATTGGCCGGTTCCGCAACGGATCTCTTCGGGAGCTGACGTTTGCCAGCGCGTATCGCTTCGAAACGAGGCCGTAGGACCTCGGCCGCTCAATCTTCGTGCAACGGAAGACGAACAGAGACAGCCTCGCTTCGCTGATTTTGTAGAATGTCAGGTTCATGTCACTGCGAGTGTTCCTGACAGGCGGCACCGGCTACATCGGTGCCTCGGTGCTCGATGCGGCGCTCA
>CAZJBN010000098.1:0-18518 GCA_964543955.1 uncultured Bifidobacteriaceae bacterium
CCAAGCTGACCAACAACTACACGCTGAAGGGCACGTTCCAGCTCAATCGCAACAATCAGGTCATCGGCTTCCTCAACAAGCGCAACAAGCTGCAGGAGCTGCGGGACCTCGGTCCGCTGGTGCCCGTGTCTGCCGCCCGGTACCAGGCCTCGCGCAACTACCCGTGGAAGTGGGAGTGGACGAGCGTGCTCGGCAGCCGCGCGTTTCTCGACGTCCTGGCGGGCAACTGGTACAATTTCTTCCCCCTCGAACCGACCGACGCCCACGGCTTCGTCAGCGATGTCGTCCCCGGACGTATCGATACCGGGACGAGCCAGCGCACGGGATACAACGAGGCGTATCAGGATCAGAAGCGCTACAAGCCGCAGGTCTACGTGTCGCTGGCTTACTTCAAGGACGGCTGGGCCGGCTCGCACGACTTCAAGGTGGGCTACGACTGGAAGCGCGATCGGCGGTTCTTCACGAAGCCGCAGCCCGGCAACATCTTCTACCGCGACCTCAACGGCAACGTGAACGATGTGGACCTCTACAACTCACCGACGACGTCCCAAAACGACGTGGTCTACAACGCCGGCCACATCAGCGATACCTGGAAGGTGACCAACCGGCTGACGCTCAACCTGGGTATCCGCTTCGAGGCCTACGAGGATGGGTTCCCCGAGCAATCCGTCGCGCCACAGGGCCATGCCATGCTTGCGAACTGGCCGGCCGACCTCAACCCGACCGAGCGTGCACGCTACATGGCGCTCATCGAGCCCCAGACCGTGCCCGGTCGCGAGGTCGCGAACACGTTCAACGTCTCGCCGCGCGCCGGCTTTGCCTACGACCTCACCGGCGACAACCGGACCGTGCTCAAGGGCTACTTCGGCCGCTTCTACTTCAACTCCGCCGACACGCTCTCCGACAAGGAGAACAGCGTCGGCGATCAGCGGCTCCGCTACCAGTTCAGGGACCTGAACGGGAATCGGTTGCTCGACGGGCCGCTGGAGCTCGGCGTGTTCCGCTCCGCCGTCGGCGGCGCCGGCGGGATCGAGGTCGACGACAACATCAAGCGGCCGTACTCGCAGGAGTTGTCGGGTCACCTCGAGCGCGAGATCGTCGAGGGGCTGTCGGGCCGCTTCTCCTACGTCTACAAGAACGTGCGCGACGAGTGGGTGGAGATCGACCCCGTCCGGATCGCCGTCTACGACGTGCCGTACACGTTCGTCGACATCGGCGAGGACGGCCAGCGCGGCACGGCCGACGACCAGGAGCTCAGCCTGCTGACCGTCCCCGCCGGGACGCCGCAGTCGCGCTTCTTCACCAACCCGACCGACCCGGCCTACAACAGCGACTTCCACACCCTGGAGTTTGCCGTCAATCGCCGGTTTGCCGGCGGCTGGATGCTCCTCACCTCGTTCGGTTACACATGGCTGGATCAGCTCCACGCGACGACCACCAACACCGGCGCGCTCGATGCGCTCGCGCAAGGCAAGGCCTACAACTGGCGCTCCAACCAGCGGCTCTTCGGCGACAACGGCAAGGAGACCTCGACGCTCTGGAACTACAAGGTCATCGGGCGCTACACCTTCCCGTGGGAGATCGGTTTCTCCGGATCGTGGAAGGTCCAGAGCGGTCGCCAGTGGGGACGCAACACGTCGGTCAACACGGTCCCGAACGACATCACGCAGGCCATCCGCATGGAGCCGGTGACCTCGAACCGCGCCCCGACCGTGTCGATCATGGACTTCCGGTTCGACAAGAGCTTCAGGTTCGGCAAGTACGGCCGCCTGACCGGTCAGGTCGACGTCTTCAACGCGCTCAACAACGGCACCGTCGTCAACTTCGCGACGACGACCGGCGCCAACTTCCGGCGGGTCCTCGGCATTCTCGACCCACGCATCGTCCGCTTCGGCGTCCGATACGACTTCTAGGACCCGCCTTCGGCGGGTAGCACAGGCCGGATCCCTTCACGGGGGTCCGGCCTTTTTCTTTGACCGCTCACCATCCTCGCGGTGTGGGGCCAGCGCATCGCGCAGGCCTCCAGGTATGCTCTACTACGCCTGCCTGATGACCTGGCGTCTCCTCTCCCCCCGGCTCGGCGTCGTGCTCGGCTACGTGTCGATCGCGATCGCCTTCTCGTGGCCCCTGCCGCTCCATCTCGGAAGCCAGCTGACCGGCGATCCGAGCGGCGATACCGGTGTCTATGTCTGGAACCAGTGGGTCTTCCAGCACGAGGCCCTCGAAGGCAGCAACCCGCTCTCGACCGACGAGGTCTTCTCGCTCTCGCAGCGCGTCAACCTTTCGCAGCACAACTACACCGCATTCCTGAACCTGCTGGCCCTGCCGCTCCTCCCGGCGTTCGGCGTCGTCACCACGTTCAACATCGTCTACCTGCTCGCGACCATCCTGACGGCCGTCTGCACCTACGCCCTGGCCCGGCGGGCATTCGACACGACGCGGCTGGAGGCGTTTACCGCCGGCGTCGCGTTCGCGTGGTCGCCGGTGCTCGTGGCTCGCAGCACGGGGCACTTCAGCCTCGTGGCCGCGGCGCCGCTGGCGGCCTTCCTGCTCTGTCTGATCAACGCCGAACGAACGCGCTCGACGGGTTGGGCCGCCCTGGCCGGTCTCTCGATGGCGTGGGCGGCATTCTGCGACGCGTACTTCGCGGTCTTCTGCCTGATGATGGCGGGCGTCTACATCCTGTCGAGCGTCGTGGTCGTGTCGAGAAAGGAGACCGCGGCGCGTGCACCGTGGGTCTGGGCGCTGAACCTGTCGATCCTCTTGCTGGGGGGTCTCGTCCTCGGCCTCGCATTCGGACAGTCGACCGCCGTGGAAGTCCTCGGCATTCCGATCAGCGTGCGCGGCCTGTACACGCCGGTCCTGGTACTGACCGGCCTTGTCGTGACGCGGGTGGCGATCGGGTTCCGCGCCGCGCTCGTGGGATGGACGCAGGGCGGCTGGCTCGTCAAGCCCGCCGTGGTTGCCGTGCTCGCCTGCGCCGGGCCGCTCGCACCGGTGCTGTACGGCCTCGGGCAGAGTGTGATGGACGGCCGGTTCGTGAACCCGCCCATCTACTGGCGCAGCAGTCCACGCGGCGTCGACCTCGCCAGCTTTCTGCATCCCAATCCCAATCACGCCATGTCGCGCTGGCTCATCGGCGATCGTCAGGCAGCGTCGTCGACGGTGTATGTCGAATACACGGCGGCTCTCAGCCTCGTGGCCGTGGCGGTGGTTGCGTTCGCCTTCTGGCGAGCGGGCTTCCGTCCGGGCAGGCCGTGGTGGGTCCTGACCATCGGATTCGCGACTCTGGCACTTGGGCCGTTTGTCATCGCGATGGGGGTCAACACCTATGTGCCCGGGCCGTGGGCGCTCTTCCGATATGTGCCCATCGTCAACGCCGCCCGAACCCCGACGCGGTTCGCCATCGTCGCCGCGCTGGGGCTGGCCATACTCCTGGGCGGGGCGCTGGCAGCCATCGGCACCAGGTGGCCGCACCGCCGGCGGGCATGGGGCGTCACCGTCCTGGCGCTGGTGCTGGCCGAGCTCTGCCCCGCGCCGCGCACACTGTACTCGGCCACGATCTCGCCCATCTACCACGTGATTGCGGACGATCCGCGTCCGGTGCGCGTCCTCAGCCTGCCCTTTGGCGTCCGCGACGGTGTCTCGTCGGCCGGCAACTTCAGCGCGAAGTACCTGTTCAACCAGACGACCCACGAGAAGCGCCTGATCGGCGGCTATCTCTCGCGAGTCTCGCGCCGCCGGCTGGAGACCATGCGCCAGGACTACCCGACCGTCTCGATGTTGATCACGCTCAGCGAAGGACGGTCGCTCTCACCCGAAGCGACGGCCGAACTGCTTCGGGGCGGTCCGAGCTTCGTCGAACGGACGGCGCTCGGCTATGTGGTCATCGACCACAGCCTCGTGACGCCGGAACTCACGTCGCTCGCGACGAGCGCCTTCGGCCTCGAGGAGATCATGCAGGATGGGACCCTGATGCTGTACCGCCCGGGCCGCGTCCGGTAGTCCGACTTCAGACGGTGCCCGGTCGACGATCTATCCAGTTCTTCCGCGGCCGGCCCCGCGGTTCCCGGCACGCCGTCGACCTGGGCTAATCTGAACGGATGGGTCGCGGCGTCTTTCTCGTCCTCTTTGCCCTCTCCGGTGCGGCGGCCCTGGTGTACGAGGTGGTCTGGACGCGACTGCTGACGCTGCAGATCGGCCATGGCGTCGCGGCGGCCAGCACCGTGCTCGCGGCGTTCATGGGCGGACTGGCAGCGGGTGCCGCGCTCGGCGGACGCTTCGGCCAACGGCAGACCCCGTCCGGGGCCCTGAGGGTGTATGCCGCGCTCGAAGTCGCAATTGCAGCGGCCGCGCTGCTGATCCCGCTGGCGCTCTCTCTGCTCGAACCGCTCCTGCGCATCGCCTACGCGAACGGGCAGGGCGGCTGGGCGTTCGCGGCGCTCCGCCTGGTCACGAGCCTCGTCCTCTTGTCCGTGCCGGCCGCGGCCATGGGCGCCACCTTCCCGATTGCATCCCGCTGGATGGTCCGATCGGCTGCGGTCATGTCGGGCGATGCCGGGCGGTTGTATGCGGCGAACACCCTTGGCGCCGCGTTCGGCGCGCTGGCTGCGGGTTTCGTCCTCCTCCCGATGTTGGGGCTGATGGGAGCCACTCTCGTCGGCGTTCTGCTCAACCTGGTGGCGGCGGGCGGCGCCTGGTCCATCGCGCGAAGCCATCGAACTGCTGATGCCCAGCCCCATCGTCCGACAGATGACCAGCCAGCCAGCAGGCGACTCGAGGTGCAGGCGCAGAAGGCTGGTGCACACGGTTCGAAAGCCGCTGGAGGCCGGAAGCAGGGGCGCGCCTCGACGTTCGCAAGCGGCAGGCCGGTGACTGGCAAGGTCCAGGGCCGTCCGTGGCTGGCCGCGACTGCCCTCGGCATCACGGGCCTCGCGTCGCTCAGCCTGCAGGTCGTGTGGACGCGGCTGCTGGCTTCGATCCTGGGGCCCACGACCTACGCCTTCAGCGCCGTTGTCGCGGTCTTCATTCTCGGCATCGCCGGCGGTGCGGCCCTCGGCGCCTGGCTGTCGAGACGGGTCGCCGAGCCCGCGCGCCTGCTGGCACTGGTGGTCATGGCGAGCGGGGCGCTCGCGCTCGTCGCGGCGATGGGCGTCGACGGGACGCTGCTCGACATCGGCCGCGTCGTCGCGACGCCAGGCATCTCGTTCGAGGCAGTCCTCGCGCGGGAACTCCTCGCGGCAGCTGGCCTGCTCCTGCCGATGGCGATCGCGTTCGGCGTGGCGTTCCCGCTGGCCGTGGCCGTGGCCTCGCGCGGCGACGACACGGCGGTTTCCGACCTCGGGATCGTCTACGCAGTCAACACGGTTGGCGCCATCACGGGCGCGCTCGTGTCCGGCTTTGCGCTGGTGCCGGTGCTCGGCTTGCACGACACGATCCGCGTCATCGCGGCGGTGACGGCCCTGGCCGGCGCGGCACTCGTCGTCTGGTCGGGAGGGCGCGGCTGGACGCGGGCAGTGCCCCTGGCCGCGGCCGCCGTGGTCCTCGTTGCGGCATGGTCGCTCCCGCCCTGGAATCCCCGGCTGCTCTCGAGCGGCGCCTACAAGTACGCCCCGGCCCTGCGCGGGCCCGACCTCGAGACGTCGCTGACCGCGGGCGAGCTCCTCTACTACCGTGAAGGCGCCACGGCCACCGTCGCCGTACGCGAGCTGGCCGGCACCACATCGCTCTCGATCGACGGCAAGGTGGATGCGTCGGACGCGGCCGACATGCTGACGCAGCGGCTGCTCGCGCACGTGCCGCTCCTCCTTCACCCCAACCCGACGTCCGCGGCCATTCTCGGCCTCGGAAGCGGCGTCACGCTCGGGTCCGCGCTGACGCACGGCCTGGAGAGGGTCACGGTCCTGGAGATTTCGCCTGAGGTCGTGGAGGCCTCACGCTACTTCGAGGAAGAGAATCACGGCGCCCTTGCCGACCCGCGGACGCGGCTGGTCGTCGGCGACGGGCGGACGCACCTGCTCCTGACCGACGATCGCTATGACGTCATCGTGTCGGAGCCGTCGAACCCGTGGATGGCCGGCATCGCGTCGCTCTTCACCCGCGAGTTCTTCGAGCTCGCCAGGTCGAGGCTCACCGGGGACGGGATCCTGTGCCAGTGGGCGCATACCTACGACATCAGCGACAGCGACCTCCGTTCCATCGTCGCCACGTTCCTGACGGTCTTCCCCGATGGCACGCTGTGGCTGGTCGGCGATGCGGACGTGCTCCTCATCGGTTCGACCTCTCCGCTGATCGATCGGATGGACAACATCCCCGAGGCGTGGAACCGGCCGGGCGTCGCAGAGGACCTTGCGGCCGTGGGCGCCTACGATCCGCTGGCCGTCCTGTCGCTCTTCGTCGCGGACGGCCCGGCGCTCGCGGCGTGGTCGGCCGGCGCGCCGATCCAGACCGACAACCGCGGACGTCTGGAGTTCTCCGGCCCCCGAAGCGTCTTTGGGGGTACCCGGACCGACAATGCCCGGCTGCTGCGGAGCCTTGCGAGCGGCGAGCGGCCGCCGGCCGTGGCCGAGGCGCTGCGTTCGGCGACTCCCGAACAGTGGACACGACTCGGCGACATGCTCCGGCGGGCCGACAGCCACCAGGCCGCCTACGACACGTTCGTGCACGCCCTCCAGGAGAACCCGCGCGATCGAGCCGCCCTCGATGGCCTCGTTCGTGCGGCGGCCCCCATTCAGCGCGGCGCCGACGCCCGGAGCGTCCTCGTGAGCCTGGCGGCAAACCCGGCCAACGACGAGGCCAAGCTGGCGCTCTCGCGCCTGCTGGCCGCGGACGGCGCATTCGAGGAGAGCGCCCGGATTGCGCTTGGCCTGCTGCAGCAGAATCCCGGCAACGTCGTGGCCCTCGAGCAACTCGCCTCGATCCTGACGGATGCCGGCGACGCAGACCGGCTGGCCCCGGTGGTGGCCCGGCTCGAGATGGAGATTCCAGCCTCCGCGACGACGCACTACTACGCAGCGGCGCTGGGCTTCCTGCAGGGCCGGCCAGACTCCGCCATTCGCGAGGCCGAGGCGGCCGTCGCCGTCGATCCGCTGCACGCGAGGGCCCGCAACATCCTCGGAGCTGCCCTTGCCGGCGTCGGCCAGCACGACCGTGCGCGTGCCGCCTTCACCGCATCGATCGAAGCCGACCCTCGGGACGCGGCCACTTACTCCAACCTTGCCACGCTCGAGCTTGAAGTCGGCAACGCTGCGGCGGCCCGCCGCTACTTCGCCGAAGCGCTCGCCATCGATCCCGACAATCAGGTGGCCCGCGAAGGCCTCGCCTCGATCGTCGACGCTCGTTGAGCATCCAAAACACCGAACGCCGATCCAACGGAACGGCCCATCGATGATCGCGGCAACACGTCGCGCCGCTGTCGCCAACTGTCGAACTGCGTCAACCACGCCTCGACATTCAAGATATTTGACACTCGCGAACGCGACGCGAGGCCTCCGTTTCATCAATGTCTGAACATTTTCAATCGTGTGCCGCGGCACACAACTTGCTTCATCTCGGGCAGGAGTCCGGTATGAGCGTCGTACGATTGATTGGGTTCGCCACGTTGCCATGCGGATGCGTGGTCGGGCGCTACCGCGACGTGGGCAGCACGCGAGAGGTGGTCTACGTCGAGGAGAAGGGCGTGGCGTGCAGCAGCCATGCGCATCGCCGTAACCACACCGTGACGCCCGAACGCGAGCGGTTCGCCAACCTCGCCCCGATGACTCTCCGCGCGTCCTGATCCACCAGCGCGCCCGCGCGGTGCTTGAAGCTTGCCCGGGCGAGCGCGCAAAGGCATGTCTCCGCACATCGTTCCACCTCGGCGGCCCGCGATCGAGGTCCTGCACCGTCGCGCGTCAGGGCCTTCTTCCTGAGCTTCGGTGCCAGGCGGAGCGACCCGCCGTTCCGCGCAGCTCCTTACCATCCTGTTTCGACAATGTATGTCTTGAATCCATCTACAGGAGTGATGTACCGTCGTTTCCTGGAGACGACGTGGACCTACGACAGCTGGAGATTATCCGCGCCATTGCCGAGACCGGTTCGTTCACCGCCGCGGGCCACAAGCTCCATGTCTCGCAGTCGGCGATCAGCCGGCAGATCCTGTTGCTCGAAGACGAACTGAAGGAAGCGGTGTTCCTCCGGGTCGGACGCCGCATCCGGATCACGCCCGCCGGCGAGGCGTTGCTCCAGCTCAGCCATCGCGTGTTTCAGGATCTCAAGGACACGATGGCGGGCATCACCGACAGCCAGGAGTCGCTGCGGGGCACGGTGCGCGTGCTCGGAGGCATGACTGTCTGCCTGTATGTGTTCCCCGCGCTGCTCGTGGAGCTCAAGCGGCAGCATCCCGACGTGGATCTCAAGGTCGTGACCGGGAGCTCGGAGCGCTGCCTGCAGCAGCTGCGGTCGGGCACGGGGGACCTGGCGCTCCTCACGCTGCCCGTCGATCAGCCCGACCTGGTCACAGTGCCCGTGCTCCAGGAGGAGCTGCTCCTCGTCGCCTCGCCCAAGCACCCCATCGCCCGCAAGCGGAAGGTGGTGCCGCAGGACCTGGTGCGTCAGCCCTTCGTGCTGTTCGAGCCCGGGTCCAACACGCGTCGCGCCATCGACGAGTTCTTCGTCTCCGCGCGGATCGAGCCGCAGATTGTGATGGAGACCGAGAACGTCGAGATCATCAAGGCCATGGTGCGCAATAGCGTCGGGCTCAGCATCATCCCCTATCAGGCCGCGGCCCGCGACGTGTCGAGTGGCCATCTCTTCGTGTCACGCATCGAAGGCCGGTCGCTGGTGCGCGAGACCGGGTGGGTCTATCCGCGAATGAGCCGCACACCGCGCGCGGTCCAGGAGACCATCAAGGCCTTCGAGCGTGTCAAGCCCAAGCTCCGCCTCTCTCCATGACGCAGATGCGCAGATGGACGCAGATTGCGCGGACAGACACAGATTACACAGACGAACGCAGATTACACAGACGAACGCAGATTACACAGACGAACGCGGATCAACGCCGAGGAACGCGGATCACAGACCTGCACAGGCAAGACCCGCACAGGGAAGGCCGACACCTTCGCCTGCGCATCCGTGTCCCATGCGTCCGCGAGATGGGGGGAATCGGATCATTCTATTTTTCTGCGGGCTCCTGGCAGCCTACCATGGCAGGGTCCCCTCCACAGGAGCGCAGAGCCGATGAACACGCGTGATCACGTCATCTCCGTCGTCTTGTCCGACGCGGAGTGGAAGGCCTTCCTCAGCCAGCAGCCCAAGCCCGTCGCGTGGCTGCGCGAGCGGATCTCCGAAGCAATCCGCGCTACTTCTGGGTCGCCGCAGGCTGACGCAGAGTGTACGACGTCCGCGAGATCACATTGAGGCCCGGCTTGGTGACCTTGACCTCGATCTTGCGCGTGCGCCTGAGCGGGTCCGGGTTGCTCGAATAGTAGCCGAGCATGTAGTAGTCGCTCGTCTCAGCATCAATCCGCTTGAGGGCCTTGTCGAAGTCGTTCTGATTGACGACGGCAATGCCGCCCGTTTCTTCGGCAAGCACGCGCAGGCTGTCCTGCGTCTTGCGCACGTGCTCGCTGTACTCCACCGGACTCAGCTGTTCGTCCAGGTCCGCCCCTGCCACCAGTCCCCGCGGGTCGATGGTGTACAGCGTGGCGTTGGCGCGATTCGCCGTGCGTGTCACCTCGGCCAGCTCGCGTGCCAGGTCGGCATCGGCAAACTGGTTGCCCTGGTTGAACTGCTGCTGGATGTCCCGGCCTTCGTCGCGCGTCTGTCCGAACCGACCGCCGAAGACCGGATCCTCGCCCAGACGTGAGTCGGCGAACGGGTTGAAGTCGTAGCCGTTGCTGACCCACACCACCGCCTTGCGGCGGTTGGTGATCCGCTCCATCTGGCGCAGCATGTCGTAGGCTGTCGAGAATGCGACGTGTGCCCGATAGCGCACCTCGGTCGGGCCATCCGCGCTCTCCGCGCCCTGGATGACGTCGGAGGGCTTGAGCCCGTTGCCCGTGATCTTCTTGATGGCTTCTTCGAGCAGCTTGCGGTCGTAGGTCGGATCGATGGCCAGCGACGACGGCCCCGTGGAGACGATCGCGAACATGTCCCCGTCGTGAATCAGGTTGCGCGCCACACGTTTGAAGAGATCCCGGATGCGCCCGGTGTTGCGGAAGTCCAGGTGCAGGTCGTCGACGATGATGAGGAAGATGCGGCCCGTCGTGTCGGTGCGTGGCCGCGTCGGCGGCAGGATGACGCCCTCCTGGCTTGGCGGGGGCGGCGGCGTCAGCAGGTTGTGCACGCGTCCGCCGTGAACCAGCGTGAAGGACGAGATCTCCTGGGGCACGCCGTCCTCGAGGATGACGAAGTCGTCCTTCTGGAGATCGGCGACGAACTGTTCCTGCGGGTTCCGCACGATCGCGTCCATCTGGACGAGGTCGATGTTGACGCGGATGTCCGGTGGCCGCGGCTGATCCGGCTGCGCCGGGGCCTGCGCGGAGAGGAGAACGGTTGACAGGGCGAGCGCCGCGCCAAGTGCCAGACGAAGCCCGGGGATCCTCATGCTGGGATTATAGGACGTTCCGGGTCTCTTCCGGGCCTGTCTGGGACCGCACGGCCGGGTTTCGATAGGATAGGGACACATGCGAATTGCCGTCGGCGCCGATCACGCCGGGTTCGAGCTGAAGCGCGACCTCGCGGCTCACCTGGCTCAGCAGGGACACGAGGTGACCGACCTGGGCACCCATTCCACGGCACCGGTCGACTACCCCGATACGGCCGAAGCGGTCGCCACGTTCCTCCGGAACGGACAAGCGGATCGGGGCCTGCTCGTCTGCGGCAGCGGCGCCGGTGTCTCGGTTGCCGCGTCCAAGTTCCCCGGAATTCGGGCGGCCGTCTGCCACGACACCTACACGGCGCGCCAGGCCGTCGAGCACGACGATGTGAACGTGCTCTGTCTGGGTGCTCGCGTCATCGGTCCGGCCCTGGCACGGACCCTGGTCGAAGCGTTCGTCGGGGCGTCGTTCTCGGCCGAGGAGCGCCACATGCGCCGGCTCGCCAAGATCGACGCCATCGAGAGCCGTTTCCTCCGCGACGGGTAGGACGCCGGCGTCCGCCTCGATGCCATCGACCGTCGTCCGAATCCTGGCCCTCCTCGCGGCGCTGGTCGTGCTGGCGTTTGCGGGCCGCGAGGTTGCCGCGCTGCTGCCGGCGTTCGTGAAGTGGGTCGAGTCGCTTGGCGCGTGGGGGCCCGTCGCGTTCATCGCCGGCTACAGTATCGCGCCGGTCGTCCTCGCGCCGGCCTTCCTGCTGACGATTGCGGCGGGTGCCATCTTCGGCGTCGCGCGAGGCATCCTCTACGTGATGATTGGTGCGACCATCGGGTCGGCTCTGGCCTTCCTGGTCGGCCGGTACTTCGCGCGGCACTTCGTCGAAGGCCTGCTCGATCGCGACCCGCGGCTGAAGGCGGTCGATCGTGCCGTCGAGCGCCAGGGATTGCGGCTGGTCCTGATGCTGCGCATGTCCCCGGCCGTCCCGTATACGCTGCTCAACTATGCGCTCGGCCTGAGCCGGATTCGGCTGGTGGACTACATCATCGGCAGCATCGGCATGCTGCCGGTCGTCGCGGGGTATGTCTACTCCGGCAAGCTGGCGGGGGATCTCGCCTCGCTGGCGAGCGGTGCGGCCGTCCCGCGCGGCCCTGTCTACTACGCGCTCCTCGGATTCGGCATCGTCTCCACGGTCGCTGTCAGCGTGTTCGCGACGCGCATGGTCCGGCAAGCCATTGCCGACGAGCTGCGCGCCATGACACCAGGGCCGTGAGCGGATCCGGAACATGACAGGCCGGCGCGATTGCACGCGCGGCCTGGGAGATCACCAGGGCTTTGCAGCCCCCTGCGGTTTGCCGGCTACGGGACGGACACGGTCACTTCGTTCGACGCGATGCCGGCGCCGCACAGGTTGAGCGCGCGCACACGCACGATGTAGTGGCCGCGCGGCGCGGCAACCGTCAGCGACGGCGCTGTCACGCGAAGGACCGCCAGGTTCGCGGCGCCGCTCGAATCGCCCGCTTCGACCTGGTAGCCGACGGCGCCAGGAGAGGCCCCCCATGTCAGCGACACCTGGTCACCGGCGACCGAGGAGGCGAGGGCGGACGGGGGTGGAGGCGGCGCCGTGCAGTTGGCCGACACGACAACCGGCACCTCGTTCGAGGGCGGCCCGAGCACGCTTCCACGCTCCGCGCGAATCCGCACGTAGTACGTGCCGTCCGCTACCCCTCCGATGGCAAGCGATGGCTGGAGGCCAACGGACGCGTCGACGAGGTTGCGGCCGCCGCTCGACGTTCCGGCTTCGAGCCGATAGCCTGTCGTGCCTGGCGTGGCTGGGGCTGACCACGCCAGCGACACGTCCCGGCCCACGACCGTGGCCGTCAGTGCCGATGGCGGTCCGGGAACGGTCGCGGGGTCGCTCTCGATCTTCACGATGCGTCCCCTCAGCGTCACGACGTACAACTCGCCTTCGTTGTCGCGCGCGAACGACACCGGCGTGCCGACGACGCCCGAGCCTCCGAGCTCGGCCGTGTGGTCGATGACGTCGACCAGACGGGCTTCGCGCGTGACCGGGTTCACGCCGAGGCCGACCGACGCCACCCGAGATGAACTGGTGTCGGCCACGAAGTACCGTCCGCGGTACGCCGGGAGCAGGCTCGATCCGCGATAGACGTACCCGCCGACCACCGTTCGTCCCACTGACCGCACGTAGTCGAAGAGCGGCCCCGTCAGAGGGAGATAGGCGGGCGTCTCGTTGGGATTGATGCCCGCCGTCTGTATGGACCCCTCTCGAATGCGCCAGCCGTAATTACGGCCGCCTGCCCCTGCCGGCTCGTAGTTGACTTCCTCGCGCGCGCCTTGCCCGACATCTCCCACGATGAGCGCCCCGGTCGCGCCCGGGCCGACGTTGTCGAAGCCGTACCGCCAGGGATTGCGCAGGCCGAACGCCCAGACCTCATGCCGCACCTGGCTCGGGCTGAAGCTGACGAACGGGTTACTGACCGGTACCCGGTAGCCCGTCTGATGGCCTTGCGGCACGTCGACATCGATCCGGAGCATCTTGCCGAGCAGCGAGAGCGGATCTTGCGCGTTGTTCTCCGGGTCGTTGCCTCCGCCGCCATCGCCGAGGCCGATGTAGAGATACCCGTCCGGTCCAAAGGCGAGATGCCCTCCGTTGTGATTGGCGAAGGGCTGCGAAATGGCGGCCTGGCCGCCCGGCCATCTGAGATCGAACCGTGTCCCCGGGTCGGCGGTAACGGCGGCGGCCGGCGATCGCGTGAACCGCGCGATGACGGTGTCGCCGTCGGTGTTCGTGAAGTTGACGAAGAAGCGGCCGGATGTCGCCGCGTCTGGCGCGAAGGCCATGCCGAGCAGGCCGCGCTCGTCGCCATTGGGATCGTGTGAAACGACGGCCGAGAGATCGAGCAACGGCGTCGGAAGGACCCTCGTGCCGTCGAGAACGCGGATGAGCCCACCCTGCTGGACGATGAAGAAGCGCGAGGAGGAGGTGGGATCCGGCACGAGGGCGACTGGGGCCTGGAGGCCCGAGACAATGGTCCGGCCCCGCACCTGGCCCACGGCCTGCGACGGCCAGGCGGAAAGCGAAAGGACCACTCCGGCAGCCAGCCAGCCGAGCCGCGTCATGAGCCGAGTATACGGCGACGAATCGCCCTCCCTCAGCCGCGCGGGCTCGACAGGAGCTCGGCGCGAAGCCGTTCGAATCGCTGATCGGCGTCCTGCACGCCCGACAGCACGGCTTCCGGCGTCAGCCATGTGTCGGGGTCCAGCCTGTCGGCCCTGGTCGTCCACAGCTCGAGCGCTGCGGGGTCGAATCCCTGTTCGTGAATGCGCGCCATGATCTCGGCGTGTCGCGCCCGGAGGCGCGTGGCAATCTCGCGGCCGACGAGCTCCTCCAGGAGGCCTCGCGTGGTGGGCAGTGCCTCGTCCGGCGTCGATTCGTCGGGCATCGCTTCGTCGGGCGTCAGCTGGTCGTCGGGCTCTGGCCCGGAGCCTCGTGGCGCTGCGGATGAGCGTGCGGGTTCCGGTGCCCGGGGCGGCGAGCCGTCGCGACGTGGCGGACGCCCGCGACGCGCGGGCCGCTGGGGTCGGTCTTCCTCTTCTTCGGGCGGCATGGCTTCGCGAAGGGCGAGGATGGCGGGCCAGTCGAACTCGATCTCCGGATGCTGCTCTTCGATGGTGCGGATGGCCTCCTCATCGAGTGCCGGACGGCCGACCAGGACGGCCGGCGCGGTGCGGTACCAGTAGAGAACCCGTGCCGCCTCTCCCGGATGCCCGGCATGCAGCAGGAATGTGTGCTCGTACCCGCGGCGATCGCGGGTCAGACGCAGAAAAGGCACCGACCCATCCTCACCGACGCTTGCGGGCAGGCGCGCGCCGGGCCTTGGCCGCTGCCTTCGCTCTGGGTCGCGTCGCGGCGGTCGTCTTGCGGGACCTGGACGGCTTGCTGGCCTTGGCCGTCTTCGCACGAGCCGAAGGCTTGGTGGTTACCTTGCCAGCGGACCGGGACGGCTTCTTCGTCCTGGCGGCGGTTGCGGCCGCCTTCGGCCGAGCGACAGGCCTGGCGGCAGGGGCCGAGGCTCTGGGCGACGGCGACGCCTTTGGCGTGGCCAGGGCCGGCGCGCGATAGACCTGGGTGAACCGCACCTGGTCCATGCCGAGGTGGTAGGTCCAGACCTCGGCGACGTTGAACCCGTGTTCCTCGCAGAGGCGGCGGGCGGTATCGAGCGACTGCGGCGGGACGTACAGGTGGAATGGCACCGCGAGGCGGCTGAACACGCCCCACTCGGCAAGCGCCTCGAGCGCGTTGACCGACTCCCCCGTCTCGACCTCCACGGTTCCTTCGAGCTTCCGGCCTCGCGACGAGCTGAACAGGACGAGATCCGGGTACACGGCCAGATCGCCCACCATCACGGACTCGTTGTGCTCGGATCCGGGATTGATGACGACGTCATGTCTGCGTTTGTAACGGGGCTGCAACTGCCGAATGATGCGATCGTGCTCGAGCTGCTCGCGAATCGGGCGGGTGAGAATCGGGCTCACTAGGCCTCCGACACATATTCTGTAGCGCCGCCTTGGAACGCGCCACGAATAGGGCGAGTCACTATAACACGCTCGTTACGCGCCAGTCGTCCGGTCGCGACTAGAATGTCATGATGCGCACTTTTACCGTAATTGTCGTCGTTGGAACGCTTTGCGGCCTGTCGCCAGTCGGAGGTTCGCCGACGGTCGCGGCCGTCACCACGCCGGCTGTTCCGCAGGCGGTTCAGCGCGTCCTCGACTCCATTCGCGCCGCGGACAAGGGCCAGCTCGCGGTGTCCGAGGAGGACGGGCGCTTCCTGCGGACTCTGATTGCGTCGACGAAGGCCAGGCGCGTGCTCGAGATTGGCGCGGCGAGCGGATACAGCGGTATCTGGATGGGGCTCGGGCTTCGCGAGACCGGCGGCAGGCTGATCACGATCGAGTACGACCAGGCGCGCGCGCGTGAAGCCGCCGCCAACATCGAGGCCGCGGGCCTGTCGGACATCGTGCAGGTGATCGCCGGTGATGCGTTCGCCGAGATTCCGAAGCTGGCCGGCTCCTACGATCTGGTGTTCCTCGACGCCTGGAAGCCGGACTACAAGAAGTTCTTCGACCTGGTTTTTCCACGGGTGACGCCGGGCGGATTGTTCCTCGCGCACAATGTCATCAACAAGAAGGAGGAGATGCGCGACTTCCTCGCCGCGATCGAGGTCCACCCCCAGGCCCTGACGAGCATCGTCTCGCCCGGGCACGAGGGCATCTCGATGACGTACCGGAGGAAGTAGCGATGCGCCCCGTGCACATCATCGGCGTGCCTCTCGACCTGGGGGGCAACCGCCGCGGTACGGACATGGGACCCTCGGCGCTCCGCATTGCCGGCCTCGGCGATCAGCTGGGCGCGCTCGGGCTGACCGTCGTCGACAAGGGCAACATCCCGGCGCCGCTCCCCGAAATCAAGGGCCCCGGCGATCCGCACAAGCGCTACGTCCGCGACATCGCGCGCGTCTGCCAGCGGGTCTATCACGCCACGCTGGCGTCGCTCGACGAAGGCGCGCTCCCGATTGTCCTCGGCGGCGACCACAGTCTGGCTGCGGGCTCGGTGGCGGCGTCGGCCGCCTATCTCCGCCGCAAGGGCAAGCCGCTCGGCCTGCTGTGGGTCGATACCCACGGCGATGTGAACAACCCGGCAACGAGCAGTTCCGGCAATGTCCATGGCATGCCGCTCAGCGCGCTCCTCGGCCGGGGGCCGGACGAGTTGTCAGGCTTCGGCGGACAGCCCGCGGCGGTCCTCCCCCGCCACACCGTCCTCGTCGGCATCAGGAATCTGGACAACGTGGAGAAGGAGATCCTCAAGGCATCACGCGTGCACGTGTTCACGATGAAGGACATCGATCGTCTTGGGATTGCCGAAGTCACGGAGCGCGCGCTCCTCATCGCGGGCCGGGGCACCGGGGGCATCCACGTCTCGTTCGACCTGGATGTCTGCGATCCCGCCATCGCACCCGGCGTGGGGACGCCGGTCAAGGGCGGACTCGACTACCGCGAAGCGCATGTGGTCATGGAGATGGTGGCTGACTCGGAACGGCTGCTGGCTCTGGACCTGGTCGAGGTCAACCCGACGCTCGATGTGAGGAACGCCACGGCCGAGCTCGGCGTGGAGCTCGCGCTGTCGGCGCTCGGTAAGAAGATCCTGTGAAAAAGGGGTCAGGCGTCATTTCGAGAGTCGGCAGCGGGTCACTGTCGGAAGCCCGCCGACTCTCGAAATGACGCCTGACCCCTTTTTTCTCACGCCTGCCGCGCTGCGCGAGCCTCCTCGAGCATGTCCTGGAGGGTATCGACGAGCATCACGAGCGAGTACGGCTTCTCCACCAGCCGCGTCAGCGGGCGGATGTGCTCGAGGTCGGCCGACTCCGAGCGCAGCCCCGAGAAGATGATGACGGGCACGTCGGGTGGAATCGACACGACCACTTCGCGTCCCGTCCCGCGTCGCAGACGCAGGTCGATGACGGCCGCGTCCGGGCGGCGTGTCCTGATGGCATCCAGGCCTTCGTCGGCGGTCTCGGCGGTGACGACGGTGTACTGCCGCATCTCCAGGAATTTGACGAGCGGCGTGCGCACGGCCGCATCGTCTTCGACGACGAGAATGACGGGGGGCGACTGAATGACCACGGTGTGATTATGGTCTGCTTCGAGTCAAAAGGGACGGATCTCTTCCCGCCGGGAGATCAGACGCCGTCGCGGCGGCTCCACGTCGGGCCGAAGCGATCCGGCACGTCGAGGCCGGTGAAGATACCGAGCGGCGTGACCGACACGCAAAGCGCATCGCGCCGGCCTTCGAGCTCGGTCATCTCGTTCGAATAATGGGCGTGGTGCTTCTCGTAGATCAGCATCTCGCTCCAGTACTCGATCAGGAGATAGCGTCGAGGGTCCACCTGGTCACGCAGGAACGAACTCCCCAGAAACGATCGACTCTTTCGGCTGAGGGCGGTCCAGTACCCGTCGGCGCCGTAGAACGTCTCGAATGCGTTCTGCTGTTCGCGGTCGACTTCGAACTGCCAGGCCACCGCTATCACACATGCCTCCGTAGCGCTTCGATCTGACGGCGATGATGCCGCGTGTGGATCCAGTGGAAGCGCCGCCACTGGTCCACGGTCAAAGGGCCCAGGACCGGATGGTTCATGACCTTGGCCCGACCGAACCGCCCGCTCGCCCCCATGGCGGCGAGATCGAGCACCCGCAGGCTCCGGCGGGCGCTGTCGACGGCCTCGGCCAGGCTCATGTTCCCGACCGGCACCACCCGTTCCGGGGCCTCTCGTCCTCGGGGAAAGTATCCGAGGCTCACGACCACTCCCGTCCAGAAACGGTTCGACAGGGTACCCGGTGTCAGCAGCGGCTTGTCGGCTGCCAGACACCGTTCGAGTCCGCGCGCGGTCGCAGTGTAGCCGCGATCCAGGTGCTCGACGACCTCGGCGGCCGACCAGCGGCCTCCGTCCTTCCGTCTTCCCTGCGTCTCGGTCAATCCTGCCGTGGCTCCCTCGATGCATGACAGGCATCGATCCAGGTAATGGTGCATTCCGCTCCTCACACGCGCGCAACACCGACGCAACGCGCGCCGAGTGATGTCCGGAGGGGAGGAGCCGAACAGGCAGGGAGATCCTAACCCAAGTGAAGGCGAGGTTGGTGGGCCGCGATGGGATCGAACCATCGACCCTCTGCTTAAAAGGCAGGTGCTCTACCACTGAGCTAGCGGCCCGCGTGTTCCATTCTACAGGTTCGATGGCCTCCTCTCGGCGCAGACGGGCACCACGCACCCGTGCACCTGCGCACCCGTGCACCATGGGCACCCCGGGCACCCCCGAGCACCTGTGCACCTTGGGCACCTTGGGCACCTTGGGCACCTTGGGCACC
>CAZJBN010000099.1:0-10177 GCA_964543955.1 uncultured Bifidobacteriaceae bacterium
CGTTCGGACGGGTTCGTGGTCGAGGGACCGACGGCGGGCGGGCACAACGCGCCCCCGCGCGGCAGGCTGCAGCTGACCGCGGAGGGCGAGCCGGTGTACGGCGAGCGCGACCGCGTGGATCTGGACCGGCTGCGCGCGATCGGTCTGCCCTTCTGGCTCGCGGGCGGCTATGGCACGCCGGAGCGAGTCGCCGAGGCGCGCGCGTCCGGAGCGGCGGGCGTGCAGGTGGGCACTGCCTTTGCGCTCTGCGCCGAGTCGGGCCTGCGCGCCGACTATCGTCGTGCGCTGCTGGCGCAGGCGATCGCGGGTCGCGTCCAGGTCGTCACCGATCCCCGCGCCTCTCCGACCGGTTTTCCGTTCAAGGTTGCGCAGCTCGCGGGTACGGTGGCCGACCCCGTCACCTACGCGGCGCGGCCTCGCATCTGCGACCTCGGGTTCCTGCGCGAGGCCTACCGGATGGAAGACGGCTCGGTCGGGTATCGCTGCCCGGCCGAGCCCGTCAACGTGTACGTGTCGAAGGGTGGTGACGCCGCCGCAACCGTCGGCTGCAAGTGCATCTGCAATGCGCTCATCGCGACGGCCGGCTTCGCGCAGGTACGGGCCGGCGCGCACGTCGAACCGGGCATCGTCACCGCGGGCGATGACCTCGCGGGCGTCACGCGGTTCCTGCGGCCAGGCGCATCCGACTACAGCGCGGCAGACGTCATCGAGACGCTGCTCGATCGCGTGACTGCCCAGCTCCCGCGCGCCGGGCATGGTGTTTCTTGATAAGCTGCCGGCCATGAGATGGCTCGTCAAGGAAGAGCCGGCCAACTACCCGTTCTCGCAGTTCGTGAAGGACGGAAAGACCGTCTGGTCCGGCGTGCGCAACCCCGTCGCACAGAAGAACCTGCGGAGCATGAAGCCGGGCGACCGCGTCTTCTACTACCACACCGGCAACGAGAAGTCGGTCGTCGGCACCGCGAAAGTGGCGAGCGAGCCGCGGCCCGATCCATCGGACACGACCGGCAGGCTCCATGTCGTCGACCTCGTTCCCGACAAGGCGCTCGCGCGCCCCGTGACGCTGGCCGAGGTGAAGGCGGTGAAGGAGTTCGCCGACTTCCCTCTCGTGCGCCTGCCTCGTCTGAGCGTCATGCCTGTGACCGACGAACAGTGGGCGTGGATCGAGAAGGCCGGCTCCAGGCCTTAACATGCTGGTGAGCCTGCACGGCCTGCGAGCCCTGAATCAGAAGGGGAAGAGCAAGGGGACCAGGAACACCGTCAGGATCAGCACCAGCACGGTCAACGGCACGCCGACGCGCACGAATTCACCGAACGCGTAACCGCCTGGCGCGACAACCAGCGTGTTGACCGGCGACGAGATGGGCGTCATGTATGCTGCCGACGCCGCCAGGGCGACGATCATCGCAAACGGGTAGGGCGACAGGCCCAGTTCGTTCGCAACGCCGATCGCGACAGGCGCCATCAACACGGCCGTTGCCGTGTTCGACACGAAGAGCCCCAGCGCCGCCGTCACGAAGAAGAGCGCGGCCAGCAGCACACGGCCTCCAGCGTCACCGGTCACAGCGATGAGTGCCTCCGAGGCCAGCTCCACGCCGCCGGTCCGCTGCAGCGCCAGGGAGAACGGCATCATGCCCGCGATGAGGATGAGGCTCTTCCAGTGAATCGATCCGTACGCGCTCGGGAAATCCACGCAGCGGAACGCGCCCATGAGAAGCGCGCCGATCAGCCCGGCCTGCACGTGCGGGACCACGCCGGTCACCATCAGCACCACGACGAGTGTCAGGACGGCAATCGCATGCGGTGCCCGTTCGGGTGCGGGCAGCACGTGGTCGAGCTCCGCCGGCAGCTCGAGCAGCACCAGGTTGGCCGGGCTCCGGCGAAGGACCTCGATCTCCTTCCACCGGCCCACCAGCAGCAGCGTGTCGCCCGCCCGCAACGGCTCGCGGAGGTGGCCGTGCCTGAGCGCCGTGCGATCGCGCCTGAGCCCCAGCACCGTGAGGCGATGGCGCGTGCGGAACTCGGAATCCGCAATCGTCTTGCCGATGAGCGGCGAGTCGGTTCCGACCATCACTTCGGCCATGCCGATGTCCTGTGAGCGGTCGGAGAAATAGACGCCCGTGAGCGGCATCGGCTCGAGGAAGTACTCCCGCTGCAGCTCGGCGATGTCGATGCGCGACTCGAAGAGATCGATGAGCAGGATGTCGCCGACCTGCAGCTCCATCTTCGCCGAGGGCGCCAGGACGTTGGGCCCGAGACGCGACGTGCGCTCGACGGCCAGGACATTGGCGCCCTTCTCGCCGCGGAGATCGAGCGTATCGAGCGTCGCGCCGACGAGCGGCGAGGCCATCGTCACCCGCACGCGGTATTCGCGGCCGGCGAGGTCGTACTTGTCGATCCAGTCGCGCAGGCTGGGGCGTTCCCCGGCGGCGGGCGTGTCGCCGCTCCCCTTCAGCCACCTGCGCGCGTACAGCATGTAGCCGATGCTCATCACGAGGACGGGCAGGCCAATCGGCGTGAAGCTGAAGAAGCCAAACCCTTCCGAGCTCATTCGCTCGAGCTCCGCATTGACCACGAGGTTCGGCGCGGTCGCGACGAGCGTCATCATGCCGCTCCCGAGCGCGGCCACGCTGAGCGGCATCATCAGCCGGTAGGGCGGCGTCCCCGTCCGCCGCGCGATCCGCAGCACGATGGGAATGAAGATCGCGACGACGCCGGTCGAGCTCATCACCGCGCCCAGCCCGCCCACGGCCAGCATCAGCAGGACGAGCAGGCGCGTGTCGCTGTCACCGGCCTCGGAGGTCAGCCGATCGCCCAGCTTCTGCGCGACGCCGGTTCGGACGAGACCCTGCCCGATGACGAACAAGGTCGCGATGAGCACGACGTTCGGATCCGCGAAGCCGGCCAGCGCCTCGTTCATGGTGATGACGCCGGTGAACGGCATCATGGTCAACACGATCAGGGCGACGGCGTCCATCCGCGGACGATTGGCCGCGAACATCACGACGGCCGCGCCCAGCAGGGCGAGGACAACGGCGAGTTCGTTGGTCATGACTTGTCGCCTCGAGCGGGCCGCCAGTGGACCTTGGTCCAACAGGCAGCTGCGCCGATTCGGGATACGATCCGAGCCGGCGCGGCGCGCCAGTCCGACTTGCGGCCGCGGCGGCCGGAAACACTCGGCCCGAAGCGGAGGCCGTCTGCGCCTCCCTTCTTCTTCCGGGGGACTCCATGAGAACGCTCGTGCCGCTCGTCGTCGTGCTGACGATTCATCCACTCAGTGCCAGTGCCCAGCAGCCGGCCGACACGGCCGAACTGGTGCGGCTGGCGACTGAACAGCTCCGGCGCATCGAAGCGCTCGAAGCACGGGTGTCGGCGCTGCAGGAGGAGGTCAGGGCGCTCCGCACGCAGCCAGGCGCGGCGCCGGCCGCGCCGGCCGTGCCCGAAGAGGAGGACAACGTGCTCGTCGATCACGCGCTGGCCGGAGGGCCGCCGGAGGACGCGCAGCTCGAAGGCCCCGCCAGCGATCTCCCGCGCGCGGTCGACCTCGACTCCTACGGCAGCCTCCGCGCGCTCGTCGCGCTCGACTCCGAAGGCCAGCGCGAAGTGCGCAACCACGGCTCGCGCATCGGCTTGCGCGGCGAAAAGGCGTTCACCGACAACATCCGGGCTTTTGCGCGCGCCGAGCTCGGCGTCAACATGGTCGCCAACGACCGCGTGATCCTCTCCGGCGGCGATCCGGGCGCACCCATCGGCCAGGGAAGCCAGGCGGTCTTCTCGCGGCTCGGGTTCGTCGGCCTCGACACCGACTTCGGCAGCTTCGCGTGGGGCAAGCAGTGGTCGGCCTACTACGATGTCGCCGAGTTCACCGACCAGTTCCAGATCTGGAGCGGATCGGCCAACGGCGCCTTTGCCGCCGGCACCGACGGGGGCATTGCCGGAACGGGCCGGGCCGAACGGGCGATTCAGTATCGCGAGTCGAACGGCTGGTTCAGCGTGGCCGCGCAGATGCAGAGTCGCACGGGCTCGCCCAACGACCGTGCGTGGGCGGACGCCTGGGGCGTCTCGACGGTCGTCGGCCAGAGCAACGGCCTGAGCGCCGGCGTCGCCTACAACGAAGTTCGCGACGGGGTCGAAGACCCCGGCCCCAACGATTCCAAACTGGGGGACAAGGCGGGACTCTTCGCCGTCCGCTATCGCCACGACCGGTGGTACGCCGCGGCGTCCTACGCGGTCACCGAGCAGCACGAGATCGACGATCTCGGCCGGCGCTTCGATGGACACGGCTTCGAGCTGGCCGTCCGGGTTCCGCTCAACGACGCGTTCTGGGTCGAGGGCGGCTACAACGACTTGAGTCCGCGTCGGGATCATCCTGGAGACTTCCGCATTCGCTTTGGCGTGGCCAGCGTGGTCTACAACTTCGGTCCCGCCAGCCGCATGTTCATGGGCGTCAAGTTCGAAGGCAGCCGCAACTCGGACGGGTCGGACCGGGGGAACAGTGCCTTCGGAGCCGGCCTCAACTTCACCTTCTGACCGTGCCGTTCGAGTCAACGAGGGCCGGCGTCATCGAGCGCCGGTCCTGCCGGGCCGTGGGCCTCTCATCACGGCCTGCTGCGGCACGGACGTGGCATGAATGGTTCGCTCGCCGTCCTCGCGGTGCATGTCGAGCGTGCCGCCTTCGACGCTGAAGGTCACCGTCGACTCGAGCGCCGCCAGGAACTCGCGCTCCTGCGCCATCAGCTCATCGGTGCACGCCTTGCGGGTCGAGGTCGCGGGCTTGAACGTGATGCGGGCGCCTTCGGCCACATAGCCGGCCTGGAACGTGTTGCAGCCGGAGCTCCCGGAGACGACGCCATCCGCAAACGTCAACGTCAACCGGGTTCCCACGGCCGGACTCACAACACCTCCGCGGCCGTTGTTGAATCCGGTGACGACCCAGTTCACGCCATCGAGACGTCCCGCGTCCTTCTCGAACGACAGCACGGTGCCCGAATCGGCGGTGAGCGTGAGCTGGCTGCCGCTCACCGCATACCGCAGAGTGCCCGTGAACGCGTTCTTGAACGCCTTCTCGAGCGCCATGGCCGGCTCGGCGCAGGCCATCATGGTGCCGGCGAGCTGACCGATCGTCAGGCGGCCCTCCCCGGTCGTGAACCCTCCCGTGAACCGATTACAGCCCGAGAAGCCCGAGACGCGCCCGTTCTCGAATCGCGCGCTGATGGGAGTGGCGCCCCCGGCCAGGGCAGCCGGCGCCAGTCCGGTCATGCCCGTGAGCTGCCAGGAGACGCCTTCGAGCGCGGACTGTGTCGTCGCGCCTGGCGGCACACGACAACATCCGGCGAGAAACCTCCCGTCGGGCAGCGACACGCGCGCAGCCACGGGATGCTCGGTGTCGGACATGCCGTCGCTGCACGCCATGTCGCGCATGAAGACCACGAGGTCGCCTCCGGCCGCACTCCCCCGCCACATGGTCTCTCGGAGGAAGTCGAGCGTCGTGCCCTTGCCCTTGTAGGTCGCCGGCGCCTCGCTCATCATCGTCAATTGCGCGACGCCCGGGGCCGTGAGGTCCACACCCCACGACGGTTCGTTTCCGAAACAGATGAGCGTCTGGGCAGAGGCGTGCGATGGGGCCACCAGCACGCTCAACAGAAGGATTGTTCTGATCGATGGCATCGTCGTCTCCTCAGCCTCCACTGCCTTCGGCCACCCGGCACACCAGGATCTTATCCACCCTCCGCCCATCCATATCCACCACCTCGAACCTGAAGCCTCCCCACTCCACGCGATCCGCCGTCTTTGGAATGCGCCCGAGGCGCGCCATGACGAACCCGCCGAGCGTGTGATAGGCGCCGACTTCCTCGTCGGGCAGCTCAGGCAGCTCCAGCCGCTCGCCGGCCTCCTCCATCGAGACGCCGCCGTCGACGAGCCACGACCCGTCGGGGCGCACCGTGAACTGGCCCGCCGCCTCGCTCGCGCTGGCCGGAAGATGGCCCACGAGGGCCTCGAGCAGGTCCGTCACCGTCACCAGGCCTTCGACCGCGCCGAACTCGTCCATCACGAGGGCCACGTGCTTGTGCGACGTGCGGAACGATTCGAAGAGATTGATGGCCGGCATCGAGTCGGGGACGAAGATCGCCTCGCGCGTCAGCCCATGGAGATCGATGGGCCTGCCGAGCGTGGCGACGGGCAGCACTTCGGCCGCCCACACGATGCCGAGCACGTTGTCGAGGCTCCCCTGGCAGACGACGAACTGCGTGTGGCTGTGCGAGGCGAGGAACTCACGGAGCTCCTCTGGCGTGGCGTCCGCGTCGACCCAGTCGATGTCGAGCCGAGGCGTCATGATGGAGGCCACGCGCTGCTCCCCGAGCTGCAGCACCCGCTGCACGATGTTCTCCTCCATTGCCGCGATGACGCCGGACTCGGCGCCCTGGCTGATGACGGCCTTGATCTCCTCTTCGGTGAGGTGCGGATCGGACTGCTGCTTCAGGCCCATGAGGCGGAGCACCAGCCTCGTACTGCCAGTGAGCACGGCCACGAGGGGCCGGCCGAAGGCGGCGAGCAGCATCATCGGCCGCGCGACCCACGCGGCAATCGTCTCCGGCGCGTTGAGCGCGATGTTCTTCGGCACGAGCTCGCCGAGAATCAGCGATAGAAAAGTGATGGCGGCCACGACCACGCCAAGGGCAATGCCCTCCGCATAGGGCGTGAGCAAGGGGAACGGGGCGATGAGATCTGCCACCGGCCGTGACAGCCGCGCGCCTCCGTAGGCGCCTGCCAGCACGCCGACCAGCGTGATGCCGATCTGGACGGTGGAGAGAAACTGCGCGGGGTGCGAGGCGAGGTCGAGGGCCGCGCGGGCCCGTGTGTCGCCTTCCTCCGCCCGCTGCTGCAAACGGACCTTGCGGGACGCCACGACAGCCATCTCCGACATGGCAAAGATCCCGTTGGCCAGGATCAGCAGAACGACGATGATGAGCTCGGTGGCGATGACGTCCTATTCTACTCGCCCGATACGGCCGTCCGGCCGCCGGCAGCCGCCAGTCGGCAGCGGGGTTCCGCCGCTCGCGTGTCCCGGCCGAACGATGAGCGCCGCCTGCCGTCCAAGGCGTAACAGATGCTGACGCTGACAGGAGTTCGCAAGGCATACGGCGGCCTGGTGGCCGTGGATGGCCTGGACCTGGCCGTCCATCGAGGCGAAGTGCTGGGCCTCCTCGGGCCGAACGGTGCGGGCAAGAGCACGACGGTCAGCCTGGCCGTCGGGCTGCTGACGCCCGACGCGGGCCGCGTGGAGATCGACGGCCTCGGCGCGCCAGTCGACCCGCGCGTACGGGCCAGGATTGGCGTGGCGCCGCAGGCGCTGGCCCTCTACGACCTGTTGAGTGGCGAGGAGAATCTCCGGTTCTTCGGCGAGGTCTACGGCCTCGGCGGCGAGGCGCTCGCCGCGCGCGTCCGCGATTGCCTGGCGTTTGTCGGCCTGGCCGATCGCAGGCGCGACCTGGCAGGCACCTACTCGGGCGGCATGAAGCGGCGCCTCAATCTGGCCGCCGCCCTCGTCCACGATCCGGACCTGCTGCTGCTCGACGAGCCGACGGTCGGCGTGGACCCGCAGTCGAGGAACCAGATCTTCGAGAACATCAGGACGCTCAATCGCGCGGGGAAGACCATCATCTACACGACGCACTATATGGAGGAGGCCGAGCGGCTGTGCGACCGGATTGCCGTGATCGATCACGGCAGGCTGCTCGCCCTCGGTCCACTCAACGAGCTGCTCGCGCGCCATGGAGGCGCGCCCACGCTCGTCGTGGAGCGCGACGGCGCGATCGAGCGCGTGCAGACGCCGGATCCGCTGGCCGAGCTCAATCGCCGGGCCGCGAGTGCGCCGGTGGGCGCCTTTCACGTGGAGCGGGCCACGCTCGAGCAGGTCTTCCTGAGCCTGACGGGCCGGAGCCTGAGAGACTGACGATGAGAGCCGTACTCGCCCTCGCCCGCAAGGATCTCCGCATACTGACGCGCGTCCGCGCCGCGCTCTTCTTCACCCTGATCTGGCCCATCATCGTCGCGGTGCTGTTCGGGTTCGTCTTCTCGGGCCAGGCGTCCGAAGGCACCCGGGGGGCGATACGCATCGCGGTCGTGGACGAGGACCAGACGGAGCGCTCGCGCGCGTTCATCGCGCGGCTCGACGAGGCGCCGGAGATCGAGGTCACGCCCGCGCCGCTGGACGAGGCCGCCGCGCTCGTCCGCCGGGGACAGCGCGCCGCGTTCGTCGTCATCGAGCCGGGATTCGGCGAGGCATCCGGGCGCGTGTTCTATGGCCCGTCGAGACAGGTGGAGGTCGGCGTGGATCCTTCGCGGCAGGCCGAAGCCGGGATGCTGCAGGGCCTGCTCGTCAAGTACGCGATGGAGGACGTGCAACAGCTCTTCACCAACCCCACGGCATCGCGAGAGATGGTGCAGGAAGCGCTGTCCGACCTGCGCGGCAGCGGTGGCGCCCCGGAGCTCGCGCCCGTCGAGCGGTTTCTCGGCGAGCTCGATACCTTTCTCGCCGCGCCGCAGGCATCGACGGCTGCGCCGGGACAACCGGCCGGGTGGACGCCGCTGGTGGTCACGACCACTGACGTCCGGCGCGAGCGGACCGGCCCGGCCAATGCCTTCGAGGTGACGTTCCCGCAAGGCGTGATGTGGGGGCTCATCGGCTGCGTCATGTCGTTTGCGATCAGCCTGGTCACCGAGCGCGTGCACGGCACGCTCACGCGCCTGCGCATGGCGCCGCTCTCGTATACCGGGATTCTCGGGGGCAAGGCCGTGGCGTGCCTCGCGGCCATGATCGTCCTTCAGATCGTGCTCTTCGCGCTCGGTGCCGTCGTCTTCGGCATTCGGCCGCATTCGTGGGCGGCGCTCGTCGCCATCGGGCTCTCGTCGGCGGTCGGGTTCGTCGGCTTCATGATGCTCATCGCCGGCATCGGGCGGACCGAGCAGGGCACGTCGGGCGCGGGCTGGGCCATGCTGATGCCGATGACGCTCTTCGGCGGCGGCATGATGCCGCAGTTCATCATGCCCGCCTGGATGACAACGGTTGGCGCGCTCAGCCCGGTGACGTGGGTGATTCGCGGGATGGAAGGCGCGATCTGGCGCGGGTTCTCCGCGACCGAGATGCTGCTGCCATGCGGCATCCTGCTGGCGTTCGGCGGCCTGTGCTTCGCGCTCGGCGTCCGCGCCCTCAGGGAGGATTGAGGGGTATCATCGGACCCTCATGTTCAAGCGTCAGACGGAAGGGTCGGTGATCTGCACGTCGTGCGGCGTGCTGGTCGGTGTCAACGACGAGACGTGCTACAGCTGCGGGCGCCGCAATCCCGGTTTGTGGGGATACGCGCCCGCCCTCCGCAAGCTCGGCCAGGATCTGGGGTTCGTGCCGCTCGTCATGGGCGGGACCATCGTCTTGTATGCGCTGGCGCTGCTCCTCTCCGGCACGAACATCCAGGGCATGCTGTCGCCGAGCACGGAAGTCCTGTTCCTCCTCGGCGCGAGTGGTGCCGTGCCCGTGTTCCAGTTCGACCGCTGGTGGACGGTGCTCACGGCCGGCTGGCTGCACGCGGGTCTCCTGCACGTGTTCTTCAACCTCATGTGGATTCGCCAGCTGGCGCCGGTCGTCGCGGATTTCTACGGTCCGGGGCGCATGGTCATCATCTACACGCTGGCGGGCGTCGTCGGGTTCACGGTGAGCTCGCTCGCCGGGCTCTACATGCCCAACATTCCTGTGCTGCGCGGCGCCTACTTCTCGGTCGGCGCCTCGGCGCCCATTTTCGGGCTGCTCGGCGCGCTCGTCCACTACGGGCGGCGCACGGGCAGCAGCCAGGCGGGGCAGGCCGGCCTGCAGTACGCAATCTTCCTCGGCATCTTCGGGCTCATCTTTCCCGGCGTGGACAACTGGGCGCACGCGGGTGGTTTCGCGGGCGGCTACGTCGCGTCCATGGTCCTCGACCCGACGACGAAGGAACGCGGCGATCACCTCGCGGCTGCCATCGCCTGCCTCGTCCTCACGCTCGCCGCACTTGTGGCGTCGTTCGTCACCGCGCTGCCGATGCTCAGACAGTAGCGCGGGCTCTGCAGAAGACGGTCGAGCTTCGAACGGCCGTGCTTCGCGAACTGTCGCGCTTCGCGAACGGCCGTGCTTCGCGAACTGTCG
>CAZJBN010000099.1:10277-18193 GCA_964543955.1 uncultured Bifidobacteriaceae bacterium
GCTTCGCGAACTGTCGTGCTTCGCGAACCGTTCGCGCATTGAACGTCCGGGCTCTGAACGTCCGTGATAGTCTCGACCTGCGAGAGTGCCATGGGTCGTTTCGTTGGTCGTGCGGCGGTCGCTTCCCTCCTCTGCCTGGTCGCTGCGTGTACCTCGTCGTCGACGAGCATCACCTCGCCCACTGCCACACGCTGTCCAGTCGACCTCAGCCTGTCGCCAGCGTCCATTGGCGCGTCGGGCGGCGCCGGGCAGATTGCGATCGGCGTCAATCCTGAATGCACCTGGGACGCCCGCTCCGACACGGACTGGATCGACCTGGCGCCACCAGCGAGGGGACAAGGACAAGCGTCTGTTGCCTACACGGTGTCGCCGAATCCGCTGGTCTCGGATCGTCGCGGCGCCGTTGTGGTCAACGATGTGCGCGTCGAAGTCGCGCAGGCAGCGGCCCCGTGCGCCTTCGCACTCGACAGCGCGGGAGAGAGCCTCGAGGCGGACGGCGGAACGCTGCGTGTCACGGTGACGGCGCAGCCGTCCTGCACGTGGACGGCCATCAGCGAGGCCGGCTGGATTCAGATCGGCGGAGGCCGCGCAGGCGACGGCCCTGGCGTGGTCGAACTCCACGTTGCGGTCAACAGCGGCGAGGCTCGACGCGCGACCGTTCTCGTGGCCGGTCAGGGTCTTGTGGTCTTCCAGGCGGCTTCGCCGAGAACGCCACCCGCACCGCTTCCCCCGGCTCCCACTCCCGCTCCCGCTCCGGCTCCACCGGCGCCCACGCCACCGGCGCCCACGCCACCGACGCCCACGCCACCGGCGCCTACGCCGCCGCCGGAGCCCACGCCGCCGCCCTCTCCACAGCCACCGCCGGTGCCCACACCGCCCGCGTGCGAGTTCGACGTGTCACCAACTTCCGAAACCGTCGGCGCTCGCGGCGGCGACCGGGACGCACAGGTGCGAACCGACGCTCGTTGCACGTGGACGGCGGTGTCGAGCGTGCCCTGGATTGCCCTCACGACCGGCAGCGGCCAGGGCAACGGCCGCGTTCGCTATGTCGTCGCCAGCAACACCGGTCCCGCTCGAACCGGCGCCATCGCGGTGGCTGGCACCACGATCGCGGTGAGGCAGGAAGAGGGTCGACCGGAGACCGTGTCGCTCCAAGGCGAGATTGGCGGGCTGTCCGGGCGATGCCCCAACCTCACGTTCATCGTGCGGCGTCGTCTGGTGCGCACGAACCAGCAGACGTCCATCCAGGGCGGGTGCCGTCGCGTGAGGGAGGGGCGCGACGTCAGCGTGACCGGAGTCGTGCAGCCTGACGGGTCCGTTCTGGCCGAGCGCGTGCGCGACGAAGACGACGACTGAACGACATGACGTTCGAGCGACTCGCCAGAGTCATCGTCTCGCTCCTGATCCTGTCGTGCCCGGCCTCCCCGGCGTTCGCACAAGGCTCGCTCTCCGACGCCCTGTCGTTCCTGCTCACGACACAGTCGGTGCCGACAGGCGACTTCGTGAAGGACGAGGAATCGGCAGAGATCACGCGAGACACGATTTCGCGCCTGCTGCTGAGCGAGCTGACGACCATGCCGCTCAGTTCCTCGTCCGGGGGATTCTCGTATCGATTCAACCCTGCGCTGGGCACCGTCGAGCGCGCGAGCGACACCTTCGGGCCCTTCTTCACCGAGCGAAGCCTGATGATTGGAGCCGGTCGGGCCTCGGTCGGCGGCCAGGTGCAGGTCGCGCGCTTCTCGCAGCTCGGCGCGTTCGAGCTTCGCGACGGCACATTCGTGACAACGGCCAACCGTTTTCGGGGCGATCCCCAGCCGTTCGACACCGAGGCGCTGACGCTGGAGATCAGTTCGACCACGTTCACGCTCTTCGGCCATCTCGGCCTGCACCAGCGCGTCGATCTCGGCCTGGCCGTGCCGTTCATCCGGCTGGCCCTGGATGGATCGCGCCTGAATGTGTACCGGGGAACGCCGCTGCTCCAGGCGAATGCGACCGCCCGGGCGACCGGTCTCGGCGACGTCGCGGTACGCGCAAAGGTCAACGTGATCGATGCCGCTGGCAGCGGGCTCGCGCTGATAGAAGAAGTGCGGCTGCCAACCGGACGCGAGGAGGATCTGCTCGGTGCGGGCGCGGCGTCGTTCAGGACGGTCGGCGTCGGCTCGCACGAAGCGGGCCGCGTGGCTGCGCACGGCAATCTCGGGTTGACGCTCGGCGGCCTCTCCGAAGGCTTCGACTACCGCGGCGCGGTCACCTTCGGCGTGCTGCCCCAGCTGACCGTCGTGGGGGAGCTCCTCGGCCGGCGGATGTCGGATGTGGGCCAGCTGACGGAGGAAGTGGTGAGGCATCCACTCCTGGACGGCGTCGAGACCATTCGCCTCGTGACGACCGGTGAGAGCGTCACGACGGCCGCGCTCGTCGTCGGGACGAAGTGGAACGTACGGGGCACCTGGCTGGTCAACGCCAACCTGTCGATACCGCTGACAAAGACGGGCTTGCGCTCGGATGTGCTGATGCTGTTTGGCCTGGATTACGCGTTCGAGTGGTGAGGATCAGCGCGCCGCCGCTTTGGTGATGACCCAGCGGTCGCTCCCCTTCTCGAGCGTGAACATCCACTGGCGCGACTCGGTCCGCGCGACCTGGCTCCCGACCAGCGGAACGTAAGTGGTCCTCCCGCGGCATTCGACCTGGCCCGTGCCGCCGACGACCTCGATGCTGCATTGGTCGAACTCGACGCTCTGGGACCGGAGGCTGTCGAAGGCGCGCGCGAGGGCGCGTCCGTCCACCGTCGGCCAGACAACCCTGGCAAGGTTCGCATCCCGACGCTCGTAGGCCAGCCTCAGTTGGCTCAAGGCCGCCGTGATGGCGTCCGCCTCGATGGGTGCGATCGCAGGCGCCGAACGCCCGGGCACGATGTCGGAGGCTTCGACGGAGGCAGGGGCAACCCGGAGTGGATCGAACACCGGTGGGACCGGGGTATCCGAGAGCGGCATCCACTCTGCCGGGATCGATGGCGAGGGTGCCGCGGCCGCTGCTGCGAGGAGAGCGCCCGGCACGCGGTTGTCGATCACGGCAAGGGCTTCGACACCGTCCGGAAGCCGCGCAGGACCTCCCGCGAGCTCGACCGGCAGCGCGATGGCGTCACGTCCGGGGGCGGCCGGTACTACCGATTCATGTCGAACGGGCTCATCGTCGACACCTCGACCCGAACGTGGCGCGCGCGCGTCGGCCGCCTCAGCCAGTGGTTGCATGTCGCTGGCGCCAGGCGGCGCGTGGTCCACGCGCGGCGCCAGATGCGCCAGACGGCCGAGCGCGTCGCCAGCGAACGCGTCCGCACGCAGCGCGGGCGCTGATGGTGAATCGGGAGTGGCCGGCCCGGTGGAGAGACGCGACCAGTCGAACCGGGCCATCACGGTCGCGATCAGGACGATTGCGGCCACGAGCGAGGCGAAGCGAATGACGTCGTCGACGGACGTCGCGGCGTACGCCTGCCGCACGTGTCCGACAAGCCTCGCGGGCAATCGGCCATGGCGCGACAGGGCGTGCCAGGCATTGCCTTCTGACGGATCCCGATCGAGCGCGAGGTCCTCTGCCGGCTCGGCTGGGGACGCTTCTTCGTTCGCCGCGTCAACCATTGCCGTCTCGTCATCGAACTGTTCGAGCGCTCCATCGACGGACTGAAGGACGGGCACTTCCTTCTTCAGCGAGGTGGCGAGCGCCTGCAAATCGGGTGACGCGTTCAAGTCCAGATCGGGCAGCATCAGCCGGTGCGCGCCGCGCACGTCGACGACTCTCGATCGCGCACCCGGAGATCCGGGAATCATGAAGAGCGCGACTTCGGTTTCGTCGGCCTCGTGCAGGGGCAGGCTGTCGCCGTCGTGTGCCGTCTCGGAGGGCTCACGCTGTGGATCGTGACCCGGGGGGCGTTGGATCACTGCTTGCCTCGCTCTGGGATGCCCGGCTTCGGGCGCCGGTACCGCATTTCAGCACGGGCCGGGAGGGGCGTCAACCTCATCCTCGACGCGCGGCACGGCCTGAACGGTTTCTCGAATCGCGCTCCGACGGTTTGAAGAGGCACCGCGGAACGGCCACGGCTGAGCGATGCGCGATCTCGACAGTCCCGCCGTTGACACCGTGCGAACCGCGTGTCGTCCCTGGATCGCGGGACGAACGGCCAGGGGCTCGTCCGTCACGCCCGGGCACTGGAATTGCTCCCCTCCGAACTGCCGCGTACCGCGGCCCGCTGTCGCGCCCACACGCGGCAGCGGCTCCCTTTGTGAGGAGGTTTCGAATGAAGCGTTGGAGCAACGTTGTCTTGGCGCTCGTCGCCGTACTCGGGCTCTCGGCGGCGCCTGCCTTCGCGCAGGGCGGCGGCGCGAGCTCGACCGGCAGCATCAGCGGCGACGTGAAGGACGCGCAGGGCGGTGTGCTGCCCGGCGTGACGGTCACCGCCACCAGTCCCGCGCAGATAGGCACGCTGACGGTGGTCACCAACGAAGCGGGCGTCTTCCGGTTCCCGGCGGTGCCGCCGGGAGAGTACCGGCTGTCGTTCGAGCTGGCCGGCTTCCAGAACGTCGTGCGCGAAGGCGTGCGCGTCACGCTGGGCTTCAATGCCCAGGTACCCGTGCAGCTCGCCGTCGCCACGCTGCAGGAGACGGTCACGGTGAGCGGGCAATCGCCGGTCATCGACACGACCGCCACCCGCATCCAGACCAACTTCGACCAGCAGATGCTGGCGTCGCTGCCGAACGCGCGTGACATGTGGTCGCTGCTCGCGACGACGCCGTCGATCACGCTCAACAGGGTGGACGTCGGCGGCTCGACGGCCGGTACGCAGACCACGTACTTCGCCTACGGCTACTCCGGTCAGAATCGCCCGCTCATCGAGGGCATCAACACGACGGAGGGCACGTCGGCGGCGGGGTTCTATCTCGATTACGGCTCGTTCGAGGAGGTGTTCATCGGCGCGGCGGGCAACTCCGCCGAGATGCCCAACCCCGGCGTGCTGACGCAGTTCGTCGGCAAGAGCGGCAGCAACCAGCTCGGCGTGAACCTGTACTACGACTTCGAGAACGGGGACATCCAGAGCCGGAACCTCGACGCCGACCAGGTCCGGCCCGCACCGGGCGCGACGATCCGACCCGACGGCAACCGCCTGGAGAGCTACCAGAACTTCAACCTCGGCGTCGGCGGCCCTCTCGTCAGGGACAGGGTCTGGGGGCACTTCGCGTACCTGTACCAGAAGAACTCGGTGGCGAATCCCCCCTCGGGCAACATCCTCGATGGCACGCCTTTCGACACCAAGCTCGTCAACTACACGGGCAAGGGCACCTTCCAGATGAACCAGAACAACAAGTTCATCGGCTACCTGCAGCACGGTACGAAGCAGCAGCCCAACCGGACGGACAACACGAACCGGCTCCCCGGCGCCGTCGTCCATCTGACCAAGGACTCGACCGTCCTCCAGGACTCGCCGAGCTGGGTGTACAAGGGCGAGTGGAACGGGACGCTCGGCCAGAACATGTTCGCCGAGTTCCGAGCCGGCCAGTTCGGGTATGACTTCGGCCTCGACAGCATTACCGACACGACGCGCTACGAGGATCTCGTCACCAACGAGGTCGGCGGCGGCGGCCGCCACTGGCTGAACAAGCGGCGCCGCAACCAGTACACGGGCGCGGTCAGCTACTTCAAGGACAACCTGGCGGGCGGATCGCACAACTTCAAGTTCGGCGGCGAGTACCTGGACGAGAGCGGCAACATCCGCTGGGATCAACAGTACGAGAACAGCGTCGTCCACTACCTGAGCAACGGGGTGCCGAACTCGGTGCGGCTCGGCATCAGCGGCACGAGCGCCCAGAACGCGCTGGCCCAGACGAGCTTCTTCGTCACCGACACCTGGACGATCCAGCGTCTCACGCTGAACGTCGGCGCGCGTTTCGATCGCTACCGCGTGTGGCTGCCGGCACAGGAGATCCCCGTCGCGCGCTTCAACCCCGTGGCGGTCCCGCTCAGCGAGGTGTCCGAGGTCGTCGCCTTCAACCACCTCGTGCCACGGCTGGGCGCCACCTACGACCTCATGGGTGACGGCAAGACGGTCCTCAAGGCCAACTGGGGCCGCTTCTACTTCAACACCGGCGTCTCGCTGGCCGACGCGATCAACCCGAACACGAGCCAGCAGTACTCCGACTACAACTGGAACGACCTGAACGGCGACCTGATCTACCAGGAAGGCGAGGAGACCACGCTCATCACGCGGTTTGGCGGCGTGGCCAACGCGGCCATCGATGCCGACCTCGAGAACTCGTACACCGACGAGATGTCGTTCTTCGTCGAGCGCGCGGTCCTCGAGAATCTCGGCGTGCGCGTCGGCTACGTCTACAAGAAAGACAACAACGGGTGGCAGCAGGTCAACGTCGCGCGACCGTTCGATGCCTTCAACGTGCCGGTCTCGGTCGTGGATCCCGGTCCGGACAACATTGCCGGCAACGCCGACGACGGCCCGGCCATTGCGGGTTTCGATCTCGACGACCCGTCACGTGGATCGAGCCAGGTGACGCAGAACATCCCCGGCTACGAGGGCAACTACCGGACGCTGGAGTTCTCGGCCAACAAGCGCTACGGCAACCGCTGGTCGATGAACGCGTCCTACTCCTACACCTGGACCGAGGAGTACGGCCGCACCTACTTCGGCCAGACCTTCGGCACCGCGGTGAGCAACTTCTCGCTCTTCGGCAGCTTCCCGACCAACCCGAACGAGCGCACCTTCAACGAGTTCACCAACTGGAACGCCAAGGTCTCCGGGACCGTCGACGCGGGCTGGGGTCTGCAGGTGACGCCGGTCGTGAAGGTTCAGAGCGGCGCCCCCTACGGGCGCGTCATCGCCGCGCGCTTCAACTACAACACCGCGCAGCTGCTCCTGGCCGAGCCGATCGGCACACGCCGGCAGGACACGGTGGGCGTCTTCGACTTCCGCGTGATCAAGGATCTCCGATTCGCGCAGAAGGCGCGGGTGGGGCTCTTCCTCGACGTGTTCAACGTGTTCAATTCGAACACGGCGGTCAACGTCAACTGGCGCTCGGGCGCGTCGTTCGAAAAGGCGACGACCGTGCTCGGACCGCGCATCGCGAAGTTCGGCGTGAAGTTCGACTGGTAAGCAGCCCGGACGTCGAAGGTTCACAGCACGTCGTTTCATGGCGACACGGCCTCCGGTGGGTACTCCCCACCGGAGGCTTTTTTCGTTTCGGCTGGGCAATTTTTTGAACGATCGGTATCCAAACGATTGAATCCAATGTCCTCCGCAAGGCAGAAATCGACGTGTTCGGGCGGATTCCGAAGACTCGTATCGTCCCTCGAAAACGGTACGAATAGTGCTAATCCGGCGATGAACACCCCCAGGATAGGGATGAACTGCTTGCGCCGGGGGTTCGATCTACGCCTCGTTGTTTGCCACTCCCGCTCGGGGAGTGGCTTTGTCGGCCCGAGGCCGACTTCAAAGGAGGACTGGATGATGTTCAAGACCGCGCTCGCGGCGGTGGCTCTGACCCTGTTCGTCGGGTCCAGCGCCGTCGCACAGCAGCAGACCGGTGAGATCTTCGGACGAGCGACGGACAATTCCGGCGCCGTACTCCCGGGCGTGACGGTGACCGTCGCAGGTCCCACGCTGATTCAGCCCCGCGTCCTGACCACATCGGAGACGGGCAGTTACCGTGTGCCCGAGCTGCCGATCGGCGTCTATTCCGTGACCTTCGAGCTCCCCGGCTTTCGCACGCTGCAGCGCGCTGACGTGCGCATCACGATCGGCTTTGCCGCGCAGGTGAACGCCGAGCTCGAACTCTCGAGCGTGCAGGAGACCGTCACGGTCACCGGCGAGAGCCCGCTCATCGACACGCGCTCGACCGGCACGCGCACGACCTTCGACC
>CAZJBN010000100.1:0-18192 GCA_964543955.1 uncultured Bifidobacteriaceae bacterium
GGTCAGCTGGTAAACCCTCTAGGGTGGGTCGGCCCGTAGCGCCGTAGGGCGGGTCGTCAGACCCGCCGCGGCGGTAGAGACAGAAGGGCGGGATCGAGGACCAATACCTCGGTCCCGCCCTTCTGCGTTCGAGGCGCGGACGTCGAACCGCTATTCGCTTCTGAGCGCCTGGACGGGATCGAGCCGTGCCGCGCGCGTTGCGGGGAGGATGGTCGCGACGAGCGCGACGACAATCAGGAGCGTGGCCACACCCGCCATGGTCGCCGGATCCGCCGGCTGGGTCCGATAGAGCAATCCCCGCATCGTGTGACCCACGCCGACACCTCCGACGAGGCCGATGGTCAGCCCGAGTGCGACCAGGCGGACGGTGTCGCGTACGACCAGTCCGACGAGATCCCGGCCGCGGGCGCCGAGCGCCAGCCGCGTGCCGAACTCGGACGTACGCTGAAGCGCTCCGTGCGACACCACGCCGAAGAGTCCCGTCGCAGCCAGGCCGACCGAGATCAGCGCGAAGGCCGCGAGCAGGCCGATGACCACGACATCGCTGGACTGCGCGCGGTCCAGCGCGGCAGGAAACGTCTCGAGCCCTTCGATCGGCACGGCGGGAGCGGTGGCGGCCGCAAGCGCGCGAATCGCGGGCGCGAGCGTCCCGGCGTTGGAGCGCGCCCTGACGAGGAACGTCATCCTCCGGGTCGCCGGGTCGAAGGGCATCCAGATTCGCGGTGGAGGATCGGTCGTCATGTTCCCGGAGCGCACGTCGTTGGCGACACCGACAATGCGGACGGTCCGAGGTCCGCCGGCGCGGGTCAGCATCAGGCGACGCCCGAGGGCGCGGTCCGGTCCCCCCAGGTAGCGGTCGGCTGTCGTCAGGCTCACGACCGCGACGTCCGGGTCTCTGGCATCGGCATCGGCGCGCCACCACTCTCCCGCCAGGAGCCTCAGTCCAAGCGCGGCGTCGCCTCCCGTCGTGCTCTCGGCGACCGCCGCCGACGGACGTGGCTCACCGGGCAGCTGGGCAAGACCGTCGACCGTGAATGACGTCTGTCCGTCGCCGCCCAGTACCGGCAGGGGCGCGATGGCGGCGGCGCCGTCGACCTCGGGCAGAGCGGCCAGGCCGTCCAGCACCGCCCGGGCCGCCGTCCGCGCGGCACGCGCATCCTCGTAGAACGCGTCGTTGAACTCCATGGTCGCGAAGACGAGGGACTCGGTCTCGATGCCGAGCGGTTCGTTCCATGCCTGGCTCGTGCTGCGCTGGGCCAGGCTCGACACGCTGAGGAGGATGACCGCCAGCGCGATCTGCGCGACGACGAGCGCCGAGCGCCTCCGAGAGAGCGCTGTCGCACCGCGTGTGCCGCTGGCGGCGAGCGCAGTACGGACATCGTTTCGGAAAATCGCCCCCGCCGGCGCAAGCGAGAACATCAACGGGCACACGACGGCCAGGAGCGCGACGAACGACAGTTCGTGAATATCGACGCGAAGCTGGGCCAGCTCCGGCGAGACGAAAGCCACGACGCGCAGGCCCAGGGCCGTGAGCAGGATCGCCAGCGCCGCAGCCAGGATCGAGAGGACCAGCCCCTCGATCACGAACTGCCGGACCAGGCGAAGGCGCTTCGCGCCCAGCGCCGCGCGAATCGCCAGTTCCTTCTGGCGACCCATCGCGCGCACCATCACCAGGTTGGCGACGTTGGATGTGGCAATCGCCATCAGGAAGACAATCGAGAGCGCGAAGAGCGCGACGACGACCCAGAAACCGTCGCCGCCCGTCAGGTGCCGGACGGGCACGAGCCTGACACGCTGTCCATGGTTGGTGGCCTGGTGCTCGGCCGCCAGCGCGTCGCCGATGGCGGCCAGCTCCGCCGAGGCCGCGTCGAATGACATGCCCTCACGGAGGCGTGCGACCACACGCAGGTCGCGCGCATCGCGGGGTGCGTCCGCCGACGGCCTGATCGGCAGCCACACGTCATAGTCGGCAAGGTTGCCGAACTCCATCTCGGGCGTCACGACGCCGACCACCGTGTAGCTGTCGCGTCCGATCTGCAGCTCGGCGCCGACCGCGTCGGCGCGGCCGGACCATGCGTCCTGCCAGTAGCGGTGGGACAAGAGCGCGACGCGGGGCGCCGCGTCCAGATCGTCACCAGGAGCAAACGTGCGCCCCGCCACGGCCGGCTGTCCCATCGCGGCAAAGAAGTCCGCGGTTGCAAGCCCGGCGTGGAGCGTGCGCGACTCGCCGGCGACGATCTGCGGGACGCGGCCCGACCGATAGGCCGAGACACGCTCGAGCGTGGTCGTCCGAGCCCGGTAGTCCAGGAAGTCGGGCGCGGAGACCAGGCCGCGCCGGTTGTTCCCCCGCACATCCGAGACAAACGCCGCCACGACACGCGAGGGGTCGTCGACCGGAAGGCCCCGCAGGATCGCATGGTCGAGAAACGTGAAGCCGATTGTCGCCGCCGCGATCGACACGGCCAGCGTGAAGACGATGACCGAGGATGTGGCAGGGTTACGGACGACCATCCTGACGGCCGTGCGAAGGTCGCCGCCGAGGTCGCTCATGATCCTTCCCTCCCCGGTCGAGAACAGACGGATGGCGCCGTAGCGAACCCCGATGGCGAGCGTCTGGCGCCAGTACCAGAAGGCGGCGCGCGTCCCGCCGCCACGCTCGCCGAATTCCTCGAACAGATCGCCCGCAATCGACCGGCCGCTGGCATCGTCGGGAAGCAGGCGCCTGAGGAGTGCGCGTGCCAGTCGTGGAGGTGACGCCATCAGTCCTCTCCGAAGAGCGCGTCGAGCCCGTGCCACAGGCTCTCGAGCGTCCGGCGCGAGGCGCGGAGCTCGCGAAGGCCGGGCTCGGTCACCTGCAGCCGTCGCTGCGGCTGTTGGTCGCGGTTGTCGCCGCCCGGGACGAGCGTCCAGCTCAGGAGGCCCTTGGCCGCGAGGCGATCGATGGTGGTGTAGAAGGCCCCGCGCGAGACGGAGTGACCGGAGGCCCGCTCGATCTCGCGCCTGACGTCCAGGGCGAATGCCTGGTCGCCCGAACGGAGCGTGGCCAGAAGGAGGCGCTGTTCGAACTCGCCCAGGAATGCACGACCCACGCGAGATTGGACGAGTCTACTTTGTGAACGGTTCCACGACCACGCGGTACCAACCTCAGGCGGGGCTAAAGCCCCGCTCTACGGCTTGGATGATAAGGCTGGCGCGATGCGGCCGTTGGCGCGTTCGTCTTCGAGCCATGCCGCGATCTGCTCGCGAGACCAGCGGTGGTCGTCGTTGAGGTGCACGAGGATGGAGGCGAGCGTGAGGGTCTTGCGACAGCCCTCACCGGGACAGTGTCGCACGGTGCCCTCGAGGCAATCGAAGAACCAGTCGAGGTCCTTCGTGGGCCGCGTCCCGTCGGCGTTGAGCGGCAGCCGGTACATGCCCTCGTAGGCCGCGCCGAGCGCGCAGGACGCGTTCTTGCCCTTGAAGTAGTCGCCGAAGGCCTGATCGTGCCGCCGCGCCGCCCCGGCGCGAATGAACGCCGCCAGCTCCTTCTCGCCGTGATGCTGTTGGTCGGACATGATGGGGCTCCACGCTTCAGGCTCTGGGACTTCGGGCCCCGGGCATGGGCGGCTCTGAACTTTGAACCCTCAGAATCCCTTCCCCAGTCTCTCCTGAAGCTTCTCCCGGTATCCGCGGCTCAACGTGAGCCGCGTGCCATTGTGCAGCACGACGACGTACTCGCCGTTGAACCAGGGCTGCAGTTCCTTGATGCGGTCGGTGTTGACGATGCGCGAGCGATGGATGCGGACGAAGCGGCGTCCATCCAGGCGGCCTTCCATGTTGTTCATGGTCTCGCGGAAGAGGTGCGAGTCGGCGGCCAGGTGCAGCCGCACGTAGTTGCCGGCGGCTTCGATCCAGTCCAGTTCGTCGGTTCGCAGGAAGAACACCCGTCCGCCGGACTTGACCACGAGGCGGTCCATGCGCTGCGGCTCCGGCTTGATGTCCTGCACGAGCGCCATGAGCCGGCGGCCGAGATCGCCGGCACGACGGCGTTCGACGTGCTCGCGCGCGTGCTGCAGCGTCTGCTGGAAGCGGTCGCGCCCGAAGGGCTTGAGCAGGTAGTCGATGGCGTGCACCTCGAATGCCTTGAGCGCGTACTCGTCGTACGCGGTGACGAACACGACCGCCGGCATCCGTTCAGCGCCGACGTGCTGGATGACGCCGAAGCCGTCGCACGCCGGCATCTGCACGTCGAGGAAGACGAGGTCCGGATTCTGCTGCTGGATGGCCGAGATCGCCTGAGAGCCATCGGTGCACTCGCCGATGAGCTCGATGTCCTTCTCCTGTCCCAGGAGGCCGACCAGGCGTTCGCGCGCCATCGGCTCGTCGTCTACCACCATCGTTCGGATCTTGGTCACGCGGCGCCCTCCACGACATCAGCCCCCGTTAGGTCCCCGGACACTTCGGCCAGCGGCACTGCGATCGACACCAGCAACCCGCCATCGGCCGGCTGCCGGAACTCGAAGCGGTGGAGCGTGCCGTAGAGATGCTCCAGGCGTGAGCGGGTGTTCGACAGGCCGACGCCACGGTTGAAGTCAGAGAGGCGGGCCGCCGACATCCCCACGCCGTTGTCCTGCACTTCGAGCTCCAGCATCGCGCCGGCCTGCCGTGCCCGGATGGCAATGGTCCCCGGGGCCGGCCGCGGGCCAATGCCATGCTTGATGGCGTTTTCGACGAGCGGCTGCAGGATAAGGTTTGGCACGAGCGCGTCCAGCGTGTCCGGCTGAACCTCGAACACTACCGTCAGACGGTCGCGGAACCGTGTTTGTTCGATCTCCAAGTACTTGGACAGGAAATCCAACTCCTCCTTCAGCGTGACCTCCTGCACCCCGACCATCCGCAGGGAGATCCGAAGCAGGTCGCTCAGCCGGGCAATCATCGCGTCGGCAGCGTCGACGTCGCGGTGCATGAGCGCGGAGATCGTGTTGAGCGTGTTGAACAGGAAGTGGGGCTGCAGCTGCCGTTGCAGCGATTGCAGCCGCGCTTCGACCAGGCGCGTTTCGAGCTGGCTCGCGCGCAGCTTGCGCGCCTGCGCCTCGCGGTGAAAGCGCAGCGCGTGGCTCAGCCCGACGATGGCCCAGTAGGTCATCATCTCCCAGTCGAAGTTGAGGAAGAACATGCGCTGGGCTTCCATGCGCCACGACGATGTGGAGAAGTCGAACGCCCAGTACGCGAGCATCCGCGTGGCCACCGCCATGACGATATGGAGCGATGTCGCGACGAACACACCGGCGATGTGCACGGCGATCGATCGCCGCCAGTGGTACTGATCGAGCGGGAAGCGGCGCGAGAGCCAGATGATGCCCGGCGCAAGCGCGGCCCACGAGTACCAGTACCCGAGATTCAGGAAGAAGAGCAGCGCGAAGGGCGCGGGCTTCTCGGTGAAGGTGGCAACGAAGTAGTAGGCCTGGAACGACGAGAGAAACGTGAGGCAGGTGGCGACGCCGAAGATCGTGAAGAGGGGGATGTGGCCCCGGTCGTGGCGCATGATCCGACTATCGGTATCTTGCGATGCCGAATCAAGTGAAGAGTCATCGGTCCCACCATTCATCCCACGGAGTGGCCGCAGGCGGACGGTAATGTCCGGGAACGGAACGACGGGGCTGTGTGCCGCCATGATCCGCGGAGTTGTGTTGCATGAGGTATGCCGAAAGGGCGCGGCTTCGGCACGCGGCCGACCTGACGCCACCGACGCGAGGCCTCACCTGACGTCGAGCAGGAGAAATCCGAGCGGAGGGACGACGAGACTGAGCGACTGTTCGCAGCCGTGGGCCGGCACCGCCTCGGAGGCAATGCGGCCGCCGTTGCCGACATTGCTGCCCCCGTACACCTCCGAGTCGCTGTTCAGCACCTCGCGGTAGACGCCGCCGGACGGCACGCCGATCCGGTACCGCTCGCGCGGCACCGGCGTGAAGTTGACGATGGCCACGAGGGTGTCGCCCTCGTGTCGACCGCGACGAACGAGCGAGATCACGCTGTTCTCCGAATCGTGGCAATCGATCCAGGCGAACCCCTCGGGGTCGAAGTCCCTGGTCCAGAGCGCGGGCTCCGCCAGGTAGTAGTGGTTCAGATCGCGCACCCACCGCTGCATCCCGGCGTGCCTGGAGTCGGCGAGGATCTCCCAGTCGATCTGGCGATCGTGGTTCCACTCGTGCCACTGACCGATCTCGCCGCCCATGAAGAGCAGCTTCTTGCCGGGATGCACGAACATGTAGCCGTACAGCGCGCGCAGGTTCGCGTGCTTCTGCCAGACGTCGCCCGGCATCTTGTCGAGCATCGATCGCTTGCCGTGCACCACCTCGTCATGCGAGAACGGCAGGACGAAGCGCTCGCTGTAGGCGTACAGCATCGAGAACGTGATCTTCTCCTGATGCCACTTGCGGTGTACGGGATCGTGCGACAGGTACTGGAGCATGTCGTGCATCCAACCCATGTTCCACTTGTAGGTGAACCCGAGGCCGCCGAGGTGCGTGGGCCGGGTCACGCCCGGCCAGGAGGTCGACTCCTCCGCCAGCGTGATCGCGCCGGGGCATTCGGCCGCGACCAGGCGGTTCAACTGCTCGATGAAGGCGATGGCCTCGAGGTTCTCGCGGCCGCCGTAGCGATTGGGCACCCACTCGCCGGGCTGACGCGAGTAGTCGAGATAGAGCATCGAGGCGACCGCATCCACGCGCAGGCCGTCGATGTGGCACTGTTCGAGCCAGAAGAGCGCGTTCGACAGCAGGAACGACCGCACCTCGTGCCGTCCGTAGTTGAACACGAGCGTGCCCCAGTCCTGGTGCTCGCCCTGCCTCGGATCCGCGTGCTCGTAGAGCGCGGTGCCGTCGAAGCGCGCGAGGCCGTGTTCGTCGCGCGGGAAATGCCCCGGCACCCAGTCGAGGATGACGCCAATGCCGGCCTGATGGCACGCGTCCACGAATGCCTTGAAGTCCTCCGGCGTGCCGAAGCGGCTCGTCGGCGCGAAGAAGCCGATCACCTGGTAGCCCCAGGACCCGGTGAACGGGTGCTCCATCACCGGGAGGAGCTCGATGTGGGTGAATCCCATCTCGACCACATAGGGCACGAGCCGCTCGGCCATCTCGCGGTACGTGGGCAGGCGGCCGTCGGCCGCACGCTGCCAGCTCCCGAGATGCACCTCGTAGATGGACATGGGCCGTTCCCGCCACTCGCCCTTCCCGGCGCGCGAGCTCATCCACGCGGCATCGCCCCACACGTGCCCGGCCCCGCCCCACACGATCGAGGCCGTGCGCGGTGGCGTCTCGAAGAACCGGCCGTACGGATCGGCCTTGAGCACCACACGGCCGTCAGCCCCGATCACCTCGTACTTGTACCGATCGCCGTGGCCCAGCCCCGGCAGGAAGGTCTCCCAGTAGCCGCCGGGCCGGATGGCGCGCATGACGTGGACGCGTCCGTCCCACCCGTTGAAGTCGCCGACGACGCTCACGCGCCGCGCGTTGGGCGCCCAGACGGCGAAGTGCACGCCCTGGCGAATGCCGTGTGTCACCGGCCGCGCCCCGAGCCGATCGAACGCGCGGACATGCGTGCCCTCTCCGAGCAGGTGCAGATCGTAATCGGTCAGGACCGGACCGTAGCGATAGGGATCGTCGAGCAGGAACGTGTCGTCGCCGTTCGTGGTAATACGCAGCCGATAGTCGAACGACGCGCGAGCCGCATCCGCGATGACGACTTCGAAGAGCCCTTCGGGGTGGACGAGCCGCATCGCATGGTCGCGACCGGCGCCATCTCTGGCCGCGCCGTCGGGCGCCACCGCGATCGATCGCGCCCGCGGCCAGAACGCCCGAATCGCCAGCCCCTCCGTCGTCTCATGGGGACCGAGAATCGAGAAGGGGTCGGGATGCAGTCCCCGAACCAGGGCTTCGACATCGTGCGTGCGCATGAGGGGGGAATTGTACTGGACAGGCTCTTGGCTTAAGACTCTAGGCTTTAGGCTTTAGGCTTTAGGCTTCAGGGGCTTTAGGGGCTTTAGGGGCTTTAGGGGCTTTAGGGGCTTTGAACTCTGAACCTCCACCGGTTCCGCCGGATACACTGATGAGATGTCCCGGACGATTCTCGACAAGCTCTCGATCCAACCGGTCAACCCCGGCGCATGCACAGGCCCCGACGGCTGGATCCGGGATGAAGCCGGCCAGCGCCTCACCTCGTTCAACCCCACGACCGGCAAGCCCATTGCGGAAGTGGTGCTGGCAAGCCCCGACACTTACGAGCAGGTGGCTGCTGCCGCCGAGTTGGCGTTTCGAAAGTGGCGCGAGGTACCGGGCCCCAAACGCGGCGAAGTGGTCCGCGATCTCGGCGAGGCACTCCGGAGGCTCAAGGAACCGCTCGGCGATCTGGTCTCGCTCGAGATGGGCAAGATCCGCGCGGAGGGCCACGGCGAAGTCCAGGAGATGATCGACATCTGCGACTTCGCGGTCGGGCTCTCGCGTCAGCTCTACGGTCTCACCATCGCCTCCGAACGGCCGGGCCACCGCATGATGGAACAGTGGCACCCGCTCGGTCCCATTGGTGTGATCACGGCCTTCAACTTCCCCGTGGCCGTCTGGTCCTGGAACGCGGCGCTCGCCGCCGTCTGCGGCGACACGGTCGTCTGGAAGCCCGCCGAACCGGTGCCGCTCACGGCCATCGCCGTCCAGCACATCGCCAACCAGGTGATGGCCGACCACGGCCTGACGGGCATCTTCACGCTCGTGGCCGGCGCCGGCCGCACGGTCGGCGAAGCCATGCTCAACGATCGCCGCCTGCCCCTCATCTCGTTCACCGGATCCACGGCCGTCGGCCGCCACGTCGCCGCCACGGTCGCCGGACGCTTCGGCCGCACCATCCTCGAGCTCGGCGGCAACAACGCGATCATCGTCACGCCCGATGCCAATCTCGACATGGCCGTGCGGGCCATCCTCTTCGGCGCGGTCGGCACGGCCGGCCAGCGGTGCACGTCCACGCGTCGCATCATCGCGCACACGGACGTGATGCCGGCCCTCACCGATCGGTTGAGGAAGGCGTATGCCCAGGTGACGATCGGCGATCCGCTCGACGCGGGCACGCTGATGGGACCGCTCGTCACGCCGCAGGCGGTCGGGCAGATGGAAGCCGCGCTCGCACAGGCCCTGGCCGAAGGCGGCGAACTGCTGCACGGCGGCACGCGCCGCCCCGACATCGGCCCGCAGTTCGTCGAGCCGGCCATCGTCCGGATGCCGGCGCAGTCCGCGATCGTGGAGCAGGAGACCTTCGCGCCGATTCTCTATCTCCTCGAGTACGAGCGATTCGAGGACGCGCTCCGCCTGCACAACGGCGTACCGCAGGGCCTCTCGAGCGCGGTCTTCACCGAGAGCATGCGGACGGCCGAGGAGTTCCTCTCGGCACGCGGGTCGGACTGCGGCATCGCCAACGTCAACATCGGCACGTCTGGCGCGGAGATCGGCGGCGCGTTCGGCGGCGAGAAGGAGACGGGCGGCGGCCGCGAGTCGGGCTCCGACGCGTGGAAGGCATATATGCGCCGGCAGACGAACACCGTCAACTGGTCGACGGCGCTCCCGCTGGCGCAGGGGATTGCGTTCGGAGACTAGGACCTCGCTTTCGCGGCTTGCCGCTTCGGCGGGGTGGGACTCGCCTTCGGCGAGTGGGACGCGTCTCCGTTCCACCACGCGCAGGACCGGCGCTACCGCGCCGGTGGGAGCGCATCCGACCGCGATCCGAAGTGGGCGGTCCCACTCCGAGCCTTGCGAGGAGTCCTGCCCGCGCCGAGCGCGGGTCCCACCGCGAGCGTGGGCGGGGTCCTACCCGAACGAAGTAAGGGTCCGCTAAGATCAGGGCATGAGCACAGCAACCTTCACGACCTCCGAGGGCGCCTTCAAGGTTCGCCTGTTCGACGATCTCGCGCCGAAGACCGTTGCCAATTTCGTCGGCCTGGCCTCCGGCACCGAAGAGTGGCTCGATCCCGGCACGAGACAGAAAGTGAAGCGGCCCTTCTACGACGGGCTCATCTTCCACCGCGTCATCGACGGCTTCATGCTGCAGGGCGGGTGCCCGGAAGGCACGGGACGCGGCGGTCCGGGCTACAAGTTCGCGGATGAGTTCGGCCCTGGGCTCCAGCACAATCGGCCCGGACTGCTCTCGATGGCCAATTCCGGCCCGAACACGAACGGAAGCCAGTTCTTCGTGACGCTGGTCCCGACGCCGTGGCTCGACAACAAACACGCCATCTTCGGCGAAGTGATCGAAGGGATGGACGTCGTGCAGGCGATCGGCAGGACGAAGACCGGCGCGCAGGATCGGCCGGTGAAGGACATCGTGATCGAGCGCGTGACCATCGAGAAGGGCTGAGCACGCCCAGGCCGGCGCCGAGGCGGGCGCGAACCGATGGCGGGCCGCGCTCGTCCTAAGCCTCTAGCAGCGTGGGAGTCGGGCTGCCGACTCCCCTGTCCTTCAGGTCTCACACTTCCGACGAGGGCGCGACATGCGAGCACGACGATGGTGGACGGCGGCGGGAGCGGTGATGACAGCCGCGGTGCTGTCGGGGTTGGCGCCGCTCGACGCGGCCCAGACGCCCTCCGGAGGCGCTCCGGGGAACCGCCTCGACGTCCCGATTGACTACTACAAGCTGCCCAACGGTCTGAAAGTGGTGCTGTCACGCGATCAGACGTCGCCCACGGCGGCCGTCACCGTGTACTACAACATCGGGTTCCGCAACGAACCGCGCGACCGCACGGGCTTTGCGCACCTCTTCGAGCACATGATGTTCCAGGGTTCCGAGAACCTGGGCAAGATGGCGTTCGTCCGGCTGGTCCAGTCCAACGGCGGGCTGCTGAACGGCTCCACGCGATTCGACTTCACCAACTACTACCAGGTCGTCCCCTCGCACGTCGTCGAGACCGTGTTGTGGGCCGAGGCGGATCGGATGCGGAGCCTGATCATCGACGCGGAGAACCTGAAGAATCAGCAGGAGGTGGTCAAGAACGAGGTGCGCGTCAACGTGCTCAACCAGCCTTACGGCGGCTTCCCGTGGATCGACCTGCCGATGGCGGCCAACGAGAACTGGCACAACGCGCACAACTTCTACGGCGACCTCGCGCATCTGGACGCCGCCACCCTCGAGGACGTGCGAGCGTTCTTCAAGACCTATTACGCGCCGAACAACGCCGTGCTCGTCGTGAGCGGAGACTTCGAGGCGGCGCCGGTCAAGGGATGGATCGAGAAGTACTTCGGGCCCATCGCCTCGGCCACGCTGCCCAGGCCGCCGGATCTCTCGGAGCCCCGCCAGGAGCGGGAGAAGCGGGCGGGCCGCACCGATCCGCTGGCCAACCGCCCGGCCGTCGGCATCGCGTATCACGTGCCCGGGCGCTTCACGCCGGAGTGGTACGCCTTCGGGCTGATCGATCAGGCGCTCGCGCAGGGGAACGATTCGCTGCTGTACGACGAACTGGTGCGCAAGCGCGCGCTCACCGGGAGCGTGTCGGCGGGCATCAACTTCGGCCTGGGCAGCATGTTCGACTACAGCGGACCGATGCTGTGGATGGCGAGCGTCATCCATGACACGTCCACGTCGTCGGACGAGATCGTCAAGGCCATCGATCATGTCGTCGCCAGCCTGCAGCGCGATGGGCTCGACCAGGCGACGCTCGACCGCGCCCGCACGAAGATGCGATCGCAGCTCTACGCGCAGACGGAGAGCTTCGCGGGCTTCGGCCGCGCCAACCTGCTCGCCTCCTTCGCGCTCTTCGACGACGACCCGGCGAAGATCAACGAGCTCGAGGCCGAGTTCGCCAAGGTCACGCCGGAGACGGTCAAGCGCACGGCCAGCGAGTACTTGCGCGCGACCAACCGCACCGTCTACGTCGTGACGCCTGGCAAGACCGACAAGGCACCCGGGGAGGAGCGATGATGATCAGCCGAATCGTCTCGTCGACGCTCGCGCTCGCGATGGCCGCAGGCCCCGCGGCGGCCCAGACGCGCCAGCAGCCGCCGGCGCCCGGACCCGCACGGGACTTCGTCATCCCGACGCCGACACGATTCACGCTCGACAACGGCCTGCCCGTCACGATGGTGCCCTTTGGCCGCGTGCCGAAGGTCACGGTGCGGCTGGTCGTCGACGCCGGCAATGCCGACGAACAGAAGGATCAGGTCTGGCTGGCGGATCTCCTGGGCCGGATGCTGCAGGAAGGCACCGACACATTGAGCGCTGACGCGCTCGCGCGCGAGTTCGCGGGAATGGGCGGACAGCTCGGCATCTCGGTCGGCGCCGACACGACGACGGTGACCACCGACGTCCTCAGCGAGCAGGGACCGAAGGCCGTCGGACTCCTGGCGAGCGTCGTCCGGCAGCCGCGCCTGCCGGCCTCGGAGCTCGCGCGCCTCCAGGCCAATCTCGCGCGCGAACTGGCCGTGCAGCGGGCGTCGCCGCAGGCGATCGCCGCCGAGAAGTTCGCCGAGCTCGTCTACGGCGACCATCCGTACGGACGCACGTTCCCCACCGAGGCCATGCTCAACGGCTACACGCTCGACCAGGTCAGGGCCTTCCACCGCGACCACTTCGGCGCGGGACGGGCGCGCCTGTACGTCGCGGGCGTCTTCGATCGCGACGCCATGCAAGCCGCCGTGCGTCAGGCGTTCGATGGATGGGCCAAGGGGCAGCCCAGAGCCGCGTCGAAGCCACCCGCCGACAGCACGACCCGGTTCGCGCTCGTGGATCGCGCCGGCGCGCCGCAGTCCACGGTGAGGCTGGGGGTGGCCGTGGCCGACCCGTCCCATGCGGACTGGATTCCGCTCGTGGTCACCGACTCGCTCCTCGGCGGCTCGTTCGCCTCCCGCATCACGAGCAACATCCGTGAGGACAAGGGCTACACCTACTCGCCCTTCAGCAGCATCTCGTCGCATCCCGACGTGGCGCACTGGGTGCAGACGGCCGACGTCACCACGGCCATGACCGGCGCGTCACTGAAGGAGATCTTCTTCGAGATCGACAGGCTGCGGAAGGAGGAGCCGTCCGCCCAGGAGCTGCAGGGCATCAAGAACAACCTCGCCGGCGTCTTCGTGGTGCAGAACGCCTCGCGGGGCGGGGTCATCAGCCAGCTGGCCTTCGTGGACCTGCACGATCTCGGCGCCGACTACCTGTCGCAGTACGTGAAGCGCGTCATGGCCGTCTCGCCCGAGGCCATCCTGCGCATGAGCAACAAGTACCTCACGCCAGACCAGATGACGCTCGTCATCGTCGGCGACGAGAAGACGGTGAAGGAGCAGGCGGCGCCGTACATCAAGAAGTAGGACCCGCGCTGCGCGCGGGTGGGATCGCGCCTTCGGCGTGGAGGGACCGTTCGCTTCGCACGGGTGGACCCCGCCTTCGCCTCGGGTGGGACCGCTCGCGGCAGGACCCTCGGCTTCGCCTCGGGTGGGACCGCGCCTTCGGCGCGGAGGGACAAAGCCGCCTGGCGGAATCACCCGAACGCCGTGTCGCACCCGCGCGTCAGCGCGGGCCCTGCCGCGAGCGTGAGCGAGCGGTCCCCCTGGCGCGCCAGCGCCGGTCCCACCCCGAGCGAAGCGAGAGCCCTAAGTCTAGAAGTTCAGCTTCACCCCGATCCTCGCCAGCCGCGGCGGCACGACGCTCAGCGGACGGTTGAAGGACGTACCCGAGCTCCACTGCAGGTTCTGCGCCGGGTTGGCGTTGAACATGTTGTAGAGGTCGAAGAATCCCGACACGTCGCGCCGGCTGCCGAGGTCGAACGTCTTCTCCACGCGCAGGTCGGCGATGACGATCTCGTCCTGGCGAGAGGTTCCGAGCGGCTCGGCCAGGAAGCGGACGCTGCCGTAGCTCAGCGTGGACGCGAAGGTCCGTCCCCAGGGGAAGCCCTGCTGGTAGCGCAGCATCGGCGACATCGAGATGCCCCACCACGGCGTGTTCCACGTGCCCGCCAGCTTGACGTTCTGCCGGCTGTAGTCGTGGCGGCCGTTGTCGGTGTTGATCTTGTCGTTCGGCGTCGCCGGGAGCGCGTTCTGGCGGACCGTGTTGCCCTGGTACGCCGTGTTCCCATTGTCGAAGCTCTTCGTGTAGCCGTACGACGCGAGCAGGCTCCAGCTGTTGCTCATCCGCTTGGTGCCGGTGATCTCGAAGGTGTGGAAGTCCGCGACGCCCCCGGCCACGTTGGTCGTCATGTTGACCGGCGTGAGTCCTCTGAACGCCGGGTCGAGGTCGAAGGCCGCAATCGGGCTGCGGTCGTCGCCGGTGCCCACACGGCCGTCGGGACCCGGATCGGGCACGTTGACGGGAACCGAGAATGCCTCATAGGGAAGCGCCACGTTGACACGCGCGTACTGGTTGCGGATGCCGCGCCAGACATACCCGATGCGTACGCCGAAGTTCGCCATCAACTCGTGCTCGAGAAACGTGGCGATCTCGTCGGTGCGCGTGTTCTCGAGATCGGGGTCGAGCGATTCGAGCGCGACGCCGCCCCGGCTCGACACGAGCGTGCCCTCCTCGCCAGGGTTCCAGCGGCCGTCCGCGTTGGCGTCCGCCCAGCGGTGGCGACGCCACCACGCGTTGGAGTTCTCGTTGACGTTGAACAGGAAGTCGGCGCCTGGGTTGTACCAGTACCTGCCGTAGTTGAACTTCGCGACCGTCCTCCCCGTGCCGCGCACGTCGTAGGTCAGGCCGAGGCGCGGCGCGAACAGATTGAAGCTGATGACGTCGTCATTGGCCGGGAACGTGATGGCCGCCGGGTTGAAGCGCCCTGAGGCGTGCACCTGCTCGGGCAGGAAGGCCCGGTAGCGATCGAAACGGAGACCGAGGTTCGCGGTCAACCGCCCGTTCACACGCCACGTGTCGTTGACGAACGCGCCGTAGGTCCAGAGCCCGTTCTCCGAGGTGTTCGGCGCCTGGAACAGGATGATGTCCAGCGGGTTGCCGTTCTGCAGGACGTGCACGATGTCTTCCTCGTACCCGTCGATGTAGATGTCCACGACGGTCTCACGGAAGATCTCGCCGCCGGCCTTGAGGTTGTGATCGCCCGCGGACGCGGTGCCCTTGAACAGGCTGACGGTACCGAGCACCTGATCGCGGCGTCGCTCCCGGCGCCAGTTGCGGTTCCTGCCGAAGATCAGGTTGTTGCCGATGTCCTCGTACCGCAGGCCCTCGCCGTTGACGCCGTTGTCCCAGTTGTAGCCGTACTGGCCGCCCCGAATCTCGGCGAAGGCGTCGTCAGAGAGCACGCCGTTCCACTCGCCCTTGTGCACCCACGCCCAGAAGTTCTGGTTCCACGTCGTCGCCTCGGAGGTGTTGATGCCCGTGTCCACGCCGAGCAGGAACGAGTCGAAGCGCTGCGGCTGCTTCTTCTGCGAAGGCTGCGTGTAGGCGACGAGCTTGTTGTTCTGCGACAGGTTGTAGGTCAGCTTCGCGCTGTAGTTGTTGAGGATGGTCTGCTGCGGCTTGACCGGGAAGTTGACGTAACGCGCCTTGATGTCCTGGTGGCGATACGAGCCGTACCACCAGAGCCGGTCGCGGCCGAGATGGCCGCCGAAGCCGAGATTGATGTCCTGATAGGAGGAGAGGCGGTTGACGTCCTCGGGATCGAGCCCTCCGCCACCGCCCAGGCCTCGATCGATCTGGTCCTGGTCGATGTTGAAGGACTGCCAGTCCTCCGGTGAGTAGCTCCCGAACACCGTGCCGCGGAACTCGTTGCCGCCGGACTTGCTGATGAACTGCGACTGCACGCCCGGCGTCGAGGCCTCGGCGGTGTGCGCGGCCGTGTTGATCTGCACTTCCTCCATGCCGCCGACGTCCGGATAGTTCCCGAACGCGCCGGTCGCCTCGGTGGCGTTGAGGCCCTCGATGCTCGCGCGCACCTGTCCCGTCGTGCCGTAGGTCACGAAGCCATGTTGCGTGCCGTTGGTGCTGCCGCCCACGTCGATGCGGTTCATCTGCACGGCCGGCGAGCCGGCCAGCAGCGAGAAGTAATCCCTGGAAGTGGGCAGGGCCGACAACTGCCTCGCGTCGAACGTGTTGCCGACGCGGGTGGCTGCCGTATCCACGACCGGCGACTGCCCGGTGACGACAATGGACTCGGTCAAGGACGCGAGGCGCATCTCGGCGTTGACCGTCGCGGTGAAGCCGACGCTGATGCGGATGTCCTCGTTCCTGACGGTCGTGAAGCCGGGTAGTTCGAAGAGCACGGTGTAGTCGCCCGGAGGAACGGCCGTGAAGCGATACTGGCCGTTCACGTCGCTCGTGGCGACGCGTGCGCCCATCATCGACGGGCTCGTCAGGGTCACGGTCACGCCAGGCATGACCGCCTGGGTGTTGTCGGTAATTCGTCCGTTGACAGCCCCCGTTCCCGAGGTCACGGCCTGGGCGAAAGACACCGACGCGGTAACGAGAACCAGCCAGACGGCGAAACCACAAGCGCGCATTGAACCCTCCTGGTCGCATGGCCGACGAGAGACGGAAGGGAGAGCGCTGGTACCCGGCTAATCCCGGACGGGATGAATGGCGTATATCTTCCGCAGATGATTGCCGGGAGTCAACGGATTAGGTGAAACCCGACGGGCGGTCTCAGGCCGTGGCTCTCGGAAGAGGAAGACGGGGGGACAGGCCAGGGCGGAAAGGCCGGCGTCAGAAGGGCGGAGGTCCCGATGAATCCTCGGATGATCGTCGGCGTTGTCGCGCTCGGCTGTGGATTGTCCGCAGCCGCTCAGCAGGGCATCTACCGCGAACCGTTCCACGGCTCACGCCAGCTCCCGGTCGTCGAGGCCGAAGCGCTGCCACCCCTCGAGCTCGACCAGGCCGTGCTCACACTCAATCCGGTCTCGGGCAGCCTCCGGCTGAACGTCTCTGCCCGCCGGCGTGGCAGCGCCGGCCCCACGCCTGACGCCGTCGTGCTGAGGCTTGCGTTTGCCTCCGACGGCAGCATGTCGTCGTACCGCCTCGTGCCCGACGAACGCGTCGGCCAGCCCCTGGATCCATCGATGCCGCCGGCGATGTGGCAGCCCCTGATCTTTCACCTCGCACCTGGCGAAACCCTGCCCGGCCTGCGCGCGATCAGCCTCTCGACGCCGGCAGCCGTCACCATCGAGCGCATCGCCGATCCGAACGGCACGGAGATCTGGGCCAACCCGGATGCACGGGAGTTGTTGTGGAGAGCGCTGCAGGAATCTCCGGTCGGGCGACCGTGAGCACAGCCCGGCGCTCGACGGCATGACCCCACGCGCCGCCGCCCGCGATCGCCGGATGCGGCCGCGGCTGACCTCGCTGCTGATCGACATCGAGAACCGCGAAGCGCGGATGGCGTCGCCAGACCCGCCGCGAGACCTCACGTGGATGTGGAAGGAGTTGCGGTTGCGGCGGCCGTAGCCGAGGGCGCGGTCCGCGCCTGGACGCCCGCGGCCCCGGCATCGAGCCCTACGATAGCCCCCCGGTCTGACAGCTCGCCGTCGGTCGTGCGACAGAGGGGTGACGGGCTACCGCCTGAAGAGCGCAACGATCAGCGTCAGGATGATACTGACGAGAATCGACGTGGCCAGCGGAAAGTAGAACCGGAAGTTCTCCCGCTCGATGACAATGTCCCCGGGCAGCCGCCCAAGCCACGGGAGCCTCGGGCCGAACGAGAGAAGTGCGCCAACGATCAGCAGCACGCCGCCCGCGAGCATCAGCATTCGGCCCATGTCGTCCCTCCCTATTCCTTCTTGCCCTCGAGCAGCGGAACGCCGGCCGTGCCCGACCCGATCAGGCCCGTCTCCGTGTAGATCCGGAGTTTGTCACGTGTGTCGATGATGTCGAGCGTCCTCATCGTCAGCTGCCCGATGCGGTCCTGCGGCGTGAAGAACGCCTCGCCCTTCTCCATCGTCAGCCGTTCGGGCTTGTAGGTGAGGTTGGGGCTGGTCGTGTCGAGGATCGTGTAGTCGTTGCCGCGCCGCAGCTCGAGCGTCACCTCGCCGGTGACGGCGCGCGCGACCCAGCGCTGCGCGGTCTCGCGCAGCATCATGCTCTGCGGATCGAACCAGCGGCCCTGGTAGAGCAGCCGCCCGAGGCGCCGGCCGCTCTCGCGGTACTGCTCGATCGTGTCCTCGTTGTGGATGCCGGTGACGAGCCGTTCGTACGCCAGGTGCAGGAGCGCCATGCCGGGTGCCTCGTAGACGCCGCGACTCTTGGCCTCGATG